>NZ_ATXB01000001.1:1675000-2010000 GCF_000421465.1 Methylohalobius crimeensis 10Ki
GCCGGAACCCGAATTGCTGGCATTGGAAGGCATGAGCGAAGCGCTGGCGCATCAATTGGCGAAAACCGGCGTCGTCTCCGTGGACGATCTGGCCGAAATGTCGGTGGACGAACTGCGGGAAGTCAATGCCGGTCTGGACGAGGATAAGGCCGCGCAATTGATCATGAAGGCGCGTGAACCGTGGTTCGCGGAGCAAAGTCAGGCAGGTGAGTAAAAAGGGGGTGAGAATATATGAGTGAAGTGACCGTTAGACAATTGGCCGATACCATCGGTATTCCACCGGAACGCCTGCTGAGTCAATTGACCGAAGCCGGCCTGCCTAAAAGCGATGCCAATGATATTTTGAACGATGACGAAAAGGTGCGCTTATTGGCGTATCTGCGCCAGAGTCACGGCAAGGGCGACACGGATGAAACCGCGGAACCGCGCCGGGTGACGCTGAAGCGCCGGGAAGTCAAAGAGCTTCGTCAAGGTCGGGTACCGGGGCGCGGAACCAAGACCGTCAGCGTGGAGGTGCGCAAACGCCGCACCTATGTCAAGCGCAGCGCGGTCAGCGGCTTGACGCCGGAGCAGGTGGAGGCGGAAAAGGCCCGCCAGGCATTGGAGGAGCAACGCCGCCAGGAGGCCCTGGAAGAAGACAAACGCCGCGAGGAAGCCGAAGCCGCCCGTCGCGCCGAGGAAGACAAGCGCCGCGAGGAAGAGTTGCGTCGTCGACAGGAAGCCGAGGAGCAGGTCCGCCGCGAAGCGGAGGAGGCGGCGCGCCGCGAGGAAAAAGCGGCCAAAGAGGCGGCTGAGGTCGAAGCCAAGGAAAAAGCGCCCGTCGAGACGGCGCCTCCCGCGGAAAAGCCGGCGCCTTCCCGCAAAGCCCGGGAAGAGAAAAAGGCGAAGAAAAAGGAACGCCCCGAACGCAAAAAGCTGGAGGCTTCGGAGAAGGTATTGGCCGCCAAGGCGCGCCGCAAGAAAAAGGCGAAGGCCGAAAAGCCGCGTCCGCCGGTCACTCAAACGGTACGCGAGGTGGCGGTCCCCGAATCGATCACCGTTTCCGATCTGGCCCAACGCATGGCGGTCAAAGCCACCGAAGTGATCAAGCAGTTGATGAAACTGGGCATCATGGCGACCATCAACCAGGATCTCGATCAGGAAACGGCGGCGATCATCGTCGAGGAAATGGGGCATAAGGTCAAATTGCAAAGTCCCGAGGATCTGGAAGGGGATCTTCTGTCCCGGGCGACCGTTTCCTTGTCCAAGGAGAAAAGCCGGTCGCCGGTGGTGACCATCATGGGACACGTGGATCACGGCAAGACCTCCCTATTGGACTATATTCGCCGGACTCGAGTGGCGGCCGGAGAAGCCGGCGGGATTACCCAGCATATCGGCGCTTATCAGGTAAAGGCCGATCACGGTCGGATTACCTTCCTGGACACGCCCGGCCACGCCGCTTTCACCGCGATGCGGGCCCGCGGCGCCCAGGCGACCGATATTGTCGTGTTGGTGGTGGCCGCCGACGACGGCGTGATGCCGCAGACCAAGGAAGCGGTGGAGCACGCCCGCGCGGCGGGGGTGCCGCTGGTGGTGGCCGTCAATAAGATCGATAAGCCGGATACCGACCCCGATCGGATCAAAAATGAATTGTCGGCCCTGAAAGTGGTGCCGGAAGAATGGGGCGGGGATACCCAGTTTGTTCCGGTGTCGGCGATGACCGGTCAGGGGATCGATCACCTGCTGGAAGCGATTTTATTGCAATCCGAATTGTTGGAGCTGAAAGCGCCGACCAAGGGCAGTGCGCGCGGGGTGGTATTGGAATCCCGGTTGGATCGGGGGCGCGGGCCGGTGGCCGACGTCTTGGTACAGGCCGGTACCTTGAATAAGGGCGACATGGTGCTGTGCGGCGAACATTACGGCAGGATTCGGGCGATGTTCGACGAGCACGGTCGTCAGGTCAAGGAGGCGGGACCGTCGGCGCCGGTGGAAATCCTGGGGCTTTCCGGGGTACCCAACGCGGGGGACGAATTGACCGCGATGGAAGATGAAAAAATCGCCAGAGAAATCGCCGAATTGCGCACCGAGAAGAGCCGCTCCAAAAAACTGGCGGCACAACAAGCGACCAAGTTGGAACAGGTGTTCTCGCGGATGGAAGAAGGCGAGGCGGTGGATCTCAACCTGGTCATCAAGGCCGATGTGCAGGGAAGCCTGGAGGCCTTGCGCGATTCTCTCGCCAAGTTGTCCACCGAGAAAGTGCAAGTCCGGGTGATTTCCGGCGGCGTCGGCGGGATCAACGAGGGCGACGTCAACCTGGCCTTGGCTTCCGAGGCGATTATCATCGGCTTCAATGTTCGCGCCGATGCCGGCGGTCGCAAGCTGGCCGAGGAACGAGGGGTGGAAATCCGCTATTACAGCGTGATTTACGACGTCATCGACGACGTCAAGAAATCCATCAAGGGGATGTTGGCGCCGGAGATGAAGGAACGGATCGTCGGCTTGGCCGAGGTGCGCCAGGTCTTCCGTCATCCCAAACTGGGCCAGATTGCCGGCTGCATGGTCAAGGAAGGTTTCGTGCGTCGCAATCTCCCGATCCGCGTGTTGCGCGACAATGTGGTGATCTACGAAGGTCATTTGGAGTCCCTGCGCCGCTTCAAGGACGACGTCGCCGAGGTCAAGGCCGGCATGGAATGCGGGATCGGCGTCAAGAACTACAACGACGTCCGGGAAGGCGATCAGATCGAGGTCTACGAGCGGGTGGAAGTGGAGGCCGAAGGCTGAACCATGACCAAAGAATATGAGCGCGCTCGGCGGGTGGCTTCGCAGCTGCAAAGAGAATTGGCGGTGCTCATCCGCGACGAGCTCAAGGATCCGCGCCTGGGGTGGGTGACTGTGGACGACGTGGACGTGAGTCGGGATTTATCGGTGGCCAAGATTTATGTCAGTACGCTCGAAGAGAGTCAACTGGAAGCGACCCTCGAGGCGCTCAAGTCTGCGGCGCCTTTCTTGCGTCGGGAATTGGGCAAAGTCCTGCGGCTGCGTTTCATTCCGGAATTGCGTTTTTATCGAGATACCGCGATCGAAAGCGGCTTGAGAATGACGCGCTTATTGGATCGAATTGCCGAGCAAGAGGGGAGGAAAGATTCGAAGCCGACCGGCTCTGAAGGAGAATCGGATGAGTAAGCAACCCAGACGCCGCCGGGGAGACGATATCCACGGCATTTTGCTTTTAGACAAACCGCAGGGAGTGACCTCCAATCATGCCCTGCAGAAGGTCAAACGCTTGCTCGGTGCCCGCAAGGCGGGGCACACCGGCAGCCTGGATCCGGTCGCTTCGGGACTTTTGCCGATTTGTCTCGGCGAGGCGACCAAAATTTCGCCGTTTCTGCTGGGCAGCGACAAGCGTTATCGGGTGACGGTTCGCTTGGGAGCGGCGACCGCGACCGGCGATGTGGAAGGAGAGATTACCGACCGCCGTCCCGTGCCGGCTCTGAATGAACCGACGATTGAACCGGCTTTGGCGCGCTTCCGGGGAGAAATCGATCAGATTCCGCCCATGTATTCGGCGCTCAAGCAGGGCGGCAAGCGTCTCTACGATTTGGCCCGGCAGGGGATCGAAGTGGAACGCCCGCCACGGCGAGTGGCCATCCACTCGCTTGAGTTATTGGAGTTCGGTTCGGATTTTCTCAAGTTGGAAATTTTTTGCTCCAAGGGAACGTTCATCCGGACATTGGCCGAGGACATCGGCAAGGAACTCGGCACCGCCGGGCATGTGGAGGCATTGCGAAGGACGCGGGTGGGGGATTTCGTCATCGATGACGCCGTCACCCTGGATCGGCTGACGGCAATGTCCTTGGAGGAGCGCCGCCGGTTGTTGCTTCCCATCGATCGGGCGGTGCTTGCGTTTCCTTCGGTCAGTCTTTCCGATGATATGGCCTTTTACGTCATGCGGGGGCAGCCGGTCATGATTCCCAAACTTAAGGCGCAGGGATGCGTTCGCCTGTATAATCGGGAGGGAACCTTTCTGGGCGTGGGCGAAGTACTCGATGATGGTCGGGTTGCGCCTCGCCGCTTGTTCAAACTGGTCTTCTCGAGGCCGAATCGAAACGCTACGGAACAAACCGCGTAGCTGAAAATTTTCAACCATCAGTCTATCAGGAGTGACAACCATGCCTTTGAGCGCTGAAGAAAAACGCCAGATCATGCAGGATTATCAACGCGGCGAAGGGGACACCGGCTCCCCCGAGGTGCAGGTGGCCTTGCTGACCGCCCGGATCACGCAATTGACCCCTCATTTCCAGCAGCATAAAAAAGACGTCCATTCTCGCCGTGGCTTGTTGCGGTTGGTCAATCAGCGGCGCAAGCTTCTGAGTTATCTCAAACGCAAAGACATCGAACGCTATCGCAATCTAATCGAACGTCTAGGACTACGTAAGTAATATTCCCGATGAAACATTATCAGGACAGAGAATTTTTACGCACTTTAGTGCGTCCGCAGGGTGGCGTGCAGGGAGGTACGGCATGAACGCAATTCGTAAAGCATTCCAATACGGTGACCATGAGGTCGTTCTGGAAACCGGCGAAATCGCCCGTCAGGCCGACGGCGCGGTGCTGGTTCAGATGGACGGCACGGTGGTGCTGGTCACGGTGGTGGGAGCAAAGGAAGCGGCCTCAGGCACCGATTTTTTTCCCCTCACCGTCAACTACCAGGAAAAATCCTATGCCGCCGGACGCATTCCCGGCGGCTTTTTCAAACGCGAAGGTCGACCTTCGGAAAAGGAGACCTTGACTTCGCGCCTCATCGACCGCCCCATCCGTCCCTTGTTTCCGGACGGATTCCATAACGAGGTTCAAGTCATCGCCACGGTGCTGTCTTCCAATCCCGAAGTGGATGGGGACATTCCCGCGCTGATCGGTGCGTCGGCCGCCTTGTCGGTTGCCGGTTTGCCCTTCCAGGGGCCCATCGGGGCGGCGCGGGTCGGGTATCGGGACGGCCGATATCTGCTCAATCCCACCGCCACTGAACTCGCTGATTCGCAACTCGATTTGGTGGTAGCCGGTACCGAGCATGCGGTCATCATGGTGGAATCGGAGGCCAAGGAGTTGCCCGAGGACGTCATGCTGGATGCGGTTCTGTTCGGCCACGAACAGATGCAGACCGCCATCGAGGCGATCAAGGAATTGACCGCCGAGGTCAATCCCAGCGTTTGGGAATGGACCGCTCCGGAGACCGATGCCGAGTTGGAGGAAAAAGTGTCCGCCCAAGCTCGGGAAGGATTGCTGGAGGCCTATCGGGTTCGGGAAAAGAAAGCCCGCTCCCAAACGCTCAAGGAAATTCGCAGCGCGGTGATCGAGGCATTGACCGAGGACGAGCAATACACGCCGCTTGAGGTCAAATCCGTGTTGGAGACCCTGGAAAAGAAAATGGTCCGCGGAAGAATCCTCAGCGACGGCGATCGCATCGACGGGCGGGGCTTGGAAGACATTCGGCCGATCAGCATTCGGCCCGGCGTCCTGCCGCGCACGCACGGATCGGCCCTGTTTACCCGCGGCGAAACCCAGGCCATGGTGATCGCCACCCTGGGAACCGGACGGGACGCCCAGTTGATCGACGCCATCGAAGGGGAGTATTTGGAATCTTTCTTGCTCCACTATAATTTCCCGCCCTTCTGCGTGGGAGAGACGGGCTTCGTGGGGGCGCCCAAACGCCGCGAGATCGGTCACGGTCGACTGGCCAAACGGGCGCTGGTGGCGGTGATGCCCACCGAGGATGAATTTCCCTACGTGATCCGCGTGGTGTCGGAAATCACCGAGTCCAACGGTTCCAGCTCCATGGCCAGCGTCTGCGGCACCAGCCTGGCGCTCATGGATGCGGGGGTCCCCATCAAGGCGCCGGTGGCGGGGATCGCCATGGGGCTGATCAAGGAAGACGATCGGTACGCGGTCCTGTCCGACATCATGGGCGACGAGGATCACCTGGGCGATATGGACTTCAAAGTGGCGGGTACCGACAGCGGGGTGACCGCGCTGCAGATGGATATCAAGATCGAAGGGATTACCCCCGAGATCATGCGTACCGCGCTGGAACAGGCCAAGACCGGACGTTTCCATATTCTCGGCAAGATGAACGAAGTCCTGCCGTCGCACCGCGAGGAAATGTCCGACTATGCGCCGCGCATCACCACCTTCCGGATCGACCCGAACAAGATCCGCGACGTGATCGGCAAGGGCGGCGCCACCATCCGCAGCATCACCGAAGAGACCGGCGTCAGCATCGACATCAGCGACGACGGGATGGTCAAGATCGCATCCGTGGATAAGAGCGCCAGCGAAGAAGCGCGGCGCCGGATCGAGGAAATCATCGCCGACGTGGAGGTGGGCAAGGAATACGAAGGCAAGGTGGTCCGGATCATGGATTTCGGCGCCTTCGTCAATATCTTGCCGGGCCGGGACGGCCTTCTGCATATTTCCCAGATCACCGACCGGCGCTTGGAAAACGTCCGCGATGTCCTCAAGGAAGGCGACGTGGTCCGGGTCAAGGTACTCGAAATCGATCGCCAGGGAAGGGTGAGATTGAGCAAAAAAGGCGTCAAACAGGCGTCCGAGGACTGACCGGAAATATTAAAAAAGCAGGCAGGGAAGCCTGCTTTTTTATTTAAAGGAGCGCGACATGCGACCCTTACCCGATGGCCTTGTCTGCTACAAGAAAACCCCGGAATTTACCGAACAAACCATGCCGCCCGGATTGACCCGTTCTCATCGAACGGCTGCCGGGGTGTGGGGCGTCATTCGGGTACGGGAAGGCACCCTTAAATACCGGATTTTGCCGGACCCGGTGGAAGGCGCCGGTAAACCGGAGGAGCATCTGCTCGATCCGGACCGTCCCGGCGTCATTGAACCGGAGGTGCCCCACGAAGTGGAAGCTATGGGCCCGGTTCGGTTTCAGGTGGAGTTTTATCGCTGAGGCGCGACTCCAGGAACGCTTTCAGCGCAGCCGCGTTGTTGCGGTCGGTATCCTTGGCGGCGTAAACCAGAGTTACGGCGCCTTTTTCCAAGGCGTTCAATAGCGGGCGCCAGCTTTCCGGATTGTGCTCGAGTTCGTCGAAATATTTCTTTTGGAAAGCTTCCCATCTGTCGGGATCGTGCCCGAACCATCGCCGAAGCGCGGCGGAGGGGGCGGCTTCCTTGATCCAGCTCGTCAATTGCAATGCCTCCTTGCGTTTTCCCCGCGGCCACAGGCGGTCCACTAGATAGCGCGCGCCGTCTTCCTCGGTCGGGGGATCATAAGCGCGTTTGATGCGGAGCGGATGCATATGTATTTCCCATTCACGCCAATTTTTTAAATATACCATCGGCGCGGAATTTTCATTGATGAATCGCAATGACGTCTTTTATCGTTTTGGATTGAATATAAGGTGAGAAACCTGATTGATCATTGTATTTCCAGGGATTAACTGGCAGGCAAAACGAATGGCATATAGCGAAAACAAGATTCAGGCCGTATGGGAAAAGGGCCGGGTAACCCCGGATCGGGATCCGACCGAATGGCGTCAGGATCAATGCGGTGCGTGGCTCAACCGGCATCAATATAATTCGGAATTGGAATACGGTTGGAGGATCGAGAACGTGGAAGCCGGAGGCGGAGACGTTGGGGACAACTTGTATCCCTTTCATTGGAAGAATACCTTCGACATCGAAAACGGTAAGCCGAAGTGTCTGGTGACGGCCGACCGCACCGATTTGGCGCCCGGTCAGCATGTCGATCAACCGCGTAATGCCAATGTCTGAGGGGCGTGTTTGGAAGAGGACGAAGCCGCTGAGATCGACGGCTGAGACGGGAAATTTTGTGATGGTTCTGTGAGGGAGTGAAAAATGAGTGGAAAAGAAGGTGATGTCGGAAAGCAAGGTCGGCGGGATCGCTTGATCAAGGAGCGGATCCACGATCCTTACATGACGCGCAGCAAGCCGGCCGAGCCCAGTGTGTGCAAGGAATGCGGCGTGGTATTCAGCGGCGGAAGGTGGCAATGGCAATCCACTCCGCCGTCCGGTATCCATGACACCGTATGCCCGGCGTGCCTGCGCGTCCATGATAAAGTGCCGGCGGGGTTCTTAACCTTGGGCGGGGAGTTTTTCCATGCCCATCGGGATGAAATCCTCCATCTGGTCCACAATAAGGTGGAAGAACAGAAAGCCCAACATCCCATGAAACGCTTGATGGCTATCGAGGATCAGGATGGCGAGACGGTGATCACCTTTACCGATATCCATCTTCCGCGCGGCGTGGGCGAGGCGATCGAGCGTGCCTACGAGGGGGAGTTGGAAATCCAGTACACCGATGAAGCCGGACTCTTGCGTGTGTATTGGCGGCGTTGAGGAGACGTGTTCAGCCGGGGGATTGTTCGATCTCCAATTTGAGTTCGATGATCTCCCTCAAATCCCGCAGCGAAATGACGCCCACCAGGCGTTCATCTTCCGCCACCATGAAACACACGGGTGCGTCGGGTCGATTCATGGCGGACAACAACTTGGCGGTATCCATATCGGGGGAGATTGTGTTGGCGGACGAGGGGGGGGTGGACAGATCCCTTACTTGTTTTTGCGGCCATTGTTCGGAAGGTATTTTCTTAACGTCCTCCAGGGTGATGCAACCCAACAGCTTGGCGTCTTCCACCACCGGGAACATCCTGAAATGATAGCGATAGACGTAATCTTCGAGCAATTGCCGCACATTGATCGAGGGGGGGACGGTGACCGGTTCGCGCCGCATGAACCGGCTGGCGGGTTCCCCTTGAATCATTTCATGCAAAACCATTTGCTGGTATGAGGTCCGGGCGGCGCCGCGCAGGAAAGCGCCGATCAAAAACCACCACATGCCGCCGATGAAATTGCCTTGAATGAAGGCCAGAACGCCCAGAATCATCAACACCAGCCCGAATCCGGCGCCGATCTGACTGGAAAGGCGAGTGGCATCCAGCAGATTCTTCTTCCATTGCCATAGCAAGGCGCGCAGCATGCGACCGCCGTCCAGAGGAAAGGCGGGCACCAGGTTGAACACCGCGACCACCATGTTGACGATCCCCAGGTAGTGGGCGATTCCGATGATCGCGGTCGGCCACGCTCCCGAAGTGGCCAGAGTTTCCAGTTGGAAGAAAAGAAACGCGAGCAGAAAACTTGCCAGGGGACCTGCGATCGCCATGAAAAATTCCGCCTTGGGGCTGGGAGGCTCGTGTTCCATTTGCGCGACTCCGCCGAAGATGAACAGAGTAATCCCCCTGATCGGCAAGTCGTAGCGCCGTGCGACAAGCGAATGGGACAGTTCGTGGAACACGATGGAGAAGAAAATGCCCACCGCGCCGGCGACGCCCATCCACCAATAGGTTTTTTTGGAAAGGTCGGGATAATCGGCGGGAAACATCCCCGCGGCCAAGGTCCAGGTAATGAGCAGCGCCAAAAGCAACCAGCTCAGATCCAACTTGACCTCGAAACCGAAGAGACGAAACAGGCGGTAGCTCCCGAACATGGAGACCGACTCGGAAGATTTTCTTGGATTGCTAGCCACCTTATTCAGCCTCCTTTCGATGGAAATTGATTTCGAGTGTAGTGGGCGGGATCAAGCGCGGCATTGAGAAATATCAATTTCATTCCGCGCGCAACGCCACGATGGGATCCAGTCTTGCCGCCCGCCAGGCGGGAATCGCGCCCCCCGCAAGGCCCACGGCGACGGCGACCGCCTCGGCCAAAAGTGCGTAATCCCATTGCATGCGGGCGGGCAGTTCCGGAATCAAGAGGGCTATCAGCCAGGCGCCGCCCCCGCCCAGGACCAGTCCGGCGATTCCTCCCAGCAGCGCCAGCAGCAGGGCTTCCCCCAGGAAGAGGAAAATGACCTGCCGGCGGCGGGCGCCCAATGCACGCAGCAAGCCGATTTCGCCCCGCCGTTCGCTGACCGCGACCGTTTGGATGGTGAGAATGCCGATGCCGCCGACGATCAGGGAGATACTGCCCAAGGCACCCACCGCCAGCGTCAGGACTTCCAAGACCGAGCCCAAAGTCTCCAGCATTTGATCCTGGGTGATGAGGGTGAAGTCCTCGCGTCCGTGGCGACGCTGCAAAAGCGCGCGTATCTTTTCCGCCACCTTGGCGCTGTCGGCGTCGGGGGCATAGAGAATGTCGATTTCCATCACCCCTTCCCGGTTGAACAATCCCAAGGCGCGTTCCACCGGCACATACACCGCGTCGTCGAGGTCGAAGCCGAGCATTCTTCCCTTGGGGGTCATCATCCCGATGATACGGTAGCGCTCGCCGGCGATGGTCAGTCGTCGACCCAGCACCGATCCGCTGTCGAACAATTCATGACGGACGGTGGCGCCCAAGGTGGTGAACGGGCGGTTTCCGGGGGGGAGGAAGCGGCCGGCGGTAGGGGGAAGGCGCCAGACCCGGGGCAGGTCGGGACCCACCCCGAACAAGGTGGTGCGGCGACTGCGTCCGGCACCCTTGACCTCCACGTTGCCCATCACCATCGGCACCACGCCCAGCACTTGGGGAAGCCGTCCGATCGCTGCGGCGTCGGCCACCGTCAAGGGCCGGACCGTTCCGATCAGTCCTCCGGAGACGCCGAATGTTTGGGTACGCCCCGGCGTCACCGCGATCAAATGGCTTCCGAACTGGGTGAATTGATTGAGCACGAAGCGTTGCACGCCGCCGCCGATGGCGGTGAGCAACACCACCGTGGCGATGCCGATGGCGATCCCCAGACCAGTCAAAAAGCTGCGGCCTCCGTAAGCCCGAAGAGAAGCCGAAACAAGGTGAAGGTAATCGGGGAAGCGCATGGATTAGGAATTATTTACTTTTGTCGGCATCTGCGGGAAGAGCCGGAAATGGCGAAGCACCAAATGACTCAAATAGAGTCCCTTCTCCCGCTGGCGGGAGAAGGCAAGGTTGAGGGTGGTTCGAAAACCCTCTCCCGCCAGCGGGAGAGCAACCGTGTTTAAAGTCAAGTGTTTTGTGGCTGCCAAGGGGTATTATTTTTCAACATGGCATTCATGATGGTGAGCAACTTCCTCATGCAGGCGACGATGACGACCTTGGGCGGTTTGCCGGCGTTTTTGAGGCGTTCTGCAAAGGCGCGGATGACCGCATTACAGCGTATCGCCGAGATCGTGGCCATGTATAGCACGGCGCGAACCTCGGAGCGACCACCCCAGATGAAGCGCTTGCCGCGATACTGGCCACTGTCGTTGGCCATCGGCGCCACGCCGACCAGCGCGGCAATCTCGCGCCGGTTGAGGGTGCCCAGCTCCGGGCATTTTGCCAGCAACGTGACAATGGTCACCGAACCGACGCCGGGAATGCTCTTGAGCAGATCGTCCTTGGCCCGCCAGGCGTCCGACTCGCGCAACCGCCGGGTCAGGTCCCGGTCGTTCTGGTCAATCTGCTTGTCCAGCCAGGTGATATGCTTTTTCAGACTGGTTTGCAGCGGTTTCGTCGTGGCCCCATTCAATCGGAGGACCTCTTGAACCCGGATGCCGATCAACTGCCGCCGCCGATCCACCAGATCGTCCAAAGCGCGGGTGTCCGCATCCTTGAGCGGACGCGCCTGGGGACGGATGGCCCGGGCAAACGCCGCCAGCACCCCGGCATCCACCCGATCGGTCTTGGCCAGCCGGCCACTGGCCTTGGCAAAGTCGCGCACCTGGCGCGGATTGACCACCGCCACCGGCAATTCCTTACCCGCCAAGGCAGACGCAATCTGGGTTTCCAAACCGCCGGTGGCCTCGATGACGATCAAGGTCGGCCCGATCTCTTGCAACTGCAAAACCAGCTGATCGATCCCCTTGGCATCGTAGGCCACCTGCCATACCTGACCTTGAGGCTCGACCGCCCCATCCAGCGTCGCTTTCGACACGTCAATACCAACAAACTGTTCTGCATTCATTTCGTTCATGATTCCCAACCTTGCAAAAATACGGGCTTATCTGCCCAAGCAACCGTCCGGGTTATCCATGAAAACCGGTGCGACGCTCATCGCTTTCCCACGGGCTTGGTGTCCCAAGGGAGTTTCGAACTGCCGCACCGGGCCAGACATAAACCTACTCAAACAACCACTGTCCAGCAACACAAAACATACAAGGGAGATGATGGCATTCGCGATTACCTTGACCCTTGCACGCGTTTTGAAACAGACTTTGAATTTGCTCAATGCAAACACCTCGCTAGTGAGGATGGAGCGCGACCACCGGGTCCAGGCGGGCGGCGCGGCGCGCCGGCAGGAGACCGAAGATCAAACCGGTGCCGATGGCCACCGCGCCTGCGGCGGGCAGCGACCAGGGCGCCACCTGGAAGGAGATTTGCGGCCAAAGCCGGTCGAGGCCGGCCAGCGCCACCATCGCAAGTAAGGTTCCGCAGGCGGTGCCCAGAAGGGAAAGCAGCAGCGCTTCGGCGAGAAAAATTTTCAATATCTCGCCGGTGGATGCGCCCAATGCTTTGAGCAGACCGATTTCCGAAGTGCGCTGGGCCACCGCCACCAGCATCACGTTCATGATCAAGATACCCGCCACCACCAGGCTGATGGCGGCGATTCCGCCCACCGCCAGGGTCAGGCTTTGGAGAATCTGTCCGAAGGCGGATAGGATCGCGTCCTGAGTCAGAACGGTGATGTCTTTTTCGCCTTCATGGCGGGTTTGGATGATCGTTTCGATGTCCTGTTGGGCCCGGGGAATGGCGGCTCGACTTTGGGCCTGGGCCACGATTCGAAATAATCCGGGGGTGTTGAACAGCATTTGCGCCGAGGCCGCCGGGATCAGGGCGATCTCGTCCACTTCCTCGCCGAAGGCGTGACCGGTGCTTTGGAGGATTCCGATGACCCGGAAGCGGCGGTCGCCGATGCGAAGCCATTTTCCCAAAGCCGATTCACCCGCGAACAGCTCTCGTCTCAAGGTTTGGCCCAGGACTACCACCGGGCGCCCATGATGGGGATCGTCCGGGGGTAGGAATTGACCTCGGGCCATCTCCAGATGCCGAATAGCCAAAAAAGGGGAGGTGGTCCCCAGGATATTGGCCTCCCGGCTGCGGCCCCGGTACTGAACCGGCGCCGCGCCCACCACGATCGGTGCGACCTTCTCGACGGCGGAGCTTCGGAGCAGAGCGAGGGCGTCGTCCAGGGTCAGATCGCGCGGTGTTTCCCCCAATAAGGGCGGGGGGCCGCCGCGGGTTTCGTTGCGTCCGGGCAGAACGATCAGCAAATGGGTCCCCAGTCCGGCGAACTGGTCCACCACGTACCGGCGGGTGCTGTCGCCCAGGCCGGTCAGCAAGATCACCGCACAAGTAGCGATGCCCATGGCCAACAAGGTCAATCCGCTCCGCAAGGGGTTGGCGGCGATCGCCTGGAAAGCGAAACGAAACCGGTCGGGTAAATTCATGACTGCCTGGCATCCTGAATGATGGCGCCGTCGCGCATTTCGATCCGGCGCGCGGCCCGGGCGCCCAATTCTCGGTCGTGGGTGACCACGATCAAGGTCAATCCCTGCCGGTTCAATTTTTCGAGCACGCCGATCACTTCCCGACCGGAAGCCTGATCTAGATTGCCGGTGGGTTCGTCGGCGAGGATCAAGGCGGGTTCCATGGCCACCGCGCGACCAATGGCCACCCGCTGGCGCTGTCCCCCGGAAAGTTCGGCCGGGCGGTGGCGGGCGCGATCGGCCAGTCCCAGCGCATTCAACAGTTCGGTCACTCGCCGGTGTCGCTGTGAGGGAAGTATTCCGGCCAGGGTCATGGGAAGCTCGATGTTTTCCGCCGCGGTCAGGCGCGGGATCAGGTGAAACACCTGGAATACGAAGCCGATTTGGTCACGCCGCAAGCGGGCACGGTTTTCTTCGTCCAAAGAGGTGGTTTCGATACCCGAGAGGCGATAGCTCCCCTGGTCGGGTCGGTCGAGGAGACCGAGCACGTTGAGGAGGGTGCTCTTGCCGGACCCGGATGGACCCATCACCGCAAGATACTCCCCGGAGGCGATGTTCAAATGGACATTCCGGAGGCCGTAGACGATGGCCTCTCCCACCTGGAAAGTGCGTTCGATATCCCGTAATATCACTTGGCGGCGATGCGAGTCGTGCATTATTTCTCCTCGGCATAGGCTTCGGCGCCGGCCTGCACACCTTCTCGATCGAGAGAAAGCACCACTTCTTCGCCGGCGCTGAGACCTTGCCGAACTTCGGTCCAGTCCCAATTGCTCAGGCCCGTTTCGAGGCGGCGTTCCACCAGGCGATCCTGCTCCAATACCAACACTTGATCGGCTTCCCTGACCGCCTCGGTGGGAATCCGCAAGGTGTTTCCCCGGCGAGCCAGGATGATTTCCACGTCGGCGCTGTAGCCGGGGCGTTGCAGCGCTTCGTCTTCGGACTGGAGGAAGTCCACTTCCACCTCCACCGTGCGGGCTTGCTTTTCCACTTCCGATACATAGGGAGCGATGCGCCTGAGGCGGCCCGGAAATTGCCGCTCGCCGAAAGCGTCGATGTGAATGCGCGCCTCGAGACCGGGGGTCAGGTGTCCGCTGTCGATTTCGTCGATGGGGACCGAGATATAAAAACATTCCGCGGAGATCAGATCGACCGCCGGCGGCGTGGGAACGGCGGGCGGCGAGGGGGTGGCGTATTCGCCTTCCTCGCCGTAAACTTCCGCCACCAAGCCGTCGAAAGGCGCATAAAGAAGCGTCTTGGCCAGTTGGGCTTCGGCCAAGGCCAGGCGCGCCTCCCGCACAGTGATGGCCGCTTTGGCCGCGCGGCATTCCTCGGTCAAGGCCTTGGCTTCGGTGTCGGCCTGATCCACCGCCTCTTCGGAGACCAAGTTGCGTTTATACAAGGGAGGCAAGCGGGCGGCTTGGCGACGGGCGTTTTCGGCACGCAGGCAGGCGGCGTCGGCCGAAGCGCGGGCCACCTCGGTTTCGTTTTTGGCCAAGGCCACTTGGGCCTGGAAATCCCGGTTCCACAGACTCAAAAGGAGCTGACCCTGCTTGACCGAATCGCCTTCCTCGACCCATAGGCGTTCGATTTGTCCGCCGATTTCGGGAGAAAGGCGGCTGCGCCGGCAAGCCTTGACGCTGCCCACGCGCGTGTTGGCGACGGTTTCTTCCACCGTTCCATAGGCGACCGTATGGACCCGGACCGGAATGGGGCGGGGACGGTTGGCGTACCAGAAGACCAGGGCCAGCGCCAGCAGAACGAGAAGACTAAAAGCCGTGCGGCGTAAACCGGTTGACATGGCTTCATGGTAATCTAACCTTTTGAGGATTGCGACGCTCCAGAGCCTTAGTATGTTTTCCCGTTGCTCCCATGTCTAAACGCGACCGTCAGATCGGTACGATCGTCGAAGTCCACGGGCCGGTGGTGGTGATCGCTTGCGAACGTCTGCCCGCTTTGCGCCAGGCGCTGAGTGCGGCGTTCGATCACGAAGAATATATATTCGAGGTCCATCAGCATTTGGACGAAACCCACGTCCGCGCCGTCACCTTGCACCGGACTTCGGGACTTAGAAGAGGCATGCCGGTGTACGATACGGGCGCACCGCTTCACGTCCCGGTCACCGAGCACTGCCTCGGCCGGTTGGTGAATGTTTTCGGCCAGCCCCTGGATGGCGGCGCTTCCCTGGAGGATACGGAATACCGCAACATCCATTCCCTTCCCGCGCCCCTGAGCGAGGCGGTCGGAATCAGTGGGATTCTGGAAACCGGAATCAAGGTGATCGATCTGTTGTGCCCTTTCGTGCGTGGCGGCAAGACCGGCTTGTTCGGCGGCGCGGGGGTGGGCAAGACGGTGTTGATCATGGAGTTCATGCACGCGGTGATTTCCCTCCATCAAGGGGTCTCGGTATTCGCCGGGGTGGGCGAAAGGATCCGCGAAGGTCATGAACTGTGGATGGAGCTGAAGCGGGCGGAAGTCATGGAGAAGTCCCTTCTGGTATTCGGACAGATGGACGAATCGCCGGGGGTGCGTTTCCGCGTCGGGTTGACCGCCTTGACCTATGCCGAATATCTGCGCGACCGCCTGCACAAGGAAGTCCTTTTCCTGGTGGACAATATTTTTCGTTTCGTCCAGGCCGGTAGCGAGATTTCCAGCCTCCTGGGAAGGATGCCGGCCACGGTGGGCTATCAACCGACCTTGGGCACCGAAGTGGCGGAAATCGAGGAGCGTATTCTGTCCACCCGCCAAGGGGCGGTCACCTCGGTGCAGGCGGTTTACGTGCCCGCCGACGATATGACCGATCCGGCCGTGAGCACCATCCTGAGCCACTTGGATACCACCGTCATTTTATCGCGCGCCATCGCCGCGCAAGGCCTTTATCCGGCGGTTGATCCATTGCGTTCCGGAAGCAAAATGATGGATCGGCATTTTCTCGGCGACCGGCATTACACCATCGCCGAAGGGGTGCGCGAGCATCTGGCCCGTTATGCCGAACTTCAGGATGTGATCGCCATGCTCGGATTGGAAGAGTTGTCCCCGGAAGACCGGCAAATCGTGCATCGGGCGCGGCGCTTGCAGCGTTATTTGACCCAGCCTTTCCATGTCACCGCCCAATTCACCGGTATACCGGGGGCATCGGTGCCGTTGGAAAAAACCTTGAACGATTGCGAGGCGTTTCTGAACGGCGAATATGACGATTTATCCGAAGATGATTGTTACATGCGCGGCACGATGAGCGAATGAGCCTCACATTCATTCTTCATCTCCAGGGGGCGACCCAGTCCGATCGTATCGAGGGCGTCGTCTCGTTCTGGGGCAAGGACGCCTCCGGCGCCTTCGCCATCTGGCCGGGTCATGTACGAATGCTGACCGTGCTGGAATTGGGTTTGGCCCGCTTCCGGTGCGAGGAGGGAAGCTGGGAATATCTGGCTTTGCCGGGGGCGGTATTGTATTTCGTCCCGGATGAATCCAGCCGCTCCGGAGGCCAATTATTTTTGAGCTGCCGGAAATTTGTGCGGGGCCGAAACCTGGAAACCATTGAACAGGCGCTCGAGACACAAATTTCCGAAGAGGAACGCCAGTTCAAGGACATCAAAACCTCGTTGCGTAAAATGGAGGAAGCGATGTTTAAACGTTTGTGGCAGTTGGGGAGGGAAAGCAAATGATCGCGCCCCGTCACCGGGACTGGTTGGTGGCAGTCCGGCGCCAGGTACGCGACTTTCGCCGCTCCTCGGATGAAGAGCGCACCCTCTTGGCCCAGCTTGCTTACCTGGGAACCGCGGGGTTGGTGTTGGTATTGCCCATGGTGGCCGGTGCTTATTTGGGTAATTGGATCGACAGCAAGCTTCCCGGTTATTCGATTCAATGGACCCTGAGTTTGATTTTTCTGGGCTTGGTGCTCGGCCTGGTCAATCTTTGGCTATTGTTCAAGGGAGAATAAAGCGTGCGGGACGGAGAGATCTTCCCGATCGTCGTATTCCATTTGGGACCATTGGAGCTGACCGATACCCTGCTGACCGCTTTCGGTCTGACCGTCGTTATCTGGCTGGGAAGCGTGTTGTTTTCCCGCCGACTCAAGCAGGATCCCGGGCCGATACAGACCTCGGTGGAAGGCATCGTGCTGGCGATGGAGGCATCGATTCGGCAAGTGCTGCCGGCCCATGTGGCGCAGGTGGGGCCTTTCATCATGGGGCTTTGGTGGTTTCTGCTTCTGGCCAATCTGATCGGCTTGATTCCGGGGCTCCATTCGCCCACCCGCGATCTTTCCATTACTTCGGCCCTGGCGCTGCTGGTGTTTTTGTCGGTTCATTGGTTCGGCATTCGCAGTGAAGGCTGGAAAGGCTATCTGAGTCATTATCTAAAGCCGTTTCCGTTTTTGCTACCGTTTCATTTGGTGAGTGAAATCACCCGAACCGTTGCCTTGGCGGTGCGGTTGTTCGGCAATATGATGAGCCTCGACCTGGTGGCCTTGATCGTGCTGATGCTGGCCGGATTTCTGGTTCCGGTGCCGATCCTCATGCTCCATATCGTGGAGGCGCTGGTGCAGACTTACATTTTCGGGATGCTCGCCTTGATGTATATCGCCGGAGGGATTCATTCCTCGCCGCGGCGTTTCGAGTCCCACCCACAAGACAAAGAGGATAGCCAATGACAAATGATATGACCTGGATCGTCGTCGCATCGACGGTGGCGGCGGCGTTGGGGATCGGAATCGGCGTGTTGGGGCCGGGAATGGCCATGGGGCGCGCCATCGGGCAGGCCCTGGATGCGCTGGCCAGACAGCCGGAGGCGGAGAAATCCCTGCTGCGGATGTTGTTCATCGGCCTGGCGATGATCGAATCCCTGGCGATTTATTGCCTGGTGATCATTCTGATCATTTTGTTTCGCAATCCCTTGCTGAGTTATGTGGTGGGATAAAAGGGATGGAATTGAACTGGTCCACCTTCGTTTTGGAGATCGTCAACTTTCTGGTCCTGGTGTGGTTGATCCACCGATTCCTTTACCGGCCGGTACGCCAAACCGTGGATCGCCGACGAAAAGCGATCGAAGAACGGTTGGCCGAGGCCGATCGTTTGCATCAGGAGGCCGAGGAGATGCAAGCCCGTTACGAGAACCGGTTGGCGGAATGGGAGCAGGAAAAGCAAAAACATTACGAATCCTTGGGCCGGGAATTGACGAGCGAACGCCAACGCCGTCTCGAAGCGCTGGAAAAGGAGATCGCGGCCGAACACGCAAAAGCCCGAAAATTATGGGAGCAGGAAAAAAGGGAACAGCACCATCATTTGGAGCGTGCAGCCCTGAATCTGGGCGCTTCCTTTACCGCCAAATTGCTGGAGCGTTTGGCCGACCGGCATCTCCAGGATCGCCTATTAGAGCTTCTCAAGGAAGATCTCGAGAGCTGGTCCGGCGATCGAATCGAGTCGCTTCGTCGAGGTTGGCGCAATAATCCCGTCCCGGTCACGGTGACCTCGGCTTTCCCTCTGGAAGAAACCCGTCGGCGCACGATCCATACCCTTTTGAAGCAGCTCTTGGATGAAGCACCCGAAGCGACATTTGCGGTCGATACCGATCTGCTCGCGGGGGTACACGTCGATTTGGGCGCATATATCCTGCGCGCCAATTTGCGCGACGAGCTGAAATTTTTTGCCCATGGAGAAGAATCGAGCGTCGGTGATGAAAGATTCCATTGATTGGTCCACCGGCGGGGACGCATTTGAAACGTTACGCCACCGGCTCGAGGGTTACCGATTCGAGCCGCACCTGACCGAGCAGGGGGAAGTCGTCTCGGTGGGAGACGGGATCACCTGGATTCAGGGGCTGCCGTCGGCGGCGTTGGACGATCTTCTCCAGTTCGATGAAGGCAGCCGGGGCGTGGTATTCGACTTGCGGGCCGATCGGGTGGGAGCGATTCTTCTGGAGCAGAGCGACCGTTTGACCGCCGGGACCACGGTTCAGCGCGCCGGCAGGATCTTGAGTATCCCGGTGGGGCAGGCGCTTCTGGGAAGGGTGATCGATCCTTTGGGCTATCCCCTGGACGGCTTGGAGCCCCCTTCTTGTCATGCTCGTCGGCCCTTGGACGCTTTGTCGCCGCCGATCGTCGCGCGGGATTTCGTCGAGACGCCCCTGTATAGCGGTTGCAAGAGCATCGACACCATGATCCCCCTCGGACGCGGTCAGCGTCAGCTCATCATCGGCGACGAGGGGACCGGGCGTAGCTCCCTGGCGCTGGATGCGGTGATTCATCAGCGCCATCAAAATGTCCTTTGTGTCTATGTGCTGATCGGCCAGAAGCGCTCGAGCGTGGTCGCCACCATCGAGACCCTGCGCCGGTTCGACGCCATGGACTATACCGTGGTGGTGGTGGGGGAGGCCTTTGCCTTGCCCGGCTTGAAGTATTTGGCGCCCATGGCCGGCTGCGCCATCGCCGAATATTGGATGCTACGTGGCCGCGATACCCTGGTGATATACGACGATCTCAGCACCCATGCCGCGACCTACCGGGAATTGTCCCTGCTCCTGCGTCGCCCTCCCGGACGCGAAGCCTATCCGGGGGATGTGTTTTACCTTCATTCGCGCCTTTTGGAACGGTCCACGCGTCTGAATGCCGACCACGGAGGGGGGAGTATGTCGGCGCTCCCCGTTGTCGAAACCAAGCAAGGGGAAATCGCCGCCTACATTCCCACCAATCTGATCTCCATTACCGACGGGCAGGTGTATCTGGATCAGCAGTTGTTCGCCGCCGGTTTCCGCCCCGCCATCGACATCGGCAAATCGGTCTCCCGGATCGGCGGCAAAGCCCAGCATCCCAAAATCAAAGCCGAGGCAGGGCGAATGAAACTGGATTATCTGCAGTTTCTGGACTTGGAAGCCTTCACCCGCTTCGGGGCCAAGTTGGAGGAAAGCGTGGCGCGGAAGATCCGGCGCGGGCGCATACTTCGGGAAATCCTGAAGCAAGAGCGTTTGCATCCCTTGCCCATCGAATTTCAACTGGCGTGGTTGATCGCCTTCAATGAAGGATTAATCGACTCGATCGCATTGGACCAGGTGCCGGAACGGATCGCTTCTCTGGAGAAAGCGGTGGCAACTTCCGGTTTGGGATTGGAGACCGATCGCGAAGTGTGGCTCCACCATCTCAGGGGGTGGTTGGCATGAGCCGTCGCCGTGAGGTGGAAAGCCGCCTGACCGCCCTGGGGGAAATGCGCGAGATTATGGCGGCGATGAAGAATTTGGCCTTCATGGAAACGCGCAAACTTGGCCGGTTCATGGATTACCAGCGCCTTGCGGTGGCGACCATCGAACGGGCGGCGACGGATTTTTTGAGCGGCTGGCCGGAATACTTTTCCCAATCCGTTCCCACCCGGATTGCTTTTGTGGTGATCGGCTCGGAGCGGGGTTTCTGCGGCGATTACAACGAAAAGCTGTTGGAAGCGGTGGAGAACCACTGCCGGAGAATGCACTGCCGGGCACGGTTGGTGGCGGTGGGAAGCCGCCTGGAAGACCAATTGAGAGGAGACTCCCGGTTGCTTCACTCCATGGCGGGGGCCACGGTGGCGGAAGAGGTACCCGAGGTGCTCCAAGAGGTGGTGACGGTAATCAATCGTTTGGACAAAGAAGGGCAACCGGCCGCCTGGTTCGGTTTGCATCATAGCGACAGTCACAATGACGGCAGCTTCTCCTCCCGGCTTACCTCGCTTTTGCCGCCGTTCCAGCAGTTGAAGACCAAAACCGAAACTTTAGCCGGGCAACCTCTCTTGTATCTGGAACCGGGGGTATTATTGGAAGGGTTGGTGGATCACTACCTATTTGCGCTGCTCAATACGATGTTTTTCGAAGCCTTGCTGGCCGAGCACCAGCGGCGCGTTCAGCACCTTTCCGGCGCCATCGACCGGCTCGATGAGAATTGCCGAAATCTCGCCATTCGCCGCAACGTCCTGCGCCAGGAAGAAATTACCGAAGAGATCGAAATGATCATGTTGAGTGCCGGCGCGCTGGAAGAATAGGGTTGATCTCTCCTACATAAGCGCCGAAAAAGGCCAGACCGTGACCGTTTCGCCAGCTTCCACCCGCGCCCGTTCGTGCTCCAGCACGATAAAGCAATTAGCCAGGCTCATGGAGCTGAGGATTCCCGAACCTTGCTGACCCGTGGTTTCGACTTGCCAGCGGCCTTCCGCGTCGACGCTCAAGATGCCGCGCTGGAATTCGGTCCGGCCGGGTTTTTTGCGAAGCGCTTCCACGGTGCGTGCGGGAAAAGCGGGGATCAACGGCGGGGAATCGGTGCCGGCCATATGATACAGCGCCGGTAAAACGAACCGATAATAAGTCACCATCACCGCCACCGGGTTGCCCGGCAAACCGAAGAAAGCGGAATTGCCCGGTTGGCCGAAGGCGAGGGGGCGCCCCGGTTTGATCGCCACTTTCCAAAAGTCGATTGTCCCCAGTTCCGCGAGAACTTTTTGGGTGTAATCGGCCTCACCCACCGAGACGCCGCCGGAACTGATGATCACGTCGCTGCGATCGATTGCATCCTCAAAGGCTTGGCGGAGAAGGGATGGATCATCCGGAACGATGCCGTAATCGAGAATTTCCACCGGCAGTTTTCGCAAAACGGCCATGAGCGAGAAACGGTTGCTGTCGTAAAGTTTTCCCGGCTTGCGAGGGACGCCTTGAGGGAGGATTTCGTCTCCCGTGGAAAGGACCGCTATTTTGAGTTTGCGTTTGACTTTGATTTCGATGATGCCCAGGGAGGCGATCAACCCCAAGTCGGCAGGCGTCAGCAATCTCCCCGGTTTCAGGACGGTTTCTCCTTGGCGAATATCTTCGCCGGCCCGGCGCACATTTTCACCGGCATGGTGACGGTCTCCCACCAATATTCGATTTCCCTCTAGAGCTTTCACGTGCTCTTGCATTAAGATCGTATCCGTTTCGTCGGGAAGGGGGGCGCCGGTCATAATGGCCACGGACTGATCGGGGGCGATGTCGTCGGAAAAAGGGTGGCCCGCCAGCGCTTCTCCGATGACTTGGAAGACGGCCGTTTGGCCGGATGGCGGCAAATCCCGGCTTCGAATGGCGAAACCGTCCACCGCGGCGTTGGTATGAAGGGGGACGTCGAAGGAAGACACCAACGGTTCGGCCAAGACGCGATTCAAAGCAATATCCAAAGAAACGGTTTCACAGCCCTTGACCGGTCGGAGGCGGTCGAGAATGCGATTGAGCGCGGTCGTGACCGAAATCGTTCGGGGGTCGAAGAAATCCGTGCAATTGGGTTGGGATGGGAGCGTCGACATGAATTTCAATGTATGATGCAAGATGATTCTATTTTACGATTGTCAACTATTTTTACAATTTACGCGGCGCCATCGGACCCCCGCAGTTGAAATTTTGTAACTGTTTGTCAGTGCTATGGTTTTTATTTTTGGCGCGGAGATTGCTTGAAGATTTGCGCTATGAATAAAAATAAATCAGATCGTACAGCAGCAGTTAAACCGGAAACGTATGATCCGGTAGCCTCGGGGTTGCCTGAAAGGCGCAAAACCGCTCGCCGGCGGACCAACGGTGTCAGGCATTACCACCATCATCGCTACAAAGGTTTGATTTACGGTTTGGGGGCGGTGTCCGGCGTACTTTTTTTGCTGCTCTTGTTCACCGCGATTCAACTCAGCATGTACGCGAAAGAAGTCAACGATCAGACGATGATTCTGAACAGTCAGGAACGGGAATTGGTCCAACTGCGTCCGCAAATCCAGCAGCTCGAGGATGAGCTCTCCGAATTGGTCCAGGGCCGATTGCCGGGGCTTTATCCCCTCGAGTTCGACAAGGTGATTTCGGTCGAGAAGAAGTACGTCCGAAACATTATTTTTACCCTGATTGGCAAGGAATCGGATCGGAGTTACGAGTACAAAGTCAGCGTAAAAAACGAACAATTGACCGCCGTTCATCCCATTATTAAAGTCCTTTTTTTCGATCAATTGGGGATTCAAGTGGCCAGTTCCGTGATCGGTTTGGATGAAGAGGGGGTGCCCACCCTGGATGTCCTGGAGCGCGGTGAAGTGCGTTCCTATACCAATGTGATCGATCTGCCCGAAGGTAAAAAGGCGAAATATTTCATCGTTGAGACCGATGTCCCGGAATATCAGAAGATCGCCAAATAAATTGGGTTGCGAGAAACTCGGGGATGCGTCGTTCCAACCAGTATTTCGCTTTGCCCGGTAACGGGCCTTCGACAAACCCCACATGGCCACCCCTGGGCGTAATTTCCAATAATACCGATGGGGCGGTTTCCTCCGCCGTGGGAATGACTTCCGGGGTTGTGAAAGGATCGTCACGTGCCTGGATGATTAGCGTCGGAATTTCGATGTGCGGTAAAAATTGTCGGGAACTGCATTTCGCATAATAATCATGCACATCATGGAAGGGATATAGTTGGGCAATCACCCGGTCGTCGTATTTCCAGAATGAGCGGATGGATTCCAAATGCCCCAACGCTTTGAGCTTTTTGGCTTCCGACCGCATTTGCAAGCGTTCCAAATAAGAAATCTTGGCTCGAAGGTATCGCTTGAGTTCCGATAACAAATGATTGCGGTAAATGCGGGCCAACCCTCGGTCCATGGCCGTGGCGCACTTATCCAATAAGAGCGGGACGGAAACCGCGCAGGCGGCGAATAAATCAAGTTCCGCGCCATGTTCTCCCAACCACTTCAAAAGCACGTTGCCGCCCAGCGAATAGCCCACCACAGCCAATGGTGTTTCCGGCTCGCGTTGACGGATCATTCGATAAACCAAATTCAAATCGCCCGTCTCGCCGGAATGATAACAAAGGGCGGTACGGTTGGGCGTTCGGCCGCAGCCGCGGAAATTCAATACCACACTGCGCCAACCCTGCTTGTGCAGAGCCCATTGCAGCCCTTTGACATAATGAGAGTCGGCGCTTCCGGTCAATCCATGGAGAATCAACACCAAGGGACCTCGATCCCCGCACCACTCCAGCTCCAATACATCCCTGTCCGGAGTGGAATAGATCTCATGCCTGCGGGGTGGCGCATCAATGCGTCGTAGCAAAAACGGCCAAAGGGTTTGGCAGTGGGGGGAGGGTAGCCACCATGCCGGCTTGAAGGAAGAAGGAATGTAAGCGCCCATAACTGCGGGGTTAATTTGAACTGAAGTCCAAACAGTATATAATTACTTGGCTACTTTACGGGGCATAGCGCAGTCTGGTAGCGCGCCTGCTTTGGGAGCAGGATGTCGGGGGTTCAAATCCCTCTGCCCCGACCATTTCCCGCGCCTGTAGCTCAACCGGATAGAGCATCGGCCTTCTAAGCCGAGGGTTGCAGGTTCAAGTCCTGCCAGGCGCGCCAATTAGATCAAAGGGTTAGATGAAGTTTCCCGATCAACCATTCTTGCCTTGAGACGCCATGTAAGCGCTGTGTAAGCAGATTGGCAGAAACACATGTCCCACCAGTACATCATCGACGAAACCGGCAATCGCGTCTCCGTGGTCCTTCCCCTAGATGAATACCAAGAGTTGCTCGATGACCTGGAGGATTTGGCTGCGGCCGATGAACGTCGCGACGAAGAAACGGTCGATCACGCCGAAGTCGTAGCCAGGCTCAAAGCCGATGGCCGCCTATAGGCTGATTTGGAAGCGATCCGCCGAACGGGAATTACGTGAACTGCCAAAAGTCGCCATAGCCCGATTAGTGGCTCTGGCCGAATTACTCACCGATAACCCATACTCGCCTGGAACCAGAAAGCTCATGGGAACCGATCACACTTACCGCGTGCGGACCGGGAATTACCGGCTTGTGTATTCCATGGAAAACAAGCTATGTCAAAAAACTGCTGGATGACAGCGGCGACTTGGACTAGCGGGAGCATTTGAACAGAAACTTACGGTTTTCGACAAAATCGGCCACTGACAATGATTCATTTGAAATAGGACGACCATCAGATTATGGACCATTTCGGTCTTTCGGTGGATAACCTTTAAATCATCGTAGTGCGAATATTATAGATTGACAATAGGGTATATATGTGGATATATTCGAATATCCGTATATTAATAAATAAGTTACCATGCTGTCACTGGTACAATTTTTTAAATGTCTTTCCGACGATACGCGTCTGCGCTGCGTGACGTTGCTGCATCAGGAAGGTAAGTTATGCGTCTGCGAGTTGACGACGGCGCTGGCTCTGTCGCAGCCGAAAATCTCGCGGCACTTGGCCTTGTTGCGTCAATCCAGTCTGTTGCTCGACAGCCGCGAAGGGCAGTGGGTTTATTACCGGATCAACCCGAATTTGCCATGGTGGGCCTATCCGCTGCTCGATGATGCATTGAAGGCGGTGCAAGCGAGTGAATCCTTCGGAAACGATCTGGATCGCCTGAGGCAAATGGATTGCCGTCCGGACATGGCGGTTTGCGGCTAAAAATTTTGTTCATTATATATGCATATTCGAATATCAATTTATCAAAATGAGGATTTGCAATGAAAAGGTTACATATTCACCTGTCGGTCGATGATCTGGAAAAAA
Source organism: Methylohalobius crimeensis 10Ki (assembly GCF_000421465.1). Classification (NCBI taxonomy): domain Bacteria; kingdom Pseudomonadati; phylum Pseudomonadota; class Gammaproteobacteria; order Methylococcales; family Methylothermaceae; genus Methylohalobius; species Methylohalobius crimeensis. The sequence goes on from NZ_ATXB01000001.1 coordinate 1,700,956, forward strand.
ACATCGCGTTTTACAGCACGCTATTCGGCAGTGAGCCGGCCGTGCGGCACGAGGATTATGCAAAATGGTTGCTCGACGATCCGCGCGTCAATTTCGCGATTTCGAACCGCAGCCAACAACTCGGTCTCGATCATCTAGGCATACAAGCAGAGAACGAGCAGGAACTCGCGGCGATCAAGCGGCAGCTCGACGCGACGCAAGCGCCGATCGAGGCTCAGGAAGGCGCGGCCTGCTGCTATGCACGATCCGACAAATACTGGGTCACCGACCCGCAAGGCATTGCTTGGGAATCCTTTCATTCCTTGAGAGAGATTCCGACTTTCAACGACGCGAAAGCCGCCTCCGACGGCGAAAATCCATTCGTGTGCCGCCCGGCTGAAAAGTCGTCGTCGAGCTGTTGCCCCAATCCTACGACTGAAAATATCGAATCATCTTGTTGTGGCTAGAGACCAGGCTGTCATTTCCACTTGTCGGCCGGAGGATAAGCCCATGAATGCATTCTGGAAAACCGAGTCCGGCACCTTGCTGGCGGTGTGTTCTGGCGCCGTGTTGCCGTTGTACGCAGGCATTCTTACAAAATCTAAACTAACCAGGAATTCAGCATGTTGAATGTATTTGTGATTTGTACCGGCAATTCCTGCCGCAGCGTCATGGGCGAAGCCCTGTTCAATCATCACGGCCAGGGCCGCATTCGGGCCTTTTCGGCCGGCAGTCATCCGATCGGCCGGATCAACCAGGGCGCGCTGGCGACTTTGAAACGCCACGGCTTGCCGACCGAAGGCTATCAAAGCCAGTCTTGGGAAGATTTCGAGCATCAGCCGATGGATATCGTGATCACGGTTTGCGACAGTGCGCACGGCGAAACCTGTCCGGTCTATCTGACCAAGGCGGTGCGGGCGCATTGGGGCGTGTCCGATCCGGGGCATGTCGAAGGCACCGAGGAAGAAAAAATCGCCGCGTTCGAGCAAACCTTCGCGACGCTGGAATTGCGCGTCAAGACCCTGCTGGAATTGCCGTTGGAAACGATGCCGCGCGATGAATTGACCCGGAAACTCAACGAAATCGGCCAATTGACGGCTTGAGAGCCGACGAGGAGAGGTTATGACCGAAAAAACACACGATATCGGCTTCTTCGAACGTTATTTGACACTGTGGGTGGCGCTGTGCATCGTCGCCGGCATTGTGCTCGGCGCGTTCGCGCCGGAATTCGCGGAGACGCTGGACGGCATGAGCATCGATGTCAACGGCGCGCCGGTGGTCTCCATTCCGATCGCCGTCTGCCTGTTCTTCATGATGTATCCGATCATGGTCAAGATCGATTTCGCCGAGGTGGTCAAGGCCGGCAAGAGCGTCAAGCCGGTGTCGCTGACGCTGTTCGTCAATTGGGCGATCAAGCCGTTCACCATGTATGGAATTGCCTATCTATTTTTAGGCGTGCTGTTTCAGCAGTTGATCGGCGCCGATGCGGTCGATTTGGTCAAGATGCCGTTTGGTCTGGATTTGCCGGTCGGCAGTGAATACGGTTCGAGTACCGTGGTGTTGCAAGACGGCGTCAAGATGCTCGAAGTGCCGCTCTGGCGCAGCTATCTGGCCGGTTGCATCTTGTTGGGCATCGCGCCTTGTACCGCGATGGTGCTGGTTTGGGGCTATCTGGCGCGCGGCAATGCCGGCCACACGCTGGTGATGGTCGCGATCAATTCGTTGGTGATGCTGGTGCTGTATGGCCTGATCGGTGGCTTTTTGCTCGGCGTCGGCGAATTGCCGGTGCCTTGGGAAGCGCTGCTGCTGTCGATCGGTATATATGTCGCGCTGCCGCTGTTCGCCGGCTATTATTCGCGCAAATGGATTATAGCCAGCAAAGGGCTTGTTTGGTTCGAGCAGAAATTCTTGCATCTATTGACGCCGGTCACGATCGGTGCGTTGCTGCTGACGCTGATCTTGTTGTTCTCGTTCAAGGGCGAGGTGATCACCGCGAATCCGTTGACGATTCTGTGGATTGCGATTCCGCTGACGATTCACACCGTGCTGATCTTTGCGATCACCTATCTGGCCGCGAAACTGTGGGGTTTCAGTTATCAAAACGCGGCGCCATCGGCGTTGATCGGCGCGTCGAATCATTTCGAGGTTGCGATCGCGACCGCCGTGATGTTGTTCGGCTTGTCGTCCGGCGCGGCGCTGGCGACCGTCGTCGGCGTCTTGATCGAAGTGCCGTTGATGCTGGCCTTGGTCGGTTTCTGCAAAAAAACGAAAGGATGGTTTGCCGGCGCCGAGGAAGCCGGGGCGGGTTGGGTCAGCCCGGTCGAACGCGAAGCGGCGACAATGAAGGTGCCTTCGCGCGAAGAAATTCATGCGGCCTACGAGAAAGGCGAAGCGGCGGTCGTGGAGCTGGTCGAGCGAATCGAAGCGCAAGCCGGCGGCTCGAAGTAACACCCAATGAAAATGGATTTTACAAAATCAAAATCATATTAATTCAAGCGGCGCGCGTTAGCCGCTACGGTCGAGGAGATTAACCATGTTTTCCAAAATTATCGTCGGCACCAGCCTTAGCGAAACTTCCAGTAAAACCCTGTGTTGCCTGAAAGACCTGCGCCAGGCCGGCGCCACGGAAGCCATTCTGGCCCATGCGATGAATATCCGTGATGTCGGCAGTTTGTACAGCCAGTTGCGCAAGATGGCCGAACCCATGCTCGAAGAACAAAAGAAAATCCTCGAAGACATGGGCTTCTCGGTCGAGATCGAAGTGCTGCTGGGCTTTCCGGCTTATGAAATCAACCGGCTCGCTCGCGAGAAGCAGGCTTCGTTGATCGCCGTGCACATGACCAGCGAGTCATTGTTCGACGATACCTTCGTCGGCGGGGTCGCTTACGAAGTCATTCAACATGCCGAACTACCGGTGCTGGTGATGAAGGCGAAAACGGCTCATGGCCAATGCGAGCTGGTCTGCGAGGAAGTGCTGACGCATATTATTCATCCGACCGATTTCTCCGACAATGCCGAAAGAGCCTTCGCTTATGTCGAAAAACTGGTCGAAAGCGGCTGCAAAAAAGTCACATTGTTGCATGTTCAGGAACAAGAGCGGATCGACAAATATTTGAAGGATAGACTCGCTGAATTCAATGCGATCGACCAAGCCCGTATGGAGCGCTTGAAAGAACGCTTGCTGGCAAAAGGCGCCGAAGAGGTCTTCATCGAAATTCCTTACGGCTCGGCAACCCGGGAACTCTTGCGTGTGGTCGCGGAAAACGCTTATTCAATGATTGTGATGGGCAGTCAGGGGCGCGGCTTCATCTCCGAAGTCTTTCTCGGCAGCGTCAGCCACAACATCGTTCGCAAGGCGCCGGTGCCAGTGCTGTTGATACCCGCTGTGCGCTAGTTCAAACCCAGACTGACGAGCATGAAGCACACCGAAAAAATCATCCGGGTTTTTCAACACGAAGGAGAAAAAATGATTCGTCAAACCGTGACTAACGTCATGCACAGTGATGACGCAAAAACCAAAGCCGCAATGACCTACAATGCCGCCGCCGATCACTTCGACCATCCGGTCAGTTCGTTTTGGCACCGCTTTGGCCGGCGAACGGTCGAACGGCTCGATCTACAAGCCGGCGAACGGGTGCTGGATGTTTGCTGCGGCAGCGGCGGTTCGGCACTACCGGCGGCGAATAAGGTTGGCGTTGACGGCGCCGTAGTGGCGGCCGATCTCGCCGGACGTCTGATCGATCTGGCCAGAGCCAAGGCCGAAGACCAGCGCCTGAACAACATCGAATTTCGGGTCGACGACATGCTGGCGTTGGGCTATTCCGATCACAGCTTCGATGCGGTTGTTTGCGTATTCGGCATTTTCTTCGTGCCGGACATGAGCGAGGCGGTCAGGGAATTATGGCGTATGGTTAAACCGGGTGGCCGGCTGGCTATCACCACCTGGGGACCGAATTTGTTCGAGCCGGCCAACGGCGCTTTCTGGGAGGCCATTGCAGGCGAACGTCCCGATCTGCATCGAGCCTTCAATCCCTGGGATCGCATCTCGGAACCGGACGGCCTTAGACAGATGCTGGCGGAAGCCGGGATACATGAGGTTGACCTCCTGACCGAATCCGGCAAGCATCCTTTGAACGAACCGGAAGATTGGTGGAAGATCGCGATGGGTAGCGGCTATCGGGGCACGCTGGAGCAACTGGACACGGATGCCTTCCAGCGTGTGCGCCAAGGTAATTTGTCCCGCCTCTTTGAAGAGCGAGTAGCAGAGATTGAGACCAACGTCATTTATGCGATAGCCACAAAAATTGAGCCTAGGAGCCGGTAAACAGGTTCTAAGCCGGCGAATAGGCGATCACTTGACGACGTGCTCCAAATGGTATTTTTGAATTCGGTAGCGCAGGGTTTCGCGGGTCGTCTTAAGCAGGCGGGCGGCAGCGGTGACGTTGCCGGAGGTCTGAGTCAGGGCGGTTTCGATGATGCGCCGTTCCATCTCATCCAGGGACAGGCTGCCGTCCAGGGGAAGGCGAACGGTACTGTCGTCGTCCAGGGGAGGTGTCGTCCCCGGGAGTCCCAGCCATTGGTGGGGGAAAATTTCGTCTTCGGCGAGGAGGACGCAGCGTTCGATCAGGTTGCGAAGTTCACGCACGTTGCCGGGCCAATGGTAACGTTCGAAGGCCGACCAGGCGGCTTCCGGAATCTCTCGGACGCGTTTGCCGGCTTTGGCGTTGAATTCTTCCACCAGCATGGGTACCAGTATTTGCAGGTCTTCCTTGCGTTCCCTGAGGGGTGGGATTTCCACTTGAAAGACCGTGAGGCGGTGATATAAATCCCCTCGAAAATGTCCGGTTTCCACTTCTTTGGCCAAATCCCGGTTGGAAGCGGCGATGATCTGAACGTCCACTTGGATATCCCGCTCGCCTCCCAGCAGCCGGAAGCGTTTGTCCTCCACCGCCTTGAGCAATTTGGCCTGAATTCCCGGATCCAGCTCGCCGATTTCGTCCAGAAACAAAGTGCCGCCGTCGGCCTGTTCCAGCAAGCCGTGATGGCGGTTTTTGGCACCGGTGAAGGCCCCGGGCTCGTAACCGAAAAGCTCCGATTCCACCAGATCTCGAGGAAGGGCGGCGCAGTTGAGCTCGACCCAGGGTCCCTGCCGTCGCAGTCCGTTGTGGTGAAGCACCCGTGCCGCCAACCCCTTACCGCTCCCGGTCTCGCCTTGGATGACCAGGGAAGAGAAGGGAAGCTGGGCGAGACGTTCGAGCAACTGGCGCAATTTTACCGTGCGGGGGCTGGCGCCGGCGAACACCGCCGGCGTGTAGCGGGCATTGCCTTGGGCGGCTTCGAAGGCAAGGCGCCGTTGGGCGTGAGCGCTGCGGGCGGCGCTCTCCAACAGGAGCTGCAGGCGGCTGGGATCGCAGGGTTTTTCCAGGAAATCGTAGGTGCCCAAGCGTAAGGCGCGCACCGAGTCGGCGACGGTGCCGTAACCGGTAAGAAAGATCCATTCGCATCCGGCATGGTGTCCGCCCAATTTCTCGAAAAAGTCCAGGGCGTTCCCGTCCGGCAGATTCATGTCCGACAATACCACCAAGGGCTCAAGTTGTTGATCGTCCAGCAGCTGTCTGGCCTCGCGCAGATTTCGGGTCAGCCAAACCTCCCACTCCAGCTTTCGATAATGGTGCGCCAGTTCTTTGCCGAGCAGGATTTCATCTTCGATGATCAGGAGTGAATTGCGCATGGTATCTCCACGATGACTCGAGCCCCTTGCGGTTCAGAGGGAGCCAGTTGCATGCGACCGTCAAGGGAGGAGACGAATCGCTTGACCATCAGCAGACCGAGACCGGTGCCGCCGGCGCGACCGCTGGCGAAGGAGCGAATACCGTTCTTTAATAGCTCTTCCGGGAAACCGGGGCCGTCGTCGCTGACGGTAAGGACCAGTCGATCTTGGTTTTGGTGGGTTTCGATCCAAATATTGCCCGGTTTCTCATTCAGAACCTGGGCGGCGTTCAACACCAGATTGATCAAGGCCTGGCGCAGGCCGGTCTCCGGCAGGCGGGCTTTTACCTCCGGCATGCCGCTATAATGAAGTCGGATTGCGTCGGGGACTTGGTATCGAAGGAGCGCTAATATCTCGCGGATAACCGAGTCGATATGGATCTCCTTGATCGGTTCGGGTTGATGGCGGGCTTGATCCAGCAATTGATTCAGATGCCGTCCCAGGCGATCCAGTTCGGTAATGATGAGATTGAAACGTTGTTGGTTTTCCGGGTCGGCGCACTCGGCGCGCAAATTGTGGAGCGCCAATTGGATGCCGGCCAAGGGATTGCGCAGCTCATGCGCGATGCCGGCGGCCACTTCGCCCACCGCCGCCAGACGCTCGGCCCGGGCCAGGTCCTGGCTTTGGGCCAGCAAAGTGCGGGCGGCGGCGCTGACTTGCGCCTCCAGGGAGCGAGTATGTGCCTGACGGGCCTGCTCCAGGGCGGCCAAGCGGGTCACCATGCGGTTGTAATTGGAGATGAGCGTGCTCCAGGGCGGGACCTTTTCCGGAATCGGGATCGGTTCGAAGCGACCTTCCTCGAGACGGAGCAGGAGCTTGCTCATTTTTTTGAGGGGAGTAAACACCCAATGTTTGGCCAGCAGGATCCCCAGCCCCAGGAGCACGATCAATGCGGCGGTTCCCATCAAGGCTGCTTCCAGTTCCAGGTGGGTATCGTAAACCACCTTGGCCAAGAGGTTGCGTTCGTTGGTGTTTTCCTGTTCCAGTAAGTTTTGAAGACCTTGTATCGCCGCTTCCAGCCGCTCTTGGGTGGGGCGTTCCAGAAGGCGTTGCATGGGCGAAACCGGTAGTTGCAACCTTCCCCTCGCCAATTTCGATAATTCGGCTTGCAGGCGGTCCCGTTCGGCTGAGTGGATGGTGTCGGATGATAGTTGCTGGAGACGATGTTCGATGGCTTGGAGGCGATTGACTTGGCCGACGGTTTGTTCGACCTGGTGGATTCGTTCCAGATTGCGCCAGGTCAACGCGACGAAGGCGGTGAGCACCAGCAGGAGCGCTAAGGTTAGAATCGCGCCGCTGATCAGAATCGGCCGATAAAGTAAAAGTCTCACGAGTTCCAGATTATCGATTGAAAAATGAATCGATTTTACGGCCCAAGTGATTTTTCCAAAAGTTGGTCACATTTCTTTCCGTTGTTGTCGATCGCAGAAAGTATTCCCGCCAGTAAAGTCGCAGGCGAAGGCGGGCATCCGGGTATTTTGACGTCCACCGGGATGACGTTTTCCACCGCGCCGCAACTGGCGTAAGAGACGCCGAATTCGCCGCCGCACCCGGCGCAGTCGCCACAGGCGATCACCCATTTGGGAGCGGGCATGGCGGTGTAGGCTCGTTTGAGGGCCGCCTCCATATGCCGGGAAACCGGCCCGGTCACCAAAAGGATGTCGGCATGGCGAGGAGAGGCGACAAAATGAACCCCCAAGCGTTCGATGTCGTAATACACGTTATTGAGGGCGTGGATTTCCAATTCACAGCCGTTGCAGGAGCCGGCATCCACCTCGCGGATGGCCAGGCTGCCGGCGAATTTCCGGTCCACCCGGCGTTTGACTTCGATGCCCAGGGTTTCCACCTCCGGGTCGCGCAACAGCTTTTTGACCGATTCGGTCTTGATGCCGGTCTTGAGGATTTTCGGGTAAAGTAGCCGCATGAGGGTTCTCTTGATTGATCCTGGATACTCTTTCTACAAATCCGCGCCCGAATAGGAACCGTTGATCGATTTGTTGCATACCGGAAAGTCCGGCACGATGTTGTCCAGGATCAACTGTTCCAGGGCCGGCCAGTTGAGCCAACTGGGATCGCGCGGGAAATATCGGTCGATCAGGCCGCCTTCGCCGAAGCGGACATAGGCGACGGTTTCGCCCCGCCAGCCTTCCACGATACCCAAGCCTTCGGCGCCGGCCTCAGGGGGGCGCCATTTCGTGCGGGTCGCCCCGTCGGGAAGCCGCCCCTGCAGGACCCGTAACAGGCGCATCGCGATCCGGATCTCCTTGTAGCGGACCCAAAAACGCGAACCCACATCCCCGCTTTCCTCCACCGGCACCTTGACCGTCAACTGATCGTAGGGGGGATAAGCCGCGTTGCGGCGTACGTCGAAGTCCTGGCCGGAGGCGCGGCCCACGTATCCCAGGCAACCGAGATCGGCGGCAACTGCGGCCGACAGGACGCCGGTGGTGTATAGGCGGTCGCCAAGGGAAGCGTTGCGATCGACGATCGTCAATAGCTCATCCAGTTCTCGTCCCAGTTGGGTCAGCGCGGCGTCAAACGGTTGAACTTGGGCGGGATCGAGATCGATATTCACCCCGCCCGGCACGATCCGGTCCATCAGCAGGCGGTGACCGAATACGGCCCGGTTGTCCCTGAGCCAATTCTCGCGCAGCCGGCCGAACTGATAGTGGGCGAACGCGAATCCCACGTCGTTGCAGATCGCTCCCAGGTCCCCGAGATGATTGCCGATCCGCTCGCGCTCGGCGAGGATCGCGCGCAGGAAGGCCGCGCGCGGCGGGATCTCGATCCCCGAGGCCCGCTCGCACGCCATGGCCGCGGCGAAGGCGTGGCCCACGGTGGTGTCGCCGGAGACCCGCCCGGCCAGTTTGACCAATCCTGCCGCGTCGCGGCTTTCGGCGATTTTCTCGATGCCCTTGTGGACGTAGCCGAAACGTTCCTCGAGGTTGAGGACGGTCTCGCCCACCGCCTGGAAGCGGAAATGGCCGGGTTCGATGATGCCGGCATGGATTGGTCCCACCGGAATTTCATAGACGCCGGCGCCCTTGGCCTGGATAAAAGGATAATCCTTGTCCGGCGGCGTCTCTTGCCGCCCGCTATCCGGATCGGCAAGCCGATCGCCGGAAGCGGGATAATCCTTGCGCAGCGGATGGACGTGTTCCGCCCACGCTTGGTGGCGGGTCCAGCGGCGCGCATCGGGATGATCGGTGAAGCGGACGCCGAGTAGATCCCGGCTGTGGCGCTCGCTGCGGTCGGCGGCGGGATAATGGGGGGCCTGGGAGGGCAGTTCCGGCTTTTCCGCCGGCACCTCGGTTCTTAGCAGCAGATAGCGTCCGTTCAGCTCCAGCAGGGCATTGATGCGCAGGCACTCGGTTAGGTCTTCCCCCCACCCGGTGCTCCAGCGCAAGCCGCGGGCTTTAGCCGCAAGCGCGCACCGGCCCCAGTCGGCCGCAGGAACGGCGAGGATTTCCGCAGGGGGCAGGGGGCTTCCCCTTTTCAAAGCAATCCCTTCGTTTTCCAGGGTGGAGAGAAAATCCGGCAGGGAGTGTTCCTTTTGTGTCATCGGGGGATATCTCCGCTGATCAGTTGAGCCGCATGATCGAACCAGTTCGCCAGGACGTCGGGAATGGCCAGTCCCAACCACAAAACCAGGGTCAGATGAATGAAGACCGGTAGCATGTTCGCCCGGACCGGTTGCTGGTTTTCCGGCCTTGCCCCGTATACCATCGGATGCAGATGCTTGAACAGGCCGGCGAAGGCGATCCCGATGCCGGCCAAAACCGGCAGGGTCAGCCACGGGAAGGATTTCATGGTGGCCACCAGCACCAGGAATTCACTCACGAACACCCCGAATGGCGGAAAACCGGCAATCGCCAGGGTTCCGATGAGCAGTCCCCAACCCACCGCCGGCTGGGTGGCGAGCAGGCCGCGGATTTTGGGTATGAACTGCGTGCCGGCGATATGCGAGGCGTGACCGACGGTGACGAAGATCGACGATTTGGTCAGGGAATGGGTGGTCATGTGCATCAGCGCGGCGAAGGTGGCCAGGGGTGTGCCGATGCCGAAGGCGAAGGTCATCATGCCCATATGCTCGATGGAGGAATAACTGAACAGGCGTTTGATGTCCCGCTGGCGGTGGAGAAACAGCGCCGCCACCAGAAAGGAGATCAGCCCGAAACCCATCATCAGAAACCCTGCGAGATTATCGGACAAGGCTTGATCGACGATCATCTTGCTGCGCACGATCGCATACAGGGCATCGTTGAGCAGCAACCCCGACAGAATGGCCGACATGGGCGTGGGGCCTTCCGAGTGGGCGTCCGGCAGCCAGCTATGCATGGGCACCAGACCCACCTTGGTGCCGTATCCCACCAGTAAAAACACGAAGGCGATCTTCATCACCGTCGGATCGAGCTCGGCGGCGTGGGTATAGAGGGTGGTCCAGGTGAGCGCCTTGCCGCCGATGCCCAACACCTGGGAAGCGGCGAAGTAAAGCAAAATGGTTCCAAACAGGGCCTGGGCGATGCCGACGCCGCAGAGAATGAAGTATTTCCATGCCGCTTCCACCGATTCCGGCGTCCGGTAAAGGCTGACCAGGAGTACCGTGGCCAGGGTCGCGCCTTCCATCGCCACCCACAAGATGCCCATGTTGTTGGTGACCAGAATCAGGTACATGGCGAGCATGAAAGCCTGATACATGGCGTAATAGAGCCTGAGTCGCCGATGGGTCAAGCGACCGATTTCGCGTTCATGTTCCATGTAGGGGGCGGAGAAGATTCCGGTGGTCAGTCCCACCAGGGCGGTGAGGACGATCAGATAAACGCTGAAGGAATCCACCATCCACCAACGGTCCGCCGACAGGAAGGTGCCCATACGGAGGACGGCCGCCGCCAGAATCAGCGAGACGACGAAGGTGGCGGTGTTGAGGAGATTGTTGATACGCGCCGCCATGGGGCGGTCACCCAGCCACGCCAAGCCGAATACCCCCCCCAGAGGAATCAAAAGAAGCCCGTACAATGCAATCATTGCAATCATTTTTCTTCCTCGCCTTCATACAGATGGCTCAGGCGGTTGAGCCGGTCCACGTCCAGAGAGTCGATGCTTTCGCGGATCTGGAAGAAAAACACCCCGAAAATGACCGCCCCCACCATGACGTCGAAAGCGATCCCCAATTCCACCACCAGCGGCATGCCGTAGGTGGACACCACCGCCAGGAAGAACAGGGCGTTTTCCATCGCCATGAATCCGATGACGTGACTGATCGCCTGGCGGTGGGAAATCATCAGCAACATGCCCAACAGGAACGAGGCGGTGCTGGTGGCGATGATATTGCGGGTACTCAGTTCCGACAGATGGATCGCCGGCAGGATAATGTAGTAACTGAACACCATGAGCGAGGCTGCGCCCAACAGAAGCCCCAAGGGACGGATGACCCGGTCTTCCTGGCGATGGAGGCCCAATCGCACAATGAACCAGTGGAGCATGAACGGAATCAGCGCCGCTTTCAAAACCAGGGTCAGCCCGGCCGAAATGAACAGGTGCGGGGTGGCATGCACAAATCCCACCAGGGCCGTCGTTGCCGCGAGCAGCCCGCCCTGGAGCGCGAACAATTTGACCAGGTTCACCAGACGGGTTTGGGCCAGCATGACAAACGAGGTGAACAGCACCAACGCCGCCAGGAGAAACACCGTTTGGTCGTATATCGGATTCAACGCTTCTTCCATCAACCGACCTCCAAAATCACGTGGGTGAGCATGCCGAGCAAAGCGAGCAGGTAAGCGAATCCCAAAAACAGGGGCGCCCGAAACAGACGCATCTTGGCCAAAGCGGCTTCCGCCAGGACCAATATCACGGCGAGTGCGGCTAGTTTAAGGGTGATAATCAAAGCCCCCCGGCCCAGTTCGGGAAGAGCGAAGGTTTCGGCCAATCCCTGGGGAATGAAGATGTTTGCCAGCAAAACCGCGTAGATCATCAACCGGATCTGGGCCGCCCATTCGATCAAGGCCAGATGGCGGCCGCTGTATTCCAAAATCATCGCCTCATGGATCATGGTCAGTTCCAGGTGGGTGGCGGGGTTGTCCACCGGAATCCGTCCGGTTTCGGCGACGGTGACCAGCGCGAGTCCCAATCCGGCGAACAGGAATGAAGGTCGGACCATTAAAGGTTGATGCAGCAGGGATTCGATCGCCGCCGACAAATTGGTGGTGGACATGGAGACCGCCAGGGTGAACACCGCCATCAACATGGCCGGTTCGGCGAGCGAGGCGATGGTCATCTCCCGTGAAGCCCCCATGCCGCCGAAGGCGGTGCCGATATCGAGTCCGGCAAGGGCCTGGAAGAAACGGGCCAGAGCGAAGAATCCCACCAGCACGATCACGTCGGCCATGGCCGAGGTCGGCAGGTGGACCGCCATCAGCGGGACGATGGTGGCGGCGAGCACCGCGACGGCGAAAATGAGGTAAGGCGCCAGATAAAAAACCCAAGACGCCCCCTCGGCGGCCACGGTTTCCTTGCGCAGCAGCTTGGCCAGATCCCGATAGGGTTGCAGCAGCGAAGGCGCCCGGCGGTTCTGGGACCAGCATTTCAGTTTCTTGATCCAACCCGAAAGCAAGGGAGCGGCGGCTACGAACAGTAATACTTGAACCAAGTTCAACAACCAAGCCATCAGCTGATTACCCATAACAGAAGAATCAAAGTGAAAAAGGAATAACCCAGATAGACGCGAATGTTGCCGGTCTGGATTCTTCCCACCTGTCGAACCGCTCCCGTGACCGCCCGGGCAACCGGGGCATAGAAAATCAGCCACAGTCGATCGCTCACGTGGAGACGATAGCGAATACGCCTGACATTTCCGGCCTCGGGGTCCGGGGCGTTTTTTTCGACTGCCTCATTCACCACGAAAGCGTCGGCGAAGATGCGTCTGAGGGGCATGGCGAAGGCGCTGGCAGTATATTCCATGCGCGGGGTAAGCTCTCCGAAACCGCAATCCCAGGGGTAGGCGCGGCGCACGGACGCGCGCGGACGCAACCAGCGATAAGTGAGCATCCACGCGATGCCGATCGCCAGAAGCACCCAAAGGGCGGCATAGGAAGCCTGTTCCGGCGCCACCGGTGACAGCCACAGCCAGCCGCGGCCGGCGGTTTTCGGCAGGCCGGCCCCGGTCAGTTCGATCGCCAGATTCTCCAGCAGACCGACCAGCGGAGTGGGCAACACGCCGAATACCAAACACAGTCCCGCCAGCCAGCCGATGCCGAGCAGGGAAGCGGTGGATTGAACTTCGCGCGCGCGCCCTGCGTGATGGCTGCGCGGTTGGCCCAAAAAAACGACCCCGAACACCTTGACGAAGCAGGCCGCCGCCAGTCCCCCCGTCAGGGCGAGCATGGCCGCGGTGACCGGGATGAAGCTGCGGAGCACGCCGCTTTCCAGAGCCGAGACCTGCAGCGCGGCCTGATAGGTCAGCCATTCCGACACGAAGCCGTTGAAGGGCGGCAGTGCCGAGATACTGAGGCAACCGATCAGAAACAAGCCTGCGGTGATCGGCATGCGATGGATTAGCCCGCCCATCCGCTCGAGGTCGGATTCGTGGGACTGCTGCAGGATCGCCCCCGCCCCCAGGAATAAAAGGCTCTTGAAGAGAGCGTGGTTGAGGGTGTGATACAGGGCGGCGATCAGAGCGATGGCGCCCAGGGTCGGATGTCCGTTGCTGTAGAACAGGATGGCCAGTCCCAAGCCCATGAAGATGATGCCGATGTTCTCCACCGAGTGATAGGCGAGCAAGCGCTTGAGGTTGTGCTGCATCAGGGCGTACAACACCCCCAGCACCGCCGAAGCGCTGCCGAGGACGAGCGCCGCCAGTCCCCACTCCCATTGAAGTTCCCCGACCAGGTCGAAGGTGAAGCGGATAAAACCGTAGACCGCCACCTTCAGCATCACCCCGCTCATCAACGCTGAAATATGGGAAGGCGCGACCGGATGGGCTTCGGGCAGCCAGGCGTGAAGCGGGACGATGCCGGCTTTCATGCCGAACCCGATCAGTCCCAGGGTGAAGGCGATCGAGGCCCACAGGGGCGTCAACGGCGCCGCTTTCATTTGGGCGAAGGTGAAGCCGTCGCCGAAACCCACCAGCACACCGTAGGCGAGGATGATGAACAAGGCGCCGATTTCGGCCATCAACAGGTAAATGAACGCCGCGCGCCGATTTTCGGCTTTTTCGTGGGTATAGGCCACCAGAAAATAGCTCGCCACCGACATCAGTTCCCAGGCGATCATGAAGAAGAAGGCGTCGGCAGCGAGCAATACCAACTGCATTCCCGCCACGAATAGGCCGGTGGCGAGCGCGAGCACCGAGAGGGGATGGCGGCCGTGTTCGTATTCCCGCACATAGTGGGGACCGAACAAGGCGATCGCCACCAGCACCACGCTGACCACGCATAGAAAAAATCCGGACAAGGCATCCAGATGCAGGTGCCAGGCCAGAAAAGGGAGTCCCAACGGCAAGGCCAGGTCTTGAGAAACCGTGGCGATGAGAGCGGTTAGCCCGCCCCCCAGGCCCATCAAGCCCGAGAATCCCAGAAGTGCGAAGCTGACCTGCCGTAAAAGGCGGGGATTGCGGTCTGCCCCGAGACCGGCGAATCCCGAGGCGAGAGAGAGGCCCACCGCCAGCAAGCTGAATGGTAACGCGGACTGCGTGCCCGCGATGACGACATAGCCCGCGGTCAGCGCAATTCCCAATCCCAGGCCGATGGCGATCGACAAATGGGCGCGAAGATAACTTGCGGCCGCCCCGATGCTCTGGACGATCCGTCCCCGACCTGGATGGACCGAAGGGGTGAACGGTTCTTGATTCACCCCTTATCTCCGGTCCGGTCCCGTTCGGCACCTTTCAAAGGGACTGCAACACGGTCGTGCCCCTGTTGGATTTCAAGGAATGGCTGCATTCATTATCCTCCGTTGTTTACGAGTGACGGATGCGGCGAGGGTGGCCGGCTGCTTGGTCAGGAGCCGGTATATCACCTCCGTTCCCTGGACCCGGCATTCGATTTGGTTGTTTTGTTCAAAACGCTGGAGAGAAATAGCGCCCCGAGGTGATTCAGAGATCGACGGCGACGTGCGGCGAGAGGATGGTCGGATGCCGTTTCGTGACTTTCCAAGCCATTGATTATACAGGTACATCCGTGTTTTTCATAGTCCCGGCAGAATTCGTGGATGAAGTCCATCACCGTATGATCGATGAATTCGGTTCGGGACAGATCGAAAACGATGTTTTTTTGCTGAGGAAGATTGGTCAGGGCGGATTTGAGCGCCAGGAAGTTGGAAAAAATCGCCGCCCCGTCGATACGTACGTGATAGGTATGGGCGTCGGGTTGATCGATGTGATAGGCGATCTTGAACAGCTGCTTGAAATTCACCCCGCGCAGAACGTGAAGTACGATTTTGGCGACGACGCCCAGCCCCACGCCGATCAGAAGATCGGTGGCGAGCACGGCGAAAATGGTGAAGACGAACAGAAACAGTTGCTCTTTGCCGATTTCCCAAACACTCAAAAATTGCCGGGGAGACGCAAGTTTGTATCCGGTGAATACCAGCAGCGCTCCCAGCGCGGCCTTGGGAATTTCGTGGATCAAGCTCGGAAATAATGCGACGAAAACCAGTAAAAACGCGGCGTGAAAAAAGTTGGCCCAGCCGGTCCGGGCGCCGAAACGAATGTTGGCGCTGCTACGAACGATCTCCGAGATCATGGGCAGACCGCCGATGGCACCGGAGATGGACGAACCTATTCCTAACGCTGCGCCATCCTTGTTCAGATCGGATTGGCGCTGGTAAGGGTCGAGTTTATCGATCGCCGCCGCCGACAGAAGGGTTTCCAGGGTGGACACCAGGCAGACACTGATCACCGCGATCCAGAACGCGCCGGTTCCGATCATGGAGAAATCGGGGAAAGCGAAGCCGTCCCAGAAACTTTGCGGTACCGGCAGCAGGGATTCCGGACCCACCTCGTAAAAAGTGGAATGCCAGGAATATTTGTGGTGATGATCCAGATCGAACAGCGCCCCCATGACCAACCCCAGCGAGACCACCACGATGGGTGCGGGAATCCATTCCATGAGCTTGACGCGGGGCCGGATGATTTCCCATAAAATCAGCAGCGCAAGCCCGGACAGACCGATGGCGGCGATTTCGGGGTTCATTTTCAGAAGACTGCCGGGAATGGCGGCGATGCTCTCCAATAACTCCCCTTCCGGCTTCACGCCAATCATGACGTAGAACTGTTTGGCCATGATGATGACGCCGATCGCCGCCAACATGCCTTCGACCACCGACGCCGGTACCAGCGCCATCAGGCGCCCTATTCGTAAAAAACAAATCACGGCCTGCAACATGCCGGCGCATACGATAACCGCCAGGGTGCGATGGTACGCGGCTACCGGGTCGCCGCCGCCCAGGGTATCGACCGCCCCCAAAGTCACCACGATGAGGCCGGCGGCGGGTCCCGAGATGGTGACGTAGGACCCGTTGATTCTCGATATCAACAGCCCTCCCACCATGGCGGCGATAATACCGGCCATGGGCGGAAATTGGGAGGCCATTGCAATCCCCAGGCAAAGGGGCAGGGCGATTAAAAAAATTTGGAATCCGGCGAGCAGGTCGGCTCGCCAGTTATCCTTGAGGCCGGCCAATCCGGCCCTGGGAAATTGAAAGGAAGCGGCAGTCGCATTCATGCTTAGCATTCTCCTGCTCGAATCGAGATAACCGATTACAGAAAAGCAAGCGACGTGCCGATTTTTATCTATTTGAAATTAATATGTTTTTCTGTTTTTCAATCGATGAGGTGGTTGAAATCCACCAATCGGGCAGGGGCAAAACCACCAAGGGCTTTCTTGTTGGAGGCAATGTTCGAAGAGGCGGGCCGAACATTCGGCGCCTTGGCCAATCTGGTCAACAATATCGGTATTCAATAGGATGCGCCATCGACCACTCTTGGGCCGTATCGAAGACCTGTTGTTTTGTAGAGTGCCAATACGTGAAATGCCGCAGAATTGCGGCATTTCACACAGAAGACTCCGACCCCGAATTTTTTGAAACCGATGTGCGCTTGCTTCGATGGAAAGCTTGATCTATCCAGCCTTTATTCTTCTTGGGGCATCGGTTGCTCTTTTTGCATATCTTCCTCGACCTCCTCTTGAAGCGGACTGACCGGCGCGCCCTCCTTAGTCTCTCCCCCCTCCATGGGCGCTTTCGATTCGGTGACCGATTCCGGAGTTGTTTGGAGGGATTCTTCTTGATGGGGCGTGGCGGGTAATTTGGGCTCTTCAGCTTTGGATTTCTCTTCTTCCTGTTTTCCACAGGCGCTTATGCTTAAAGCGATCGCAATTGCTGCAATTGATGTCAAGACGGCTTTCATTCTTACCTCCCCGCTTGGTTGGCATGTCTGCAAGGTATTTTTTACATGCAGCAATGCTCGGTTGCATTGATAATTTTCAATCAGCGGTAGGTCAGTAGGCTTGATTCTTTCGGTGTTTAGTTCCCCGGTCGTCCCGGATTCCGTGCTTCGAATGGCGGGATCACCGAGAAATGGGAGGGGCAGCGGACGATTCAGCGAATATCGGTAAATGAAGTAGAATGCCGTATCGCCCGCCGGAGAGAATCAGTAATGGAGCGTCCAGACGCCGCTGGAACAATCGCTGATTTCGCTTCGTTCTTTTTCCGGGTCCGTGAAGAGCGAATAGGGGAGGATGAATGCGTCGGAAGTGGCGGAAAAGATCAGATCGGATGTGTTGCTCAAAAAGAATACCGGGAAAATAAATGCTCGAACCGCCGTCCGGCCGCTCAGATTTTGGGTTTCTTGCATCAAGTCGGAAGATTCGCAATACCAGCTAGACAGGTTGTTGGTGGTTCCTGCGAAGGGGTGCCCCTTCAAGCGATTTTCCTTATGGGCGGTCAAGGTCGAACACGCGGACAGGGCCGACATCCAAAAGAGCGCAAGCAAGAGTCTGAGTAGGATCGATTTTTGATTATTTTTCATAACATGGAATGCTTAATTTTACGTTGAGATTCTTGAATATTTTAGATAGGAAATCAACCGCTGGCCGTTCAAACCCGGCCGGAAAAAAGCGCGGCACATCCGGCGATTTCGATGGAAACATCTTTAAACCGTCGACTTAATGCTTGTTTCAGCCCATCGAGGTCATCGTGTCGGTTGGAGAAGATCCCCTTGTGGTTGTAGACGGCCATCAGCCGTTTGGCGGCCCAATTTCGCTGAACGCTTCCTTGCAGCAGAGTGGCGCCGAAAATCACTGCATGGGGATTCATGAGGGGCTTCAGGTGATCGAAGATGATCGCTTTGTCTCCGATCGACCCCGGCAGGCAGTGAAGAAGATAGTTGACGCCGACCGAGTCGAATTTGCCCATTTCCATGGAAATGGGCTCCAATAGGTCGCAACGGTAGATTTCGGGCGTGTATCTGGCGATTCTGCGCGAAGTGAAATCCAGCGAATTCCGATTAAGATCCATCAGCGCGACGCGCGGTGAGGGCGTTGGAAACCGGCATTTATCCAGGAAATAGCCCGTGCCGATCCCCACATCCAGATGATTGCCCGTGACGTGTCTGTCGTAATGCCTCGCCAGTCGTCGAGTCGGACACTTCCAAATCAAGCGATTGGATAGCCCGAGAACGAACCAATCGTAGACACGAAGTATACGCGGAGAATAGATAGTGTGTCCGGCTGCCGGCCGAGTTGGCGTCTTGTTCATCTTGCTCCAATCCGGTCAATGATAAGAGTCATCTGATGTCGAGCTCGCTTGGCATGAATCAAGCTAATATAATAATTCGATTATGATTACGTTTCCCACCCGCGTGTTCGACCGGAATAACGCCGGATTTTCCGTCAACCGATCCGATTGCTTTTAATCCTTCATGAAATTACCTGCTCGTCGTTATTGGCCTTGGGGTGTGGTTTTGCTGGGGGTTTTGGCTTTCGCCGTGCTGATTTTAACCCGTCCGCGGCAGGAAGCGCCGCCGATCCGACCCAAGGTTTGGCTGGTGCGGGCGATTGCCGTTCACCCCCGAAAGCTACGCCCTGTTTTGACCCTCTATGGCGAAGTCCAAACGTCCCGATCAATGCGTGCCGCGGCGCCGGGAAGCAGTCGGGTGGTCGAAGTGCCGGTCAAGGAGGGGGAGGCGGTCGAGGCCGGGCAGTTGTTGGTGCGCCTGGATTCGCGCGATTTTCAATCCAAGGTGGTCCAGGCGCAGGCGGACGTGGATGAATTGGCGGCCCAATTGCGCTTGGAGCGGCAGACTCACGCCGGCAACCAAGAGGCCCTCGAGCATGAAACGGCTTTGCTGGACTTGAACCGAGCGGCGGTGGCGCGGATGGAAAAGCTGCGGCGGCGTAATCTCGCCGCACAGGCGACCTTGGATCAGGCGCGGATGGATTTGGAGCGCCAGGCATTGGCGGTGACCGCACGGCGCCTGGAAGTCGAACAACACGCCGCCCGCCTGGCTCAAGTCGAGGCCCGTCTGATGCGCGCCAAGGCGGCGTTGACGATGACGGAAGTGGCGCTGGAGCGCAGCCAAGTGAGCGCGCTGTTCCCGGGAGTGGTGGCCGACCTGCCGGTGGCGCCAGGCGACTACGTTCAGGCGAACCAGGAGCTGATCAGTGTCTATCCCCGGGAACAATTGGAGGTGCGGGCGAAGATTCCGGCGCCTCACCAAACCGAGGTCTTCAAGGCCCTGAACCGGCGTGATTTGCTTCCCGCTTGGGGCGAGAGTCTGGGGACTCGGTTTGATTTGAATCTTCGGCGATTGGCGGGGGAAGCCGAGGCCGGGGGGGTTGACGCGCTGTTTGAGTTGGAAGGGAAAGAAGAAAAGCTCCGACCCGGCTTGCCGGCGACGGTGCACCTGAATTTGCCTCCCCGCCCACACGCCGTCGCGGTACCGTATTCCGCGCTCTACGGTTCCGATCGCATTTACCGCATCGAATCCGGAAAGCTCGAAGCGGTCCAAGTGACCCGTCTGGGAGATTATCGGCTTCCCGGCGGACGGACCTGGCTGTTGGTGCAAAGTCCGGCGATCGACGCCGGGGATTTGATTTTAACCACTCATTTACCCAACGTTGCCACCGGCCTGCCGGTCAAGCCCCAAGTGGTCGCCTTGCCGGAGGGGGAGTGATGGGACGGGGTTGGATTCGGTTTTTTGTCCGCCATGCGGTGGCGGCCAATCTTTTCATGGTCATGATGCTCCTGGGAGGCATGTACGCATTGGACAAGCTCAATGTCCAATTTTTTCCCAATTTCACCTTGGACATCGTTCGCGTCAGTGTCAGTTGGCCCGGGGCGAGCGCCGAAGATGTGGAGGACGGCTTGACGACGCCCCTGGAACAGGCCTTGAAGTCGGTGGACGACTTGCGTCAGATGACGTCCACTTCCGCCGAGGGCGTCAGCAGCATCACCTTGGAGTTCGAGGAAGGCACCGAGATCCTGCTCGCCCTCAACCAAGTCAAGCAGCGGGTGGACGAATTTCGCAATCTGCCGCGCGGGGCGGAAGACCCGACGGTCACCCAGGCGGCCCGCTACGAGCCGGTGGCGCGTCTCATTCTGTATGGCGCGCGCTTGAAGGAATTACGTCCCCTGGCGCATCGCTTCGAACGCGAACTGATGGGGCGCGGCATCGACAAAGTCGATATCGTCGGATTGCCGAAAGAAGAGATTGCCATTGAATTCTCCGATCCCACCCTCAATGCGCTGGGACTGAGTCTCGATCAAGTTGCCGAAAGAGTTGACTCGTTCAGCCGCGACATCCCGGCGGGGCATTTGGGAGACCGGGAAACCTTGAAGGTTTTGCGAGTCACCGAGCAACGCCGCGCGCCATCCGAGTTCGCCCGAATTCCGGTGACTTCCGGAACCGAGCGGGTCGAGCTGGGATCGGTGGCCAGTATTCGGCGGCAGCCGCGCCCCAACAGCACCCATTTGTCGTTCCGCGGTCAGCCGGCGGTGGAGCTTCGGGTCCGCCGCGCCGAGCACGGCGATTCGCTGAAATCCGCGCAGGCTTTCGCCGCCTGGTTGGCGGAGACAAAACCCAATTTGCCGGCCACCGTCCGCTTTCATGTCTATGACGAAACCTGGCACCTGATTCGGGAGCGCATCAATCTGCTTCTTAAGAACGGCGCCGGCGGTCTGGTGCTGGTGGTGTTGATCCTTTACCTGTTTCTTACCGGCCGGGTGGCCTTTTGGGTGGCCTTGGGGATTCCGGTCTCTTTCATGGCCACTTTGTTGATCCTGTATGCCGCCGGCGGCAGCATCAACATGATCAGTCTGTTCGGCCTGATCATGGCTTTGGGGATCATCGTGGACGATGCCATCGTGGTGGGAGAAAATGCCTTGACCCATTATCAATCGGGGGATTCTCCCTTGGACGCCGCGGAAAGCGGGGGCAAAAGGATGCTTGCGCCGGTGATGGCTTCTTCCCTGACCACGGTGGCGGCGTTCCTGCCCCTGATGTTGGTGGGCGGGCCCACCGGGAAAATTTTATTCGCCATACCACTGGTGGTGGTCTCCGTCATCGGCGCGTCCTTGTTGGAAAGCTTCTGGGTCTTGCCGGCCCACTTGCGCTATGCCTTCGAAAGAATCCACGGAAAGCGGGAAGGGGAATGGCGCCGCCGTCTGGACCAAGGTTTTCGGGTTTTTCGCGAAACCTATTTTCGACCGTTGGCGCGAGCCGCCTTGAATCATCGGGGACTGACCCTCGCTTGTGCCGTTGCCCTGTTAATCGCGTCCTTGGGATTGGTGGCGGGAAAAAGAGTCCAATTCGTTTTTTTTACCGCCCCCGAGGCGGATATGCTCCAGGCGACGGTGGCATTTGTTCCCGGCACCGTCAAAGAACGACTCGATCATTATCTGGCGAACCTGGAGGCGGCTCTCCACGAAGCCGAAACCGAGCTTTCCCCGGACCGTCCCCTGGTACGGACGGCATTGCAGTTGCACGGACAGACCTTGAGTACTGCCGGGGCCCTTCAGAAGCAGGGGGATCATTTGGGGGCGATGGTGGTGGAGTTGATGCCTTCGGAGACCCGTTCGGTGCGAAGCTGGGAGTTGATCGAAGCATGGCGCGCCCGCATTGCCGAGGCGCCCGGACTGGATAATTTGTCGATTTCAGCGCGACAAGTGGGGCCTCCGGGGCGGGATGTGAGCGTGCGCATGACCGGCGACAACGCCGATCGGCTCAAGCAGGCGGCTTCGGATCTGGTGCAAGCGCTCGAGGCGGTTCCCGGGCTCAGCGATGTGACCAGTGATTTGCCTTACGGGCGCGAGCAATGGATTTATCGGCTTACCCCGGTGGGGGAAATGTTGGGGCTGACGCCGGCCGAGATCGGCAGGCAGTTGCGTACCGCTTTTTCCGGTCGCCTGGTGCAGATATTTCAAGACGGCGCCGACGAGGTGGAAGTTCGGGTCCGTTTGGCCGAGGCGGAACGGTCACATCTGGATGTATTGAATACGTTTCAAGTGCGTCTGCCCGGCGGCGAGCGGGTACCCCTGCACACCGTCGCCCGGGCGGATACCCGGCAAGGCTTCGAGGTTTTGCGGCATGCTTCGGGAAGGTTGGCGGTGGAGGTGTCGGCGGAGATCGATACCCGCGTCAACAAGCCCGACTTGGTGATGGAAACGCTGGATGACTCGGTGCTGCCGCAATTGGCCCGCCGCTACGGAATCGATTATCAATCCTCGGGACGGGCGGAAGATCGAGCCGAGACCCTGGCCGACATGAAAAAAGGCGGTCTGATGGGGTTGGTGCTGATCTATCTCATTTTGGCGTGGGTTTTCGGATCTTACGGCTGGCCACTGGTGGTCATGGTGGCGATTCCTTTCGGATTGGTGGGCGCGATTTTTGGTCATTGGGTTATGGGGTTGGATCTAACCATCCTCTCACTGTTCGGGATTTTCGGTCTGTCCGGTATCGTGGTCAACGATTCCATCATTTTGGTGAGCTTTTATCGGGATCTGCGCGCGCAAGGATGGGGGCTGGGAGCGGCGCTGGAGGAGGCGGCGTGTCAACGCCTGCGCGCGGTGCTCTTGACCTCTCTGACCACCATCGCCGGCTTGCTCCCGCTGTTGTTCGAGACTTCTCTGCAGGCCAAATTCTTGATTCCGATGGCGGTGTCCATCGCTTTCGGCCTTTTGTTCGCGACTGCGCTGGTGCTCTTGGTCATCCCCGCCTTGCTCGGGATTTACGAACACAAGAGGGCTGGTTCTTATGCTTGACACCCATGCCGTCTTGCCTCGCTCGGGCTCGGGAGAATCTCCTGGAGGCATGGCGGGCGACTTGGCACCTATGGTACCCTTTTACGTTTATAGAACATTGAAACGGCATGTCAGTGCCTGACTGGGACACGTCCGGTATTCGAAAATCCTCGCTCGAAAATAATGGGGTCAAAGTACGGGCTCCGGCACGTTTGCACTTGGGGTTTCTCGATCTGGGCAGCCACTTGGGGCGGCGCTTCGGCAGTATCGGTGTGACTTTGGAGTCGATCGCCACCGAGGTTGAAGTGCTGCCGGCGCCGAGCTTTTCGGTGACCGGACCGGGGGCAGCTAGGGTCGCCGATGTGGCCCGGCTTTTGTGCAAACAGTTGAATTTGCCGGACCGGGTGCATATTCGCATGACCTCCCAGATTCCCCCGCATGCGGGGCTGGGCTCCGGAACCCAGCTCGCTTTGGCAGTGGGTAGCGCTTTGGCGCGTTTCTGGGGAAGCCGCGTGGACTTGCGTCGGATAGCCTGGAGGGCGGATCGCGGAACACGCTCCGGGATCGGCATCGCCGCCTTCGAAGGCGGCGGATTCATCCTGGACGGGGGCAGCGCTGAGGATACCTTGACGCCACCGCTGCTGACGCGCTTGACGGTACCGGAAAACTGGCGTTGGCTTTTGATCTTCGACGAGCGTTTCCAAGGCTTGTCCGGCCAGCGAGAAGTGCAAGCCTTTCGTGAGTTGCCGCCTTTTTCCCGTCGAACGGCGGCCGACTTATGCTATCAGATTGTGCTCCAAGGCTTGCCGGCATTGGCGGAAAATCGCTACGACGATTTCTGCGAGACACTCGCCGCCGTGCAAAGGGCCAACGGGGATTATTTTTCTCCCGCCCAGGGGGGACGCCATGCCAGCCGCGATGTGTCCGCCGTACTCGAATGGCTGGAACGCCAAGGTTGGAGGGGTGTGGGGCAAAGTTCATGGGGGCCGACCGGCTTTTGTTTATTGCCCGGGCCTGAAACGGCCGAGCAGGTTAAGGCGGCCCTGGAAAAGCACTTTGCCGGATGGAACGGGTTGCGTTTCCAAGTGGTCCGATCGCGTAACCGCGGCGCGGAGATTTTGCGCCCAGATTCGAAACGTTCCTCTGGTGACATAGCAACCACGGTCGAAGCCTTGTCCGGTTGAACGGGGTTTTTTTGGTCATCGGCCAGTCTACCCGGATGATGGCTCAGTCGGTTCGGCGTGGGGGTGGGTTACCGATCTCCGTGGATCTTTTCGCCGATCTGGATACCCGCGCCGCCAGTCATGCGTGGTATCGGTTGCCCTCCAAAAACGGTCGTATTGAGCCGGAATCCCTGGAGCGCGTGGTGGAAACCGCGTTGGCCGACCATCGCCCCGAGGGGTGGATTTACGGAAGCGGTTGCGATGCCTTGACAGATCAGATCGAAAAGATTGCCCGGCGGTGTCCCCTTTACGGAAATCGGCCCGAAGTGGCACGGATCTGTACCCGGCCTCGCCAGTTTTTTCCCTTGCTCGATCGCTTGGCGATTCCCTATCCGGAAATTCATTGGTTACCGCCGACCTTGGAATCGAATGGCTCCGATCGATATCCGAATTGGTTGGTTAAGCGAGGCGGGGAAGGCGGACGCGGTGTGAGCGTCTGGCAAGGAGAACGGCGGGTCGAAGGGTATTGCCAACGCCGCCTGGAGGGGCCAGTCTATTCCTTGGTGTTTCTCGCCGGAAAAGGGCGGGTGTGGTGGTACGGGTTTAACAGGCTTTATCAGGCGGATTATAATGCGGGCAATCCGTTCCTGTTCGCGGGGGCGATTAACCGGGCTGTCTTGCCCGCCGAGGCGGAGGCGACGACTCTGGCATATGCGCGCAGGCTCAGCGCCGCGTTGGATTTGCGCGGCATCGGGGGGCTGGATTTTATGTTGGAAGGGGAATCTCCCCGGGTACTGGAGCTCAACCCCCGCCCCGGCGCGGCCCTGGGTTTGTGGGATACGGCTTGGCCGGCGGGATTGATGACGGCTCAGATCCAAGTCTGTCAAGGCAAGCCGGCGGTGGGTTTTAGGCCGGTGCCGGTGAGCGGATTTCGAATCGTGTTTGCGCAGCGCCGGTTTAGGTTGGCGCCCTGCCGTTGGCCAAGTTGGTGTGCCGATTTGCCACCGGCCGGAACGGAAATGGCCCCGGGGACGCCGGTTTGCAGCGTGACCGCTTCCGGCGGTTCGGTGACGGCGGTGGAAGCGCGCCTGAAAGCGCGGGAATTATGGGTGAAGCAGCGATTGCTGGATCATTTGGATGAGAGTGTGGAGAGGTAACACAGGAATGACAGAGATAGCGCAGGTCCGTATCAACGACAATACTCGCCCCTTGGTGGAAGCCTTGGTGAGGGACGCCAATAAATTGCGGCTGAAGATATCCCGTCTGGGTAACGGCGTCACCCTGGTGGACGCTGGCATCGAGGTCGACGGCGGTTTGGAGGCGGGAAGGCGGATCGCCGAGATTTGCATGGGAGGACTGGGGAGCGTGACCTTGGCGCATACCGCCGTGACGCCGGGGTGGCCCCTGCGGGTCAACGTCCATGCCACCGATCCGGTGCTGTCTTGCCTGGGCAGCCAGTACGCCGGTTGGAGCCTCTCCCACGGAAAAGGCAAGGACGCCTTCTATGCCTTGGGTTCCGGACCGGCGCGGGCCTTATGTGTGAAGGAGCCCTTGTTCAAGGAGCTCGATTATCAGGATCAAGCGGACACCACGGTGCTGGTGATGGAAGTGGACAAACAACCACCGCTGGAATTGCTCGATCGGGTCGCCGCCGACTGCGGCGTGATGCCGGAGGGGCTGACGGTGATTTTAACTCCCACCTCCAGTCTCGCCGGCGGTCTGCAGGTGGTGGCGCGGGTGCTCGAGGTGGCCATGCATAAGGCGCATGAATTGCATTTTCCGCTGAAAAACATCGTCGACGGATCGGGCAGCGCACCGGTTCCGCCGCCGGCCCCCGATTTCATGACCGCCATGGGCCGGACCAACGATGCCATTCTGTTCGCGGGTCAGGTGCAATTGTTCGTCAAGGGGCCGGACGAGGAGGCCGAGAATTTGGCGCGCAATCTACCCAGCTCCACTTCGCGCGATTACGGCAAGCCGTTCGCCCAGGTCTTCAAGGAATACGACTACGATTTTTTTAAGATCGACCCCATGCTGTTCAGTCCCGCCAATGTGATCGTCACCGCGGTCGATTCCGGCCGTAGCTTCCGTTGCGGTGAATTGGACGAAGACCTTTTGGCCCGTTCGTTCGGGGCATGAAGCCGCGCTACGCCATTATTACCGACGATCCCGGCTGGCACGGGGCGCGGCTTCGGGAAGCGCTGTTCGAGCGGGGCTGTGAAGCGGTATGCCTCGCTTTGAGTCAGGGACGATTGGAGACCTTGCCAGGGCGTCCGTCGGTGGTGTTTCCGGGGTTCGAGACCGAGCCTCCGTCGGGGGTCTTCGTACGCGGAATCAACGGCGGCTCGCTGGAACAACTCATTCTCCGCTTGGATCTGTTGCACGGCTTCGAATTGGACGGGATCAAGGTCTACAATCCGCCGCGGGCGATCGAACAGAGCGTGGATAAAGGGATGACCAGTGTCTTGTTGGCTCGGAGCGGCATTCCGACGCCACCCGCCTGGATCACTTCGGATCCTGCCGAAGCCCGAGCCATTGTTCGAGCGGAACTGCTCCGCGGGTATTGGATGGTGAGCAAACCCTTGTTCGGTTCCCAGGGAGACGGCGTGGAACGCCACACCGATTTGGATTCCCTGGAGGCCCTCCAGCCCGCCGGCGATGTCTATTATCTGCAGCGCTACGTCGGTCAGAGTCCCGCTTGGGATTGGCGGGTCTTCGTGATTGCCGGAAAGGCGGTCGCAGGGATGGTCAGACGGGGGATGGATTGGCGTACCAACGTGGCGCAAGGAGGCCGCCCCGAATTGGCCCGGTTGGATAAGCCACTGATGAAACTGGCAGAGGATTCGGCGCAAGCATTGCGTCTCGATTACGCCGGGGTCGATATCATCCGCGATGCCGAGGACCGCTATTGGGTGTTGGAGGTAAACGCCATTCCGGCTTGGAAGGGATTGCAGAGTGTGGCCGGTTTGGATATGACACGACTTTTAGTGGAGGATTTTTTAACCCATTGCCAACCCTTGCGCCGAACCGGATGACGATTTCTCGGGCCGACTTGGAAGACGCCTACTTGGAAGCCTGCGCCTTGGATGTGGAGGCATTCAAACCGGGCAACGTCAGTGTATATGCTTCCGGCCACGACATGACCCCGGAGGATTTTTATCGCAGCGCCCGGATCAGCGCCCTCCCTATCTGCGATTCCACTCTTTCCTTAGGAGAAAAAGTCTATCGAGCCGTAGAAGCTACCCGCGAGGCGGTCGGGTGCAACACCAACTTGGGAATCGTGCTTCTGGCAGCTCCCCTGATAGAGGCGGTTCAATCGCTTTCCGAAGGTGGTCTAAGGGAGCGATTGCGCGCTGTCATCGCGGCTACAAGCCGGACGGACGCCGATTGGGTATACCGGGCGATTCGCCTTGCCGAACCGGGCGGCTTGGGTAAAGTCGGTCGAGAAGACGTTCATTGCCCGCCCTCGGTGACCTTATTGGAGGCGATGGAATTGGCCAAAGATTATGACCGAATCGCCTTTAACTATACTTTTGCCTATCGGGATATTTATGAATTGGCGATTCCCGGTTATCATGATGCAGTTTATCGATGGGGGAGTGAACGCTTGGCCACGGTGGCGGTGTTTGCGGCTTTGTTGCGCCGCATTCCCGATAGCCATGTTGAGCGCAAATTCGGCCGGCGTTATACAGGGATCATTACGACCAGGATGGCCTATTTGGAACGGAAATTATCACAATCTGCCGACCCTGAGAGGGTTCTAGCGGAGATCGGAAAGATCGACGAGGAGTTCAAGGCGGCAGGCATCAATCCCGGCACAACGGCCGATTTGATGGTTGCGACCTTATTGGCCGTGCGCTTGGAAAAACTAACATCCTTGAGTCGTTCAAGGATGGTTGGAGCAGGTGGGAACTGGGTTCCTTAATGCTCGATTGGGGAGAGCAAAATGTCGTTAATCCA
Source organism: Methylohalobius crimeensis 10Ki (assembly GCF_000421465.1). Lineage (NCBI taxonomy): Bacteria > Pseudomonadati > Pseudomonadota > Gammaproteobacteria > Methylococcales > Methylothermaceae > Methylohalobius > Methylohalobius crimeensis. The sequence goes on from NZ_ATXB01000001.1 coordinate 1,729,060, forward strand.
GAAAATCTTTTCTCTATTTTCATCGTCAACCAAAGAGGAAACAATAGGAATGATAAAAGTCAATAAAATGCTGATTGGAGAGTCCCTGAAGGGCGAAGGCAACGAAGTGGCGCATATCGACCTGCTCATCGGCCCCCGCGGCAGTGCCGCAGAAACCGCTTTCGCCAGTTGCCTGACCAATAACAAGGCAGGTCATAGTGCCCTGTTGGCGGTGGTGGCTCCCAACCTGATGTGCAAACCGGCGACCGTCATGTTCAACAAAGTGACGATCAAGAACGGCAAGCAGGCGACTCAGATGTTCGGTCCGGCCCAACGGGGCGTGGCCATGGCGGTGACCGAATGTGTCGAGGATGGAACGATTCCTTTGGAAGAAGCCGATGATCTCTTCATTTGTGTTGGCGTGTTTATCCATTGGCTGGCCGAGGACGATGCCAAGATTCAGGACTACAACTACGAAGCTACCAAGGAATCCATCCAGCGTGCGGTAGCGAGCGAACCGTCGCCGGGCGAAGTGGTGGAAAAGGCAAGAACCGTCCATCATCCTTTTGCGGCTCACGATTAATCGTTGCGCCTGAAACGATAGCTATTCAGTTAGGGGTTTCAGGACGAATAGAGCCGTCGTGCAGGGCGCTGGCTATCAGCGCCCTGCCAATGCCGAGTGATTTTAGGCGGGCCAGATCCAGCGGATCGCGAATCCCTCCCGCGGCGATCCAGGATTTGGCGGGATGCTGTTGCCTGAAATCCTCTAGCCGCCGCCAGTCCGGTCCGGAGCGGCTGCCGACCCGGTCCAAGGTCATCACGATCACCGAGGAAGGCCAGTAGGCCGCTTCTTGCAATAAATCGCGAGGACCGTATAAGCCCGTTGTTCCGAAATCCAAAGACAAAATCCAGGAATATGCGGCCCAGGGAGCAATTGCGGTTTTCCAATCCGCGCCGAGCGATTCGCTTCCGATGACTGGCGTAATGGTCGGAGTCGGTCGAAGCGGCGGCCATCCGCGATCGACCCAAAGGTGAAGACGGGGAAATCGTTGCCGGATGCGCGAAATAATTATACCGTTATCTCCCGTTTTTAATAAAGCATCCAAATCCGCAAGATACAGAATTTCAAAAGGATGCAAATCCAGAAAAGCCGATACCACCGAGAGCGGATTGCTGTCGGAACACAACGGCGTTCTCAGAGGACGGTAATGCCGACGTTGGCCGTGTCTCGCCATGACCGCCTCACCGCTACGAATATCTAGCACCGGAATCAGCTCCATCGTTTCCAACTCCATGAATATCCTCTTATTTGAATATCTTACCGGTGGCGGTATGGGAGAGGGGTACTTGTCTTCTCCCGAACTGACGCGGGAGGGGGAAATCATGCTGACCGCGCAGATCGAAGACCTGACCGGAATGCCCCTCGGCGTGATGTACGATCGGCGTTTACCGCTCCCTTCCATCCTGACAGGTGATGATCCGACGGCAAAAATTTGGACCGTCGACGGGGATTTTGAAACAACTTGGCGAGCCGCCTTGGATTGGTCGGATGTCGTCTGGGTCACGGCGCCGGAAACCGGCCAGATATTAGCCCATTTGAGCCGCCAGGTGTTAGAGAGAAACAAACTATTACTCGGATCTCATCCTCAAGCGATTGATTTGACCGCGGATAAGTTGCGAACCTTAGATTTGCTCGACAAGGCCGGCGTGGAATCCGTTCCTACTTGGACCTTGGGGGAATTTACCGGTCAGGTGGCCCCTCCGTGGGTGGTTAAACCCCGCTATGGGGTAGGGTGCGAGGGCATGCATTTGATAAGCGAATTGTCCCAATTGAACCGCTTTCCCCGAGACTGGCTGCTGCAACCCTTCCTGGAGGGCGCGCCTTTAAGCATAAGCGCTATTTTCGCCGAGGGAAGCGGGGTGTTCCTCAGCGGTAATCGGCAACGGTTCCAAAACGAAGGAGGGGCGTTTCGTTTACTCGGATGCGAGGTCAACGCTTTTCAAGATTCCCAGGGTTATTGGCAGAAGTTGTGCGATCGAATCGCCGCCGCCGTGCCGAATTTGTGGGGTTATGCGGGAGTGGATGTGGTGGTCTCAAAAAAGCACGCTTGGGTGTTGGAAATCAACCCCCGTCTGACGTTGTCTTATGCCGGTGCCTCAAAAGCCTTGGGAGAACCCATAGGGGAATGGATCGTCGCCTTGGGCCAGGGGGACATGACGTTAGCGGAAATAGCTCGTAGGCGATCGAAAATCGTCGGAAAAACCGTATCGGTGAAAGCATGAATCATGTGGTGGGCTGGGATGTGGGCGGCGCGCATTTGAAAGCAGCATTGGTAAGCGAGGGACGCAGCCGGGCCATCTGGCAAGTGGCTTGTCCGCTTTGGCAAGGGTTGATGTCTTTGGACCATGCCATCGATAAGGTGAAAACCAACTTGCCCATCGATTGTGTGCATGGGGTGACCATGACCGGCGAAATGGTCGATCTCTTCGATGATCGTTCCATCGGCGTGCAAACGCTGTTGGAACGCTTTTCCAAGAAGATCGGTCTGCAGCGTTGCTTCGTGTTTCAAGACGGGGTATTTATACCGTTATCTAATTTCAATTCAAAAAATCATAAAAAAATAGCCTCCAAAAATTGGCAGATCAGCGTTTCCTATCTGGCCCAACTGGAAAAAAACGCTTTGCTAATCGACATCGGCAGTACGACGTGTGACATCTTATCTGTCCGAAATCATCATCCCGTTGCAAGAGGGCATGACGATTTCACCCGTCAGCGCTACGATGAACTGATATACATGGGTGTTGTCAGAACACCTTTGATGGCTTTGTCCGAGCAGGTGCCTTTTCAGGGAGAAAGGGTGCCTTTAATGGCAGAGCATTTCGCCACCATTGGAGACGTTTATCGAATTCTTAATTTACTGCCGGAAAAAGCGGATCACGCCGAAACCGCCGACGGGAAGCCCAAAACAAAAGCCGCCAGCATGCAGCGCCTTGCCCGAATGATCGGCCTTGACCGGGACGATGCCCCAATCGAGGCTTGGGAAGAGCTCTCCCGATATCTCCATGAAATCCAACTGCAACGCCTTGTCCGCGCCTGCTTATACCACCTTTCACGGGACCCATCCAATCGACCGATTCTGGTGGGTGCGGGAGTAGGGCGCTTTTTAGTCGAAGAGATGGCAAAAAGACTAGGATTGGAATATCGGGACTTCAACACGTATTTCAAACAGGATCTCAATCTTGGGGCCGGGCTTTCCGCGGCCGATTGTGCTCCCGCCGCTGCAATTGCCTGTTTACTCGAAAGCCGCTTACAAACATAGCTGTAGCAGCCGATTCTTGTTAAGATTTTTGTAACAAAGCTGCGTTCAAATCGAGTCTTCATGGATTCGCCCTATCTAATATCCGAACTGCCTTACCTGGAAGATAGTAGCGAGCTGTTTGCCCAATGGGCTCAGGAGCCTTGGGCTATATTTCTGGATAGCGGTCGCCCTCGAATCGAGCAGGGTCGATATGACATCCTAGCGGCTCGCCCGTCGGCCACCCTGGTCACTCGGGGCAATCTTACCGAAATCCGTAACTCCGACGGTATCCGACTGTCGCCAGAGGATCCTTTCAAGTTGCTCCGGGAGATTCTGGGGGAACCTGCCGAGGGAATGCCTGACTTACCGTTCTGCGGCGGAGCTTTGGGTTATTTCTCTTATGACCTGGCCAGGCGCTTGGAGAACCTTCCTCAAACCACCCTGGATCCGGGTAATATCCCTGAAATGGCGGTCGGGATTTACGATTGGGCCGTGGTGGTGGACCACCGGGAAAGACAAACCTATCTGGTCGCCCGCTCCACGCCCGCCACGCGCAAAATATGGCCGGAATTGCAACAAAGCTTGCGCCATCCCTTTCCTCGAATCAGCAGAACCGGTTTTTGCCTGCAATCCCCGATCCGTTCCAATCTTAGCTGGGATGCTTACGCGCACGCATTCGCCAAGATTCAACACTATATCCAGGAAGGCGACTGCTATCAGGTCAACTTTGCCCAGCGCTTCGAGGCGAAAGCGGCCGGCGATCCTTGGCGGGTTTATCAAGACTTACGACGGGAAAACCCGGCGCCGTTCGGAAGTTTTTTGCGCCTCCCTCAACTCGGCATTCTCAGTTCCTCCCCGGAGCGTTTTTTGCGGGTTCGAGAGGGCAAGGTCGAGACCAAGCCGATCAAGGGAACGCGCGCCCGGCGATTGTCACCGGAGGAAAACCTTTTCCAGATCGGCGCCTTGACCGAAAGCGCCAAGGATCGGGCCGAAAACCTAATGATCGTCGATTTGCTGCGCAATGATTTAAGCAAGACCTGCCAACTGGGTTCGGTCAAAGTTCCTGAACTGTTCCAAGTGGAAAGCTTCGCCACCGTCCATCATTTGGTCAGCACGGTGGTGGGAGAGTTGAAGGAAGATTGCCATAGCCTGGACCTGTTGCGCGGTTGCTTCCCCGGGGGCTCCATCACCGGCGCGCCCAAAATACGCGCCATGGAGATCATTGAAGAGTTGGAGTCAATTCGGCGCGGGATCTACTGCGGCGCCATCGGGTATATCGGCTTCGACGGCAACATGGATACCAATATCGCCATTCGAACCTTGGTGCATGCCGATCGGAGTATCCATTTCTGGGCCGGGGGCGGTATCGTGGCGGATTCCGACGCAAAACGGGAATATCAGGAGAGCTTCGATAAAGCGTCGGCTTTGATTCAGGTGTTATCCCGCTTCGGCATTACTTCCGCCGATCATGTGGGTGGTTAAAATCGGGGGGAGCTTGGGTGAGCACCCGACTCTCCGAGAATGGCTTAGGCATTCAGCCCGAGTTGGGCGGGGGAGGGTGGTGATCGTCCCGGGAGGCGGACGTTTCGCCGATCAAGTCCGGCTGGCTCAAAAACATTGGGAATTCGACGATCGAATCGCACACCACATGGCATTGCTGGCCATGCACCAATACGGACTCGTTTTCCAAGGCTTGGAGCCTTGCTTGAAATCCGCCCGGACCGGGCAAATCGACGGATTGCTCCGACAAGGCGAGGCGGTCGTTTGGCTGCCCGAATTGAGTGAATTGGACCGGGCCGAAGTGCCGTCGGACTGGACGGTTACTTCCGATACCCTGGCCGCTTGGCTGGCGGGAAAACTCCATGCCGAACGGTTGATATTAGTGAAGTCCGAGCATTCCGCCGGCACCGATCCAGAGACTCTGAAACAGAGCGGGATTGTCGATGCAGCCTTTCTCGATTGGCTGCCCACGCATGTCGAACTGAACTGTTTTCACCGCAACCAAGCGGACCAGTTTGCCGAGCAGTTACGGCGTAGCGGAGCGAATCACGGGCAGCCCACCATGGCTAGGATTGATGATCGGGAGGATGCCGAAACCCGTCAATCCCTTGCCAGGGGAAGGTAGCGCGGTGGGTTTCGGCAATGCCTCCACCCACCCTATGTAACCGGCGGGGATAGTTGGATTATCGGATGCCGTTTTCCTGGAGCGCCCGCAATACCGTTTCACCGATGTGTGCCGGGTTGCGCGCCACGTATAAGCCCAGCGCTTCCATCGCATCCATTTTGGCTTTGGCGGTATCTTCCTCGTCGGAAATAATCGCCCCCGCATGCCCCATCCGCCTTCCCGGAGGCGCGGAGAGACCGGCCACGAAACCAATCAATGGCTTTTTCATGTGCGCTTTGGCCCAGCGGGCGGCGGCCACTTCCTGAGGTCCCCCGATTTCTCCGATCATGACCACGGCATCGGTGTCCGGATCCTGTTCGAATGCCTTGAGCACGGTGACGAAGTCGGTGCCGTTAACCGGGTCTCCGCCGATCCCCACCGAAGTGGATTGCCCCAGACCGAGACCGGTCATTTGCTCGACCGCTTCGTAGTTGAGAGTCCCGGAACGGGACACGACGCCGATCCGCCCCGGTTGATAAATGTGGGCCGGCATAATGCCCACCTTGCATTCTCCCGGCGTGATCAATCCCGGGGTGTTGGGACCGATCACCAGGCAGTCGCGTCCGACCCGATAACGCTGCACCCGCACCATGTCTTGGACCGGGATACCGTCGGCGATCACCACCGCTAACTTGATGCCCGCTTCAATGGATTCCATGATGGCATCGGCGGCAAAGGCCGGCGGAACGAAAACGCCCGCGACGTCGGCGCCGGTTTCCCGCACCGCTTCGGCGACCGTGTCGAAAACCGGCAAGCCCAAATGGGTGGTTCCTCCTTTACCCGGGGTGACGCCGCCCACCACCCGGGTGCCGTTCTTGATCGCTTCCTGGGCGTGGAAGGTGGCGTGCTGGCCGGTGAAGCCTTGGAAGATGACTTTTGATCCTCGATTGACAAAAATACTCATGCGTTCTCCCTGTTGACGGTGGTAACGGCTTTGGCGGCGGCGTCGTCGAGATGGTCGGCCTGAACGAAGGGCAGGCCGGACTCGGTGAGGATCTTACGTCCTTCCTCCACATTGGTGCCGGCCAGACGAACGACCATCGGCAACTCGATATTCAAAGTCTGATACGCCTGGATCAATCCGGTGGCGATCCAATCGCAGCGGTTAATGCCGGCGAAGATGTTCACCAACAAAGCCTTGACGTTGGGATCTTCCATGACGATTCGGCAGGCGTTGGTCACTTTTTCCGGCGAAGCGCCGCCGCCCACGTCCAGGAAATTGGCCGGCCGTCCGCCGTGAAGGGAAATGGCGTCCATGGTGGCCATGGCGAGACCGGCACCGTTGACGATGCAGCCGATGTTGCCATCCAGGGCGATATAATTGAGGCCGTGGCCGGAAGCTTCCACTTCCTTGGGGTCTTCTTCGTCGAGATCCCGCAATTCGTTGATATCCGGACGCCGATAAAGGGCGTTGGTATCGAAATTGAACTTGGCGTCCAGGCACATCAAATGATGATCTTTGCCCACCAGGCCCAAGGGATTGATTTCCGCCTGCAGGGCGTCGTTGTCGCGAAAACAACGGTAAATGCGCTTCATGATCCGAACCGCCTGCGACATGCAGCTTTTTTCCCGGAGACCGATCGCGGCGGCGACTTTGCGGCATTGAAAGTCCAGCAGACCGATCGCCGGGTCGATGGTTTCCTTGACGATTTTGTCCGGCGATTGGCGGGCGACTTCCTCGATTTCGACGCCGCCTTCGGAAGAGGCGACGATGGTGATGCGTTGGCTGGCTCGATCGATCACAAAGCCGAAATAAAATTCCTTGCGAATGTCACTGGCTTCCTCCACCAACACCCGCCGTACCACTCGCCCCTGGGGACCGGTCTGGTGGGTGACCAGCGTCGTACCGATCATCTCGTCGGTGATGCGGCGGACGTCCTCGACGGAATCGGCCACCTTGACACCGCCGGCCTTGCCCCGGCCGCCGGCGTGAATCTGGGCTTTCACCACCCATTTATCGCCGCCGATTTGTTCCGCCACCGCTTGGGCTTGGCTGTCCGAATAAGCGACGTTTCCGTTGGGCACCGGAACGCCGTAGGATCTCAATAATTCCTTGGCTTGATATTCATGAATATTCACCGTGTCACTCTCCTCGTAGGGTGAAACACCCGTTCAGCGGGAACGGGCGTTGATCTGTTCGATTTTAGCCGTCAGGTTTTGCGCCATCCGGATGGAGGCGGCATCGATCAGGCGACCGTCCAGGGACACGGCGCCTTTGCCTTCGCGCGCGGCCTCTTCCATGGCGGCGAGTATTCTGCGGGCGCGCTCGACCTCCTCGTCGGAGGGAGTGAAAACCTGATTGGCCAGGGAAATCTGGGAGGGATGAATCGCCCATTTGCCTTCGCATCCGAGCGCGGCGGCGCGACGGGCGGCGGCCAGATAACCGTCGGGATCGCTGAAGTCTCCGAACGGGCCGTCGATCGGGCGCAGCCCGTTCGCTCTGCAGGCGACCACCATTCGAGCAATGGCGAAATGCCACTGATCCCCCCAATGGCTCTCGCGTCGATCGCTGGAGGAAGCATCGGTGAGCATCGCGTAATCGGGGTTGGCACCTCCGATATTGGTGGTCCGGGCCTGGATGGAGGCGGCGTAATCCGCCACTCCGAATACCAATGCTTCAAGCCTCTCCGGACAGGCCCGGGAAATTTCCTTGACGTTGTCCATGCCGGCGGCGGTTTCAATCAAGGCGTGCAAATTGATCGGCTGCCAACCTTTCGCCTGCTCGATTTGATCCAGCAGGGTGGCCACGAAATAAATATCTTCCGGCCCGTTGACCTTGGGAATCAGAATCGTATCGAGTTTATCGCCTACCTGTTCCACCACCTCAACCAAGTCGCGGTAGCAGTAGTGCGTATCCAGCCCGTTGATGCGGACCGATACCGAGCATTTGGACCAGTCCAGGGAACGGAGCGCCTCGATTACGTTGTGGCGAGCCTCTTCCTTGTCGTCGGGAGCCACCGCATCCTCCAGATCGAGAAATACGACATCGGCACCCGCGTCGGGGGCCTTGGCCAACATTCTGGGATTGCTGCCGGGAACGGCAAGCTCACTGCGATGAAGGCGATTTTTTATGGCCATATTTTTTTATCTGCTTGTTAAAAAACCAATCATTATACGACGTCTGATAGGGTAAATGGATTGAAACCCGCGTTCGAAGAAACGATCAAAGCAATAATTTTCCCGCTTTTCGGTTAAAATATTCTATTTATCCAACCAACTTAATGAGGAATGTATGGCGATAGAGCGCACTTTGTCCATTATCAAACCAGATGCGGTGGCCAAGAATGCAATCGGTGAAATCCTGGCCCGCTTCGAAAAGGCCGGCCTGGCGATCGCCGGGGCGAAAATGCTTCACATGACCCGCGAACAAGCCGAAGGATTTTATGAAGTCCACAAGGACAAACCTTTCTTCGGCGAATTGGTCGAATATATGATTTCCGGCCCCGTCCTGGTTCAGGTTCTGGAAGGCGAAAACGCTGTCGCCATGAATCGCGAAATCATGGGGGCCACCGACCCCAAACAAGCCGCCTCCGGCACCATTCGGGCCGATTTCGGCAGCGGCATCGAAGCCAATGCGGTGCACGGTTCCGACAGCCCGGAAAACGCTGCCAGGGAAATTGCTTATTTCTTCAATGAAAATGAAATCTTCCCCCGTTTCGCTTGATTTGAATTCAAGCCCGAAAGATACGGCGCCTATCGACCTGCTTGGCCTGAATCGTCAGGCCTTGGAGGCTTTTTTTGTCCAACTGGGGGAAAAGCCGTTTCGTGCCCGCCAGGTCCTGAAATGGATTCACGGGCACGGAACCACCGAGTTCGATGCGATGACCGATCTGAGCAAGACCTTGCGCGCCCAGCTGCGGGAACGGTGCAAGCTGGTCCTGCCGGAAGTGGCCCGTTCCCAGGCATCCCGGGACGGGACGGTCAAATGGCTCATGGCGCTCGAAGACGGCAACCGCATCGAAACGGTGTTCATCCCCGAGGAGAAGCGCGGCACCCTTTGCGTTTCCTCCCAGGTGGGCTGTGCCCTCAATTGCGCTTTTTGCGCCACCGCCCGCCAGGGCTTTAGCCGGAATCTCAAGGCTTCCGAGATTATCGGCCAGCTTTGGCATGCCTACCGCGCATTGGGTGAAGGGCGCATCACCAATGTGGTTTTGATGGGGATGGGCGAACCGCTGCTCAATTTCGATGCGGTGGTCGACGCCATGGATCTGATGATGGATGATCTGGCCTATGGCTTGGCCAAGCGCCGGGTGACGGTGAGCACGGCCGGCTTGGCGCCGGCCATCGATCGCCTGGCCGAAGCCTCCGCCGCCAGCCTGGCCATTTCCCTCCATGCCACCACCGACGAACTGCGCGACGAACTCGTGCCGATCAATCGCAAATACCCCCTCGCGGAGCTACTCGCCGCCTGTCAGCGTTTTATCCAGTCGGATAAACAACGCGGCCGCAAAATCACCTGGGAATACGTCATGCTGGATGGCGTCAACGACTCGGCGGCCGACGCCAGGCGCTTGGTGAAACGGTTGAGCCGGATTCCCTCCAAGATCAATTTGATTCCGTTCAACCGTTTTGCCGGCACCCCGTATCGGCGCTCCACCCCGCAAGCGATCGAACGTTTTCAAGCGATTTTGGTCGAGGCCGGATTCCTCACCACGGTACGCCGCACCCGGGGCGAGGATATCGACGCCGCTTGCGGGCAATTGGTCGGCAAGGTACAAGCCAAATCCAGACCCCGCCCCCGGCATTCCGTGCAGGCGCTGCCGGTGGAGGCGGTGAAATGATCCGACTTTTCCTGGCGGCAGGAAGCGCATTGCTTGTGGCAGCCTGCGCCGGCAGTCCGTCGTCCCGGGACGAGCATTCCCAGCGGCAAAAGCTGTCGCAAATCTACGCGGAAAAGGGGGCTGCCTATTTGTCCGAGGGCGAGGTGAAAGTCGCGGTGATGGATCTTCGCAAAAGCCTGAAGTTCGATCCCGAAAACGCCTCCGCCCACGGCACCTTGGCCATCGTATACGAACGACTGGATATGCTGGACGAAGCCGAAAAACATTACCGCCATGCAGCGGAGTTGATGCCCGAGGATTCGGCGATCGTCAATAATTACGGGCGGTTCCTCTGTCGCCAGGGACGCTACGAGCAAGGCCTCGAGCTGCTCGCCAAGGCGGGCTCGGACAAACTTTACAGCGAACGCTGGAAACCCTTGACCAACGCCGGCGAGTGCGCGCTGGCCGCAGGGCGCCCGAAAGAGGCGGAAAGGTATTTGCGCGAGGCGCTCGACCTCAACCCGAATGCCGCGCCCACCCTCAAGTCGATGACCAAGCTTCAAACCCTCCAGGGGCAGTATTTATCGGCGCGGGGTTTTCTGCAACGCTACGAGGCGGTCGCCCCGCCCACCCAGGAGACGCTGCGCCTGGGCTATCGAATCGAATCCGCCCTGGGGGACCGCCAGGCGGCCCAAGCCTATCGCGAGCGTCTGGATACCTTCTCTCTCCAGAAAAAAGACATGGATCATTCCACCAGTCAAAACGCGAAACCCGACCCAACGGAAAAGGAATGAGTACTACTTCCAAAGCTGCGAAACAGAACCGAAAATCGCCCCGGGGAAAACTGCAAGCCGTGCGGGGCATGCACGACATTTTATTTGACGAGACCCATTTATGGCGCGCGGCGGAAGCGATCTTAGTCCAAGGACTCCAAAGCTACGGCTATCAGGAAATTCGTCTGCCCAGTGTGGAGAAAACCGAACTTTTCAAGCGCTCCATCGGCGAGGTAACCGATATCGTCGAGAAGGAGATGTATACCTTCGAGGACAAAAGCGGCGAATCGCTCACCCTGCGCCCGGAAGGAACGGCCGGCTGCGTCCGCGCATTGATCGAGCACGGACTGCTGCGAGGGCAAAATTTACGGCTGTGGTATCTGGGCCCCATGTTCCGCCACGAACGTCCCCAGAAAGGCCGCTACCGCCAGTTTCATCAACTCGGCGTGGAGGCCCTGGGACATTCGGGGCCCGACGTGGACGCCGAATTGATCTTGCTCAACTGGCGCTGGTTCAAGCGGCTGGGACTGGAAAACAAGGTGGAATTGCAGCTCAATTGCCTCGGCACCCTGGCCGAGCGCCGGATTTACCGGGAAGCGTTGGTGGCTTACTTCCGTGCCCACGAGCATGCGTTGGACGAAGACAGCCGGCGGCGATTGACCGCCAATCCGTTACGGATTCTGGACAGCAAGCACCCCGACATGCAGGCGCTGATCGAAGGGGCGCCCCGGCTGCTCGATTATTTGGGCGAACAATCGCGCGCCCATTTTCGCGGACTGACCGCGCTGTTGGAGGCGGCGAGCGTCCCTTACGTCCTCAATCCTCGCTTGGTGAGAGGCTTGGATTATTATTGCCTGACCGTCTTCGAATGGGTCACCACCGAACTGGGCGCCCAAGGAACCGTCTGCGCCGGCGGCCGCTACGACACGCTGGTGGAGCAATTGGGCGGCCCGGCCACGCCCGCGGTGGGCTTTGCCTTGGGGATGGAACGACTGCTCGCCTTGCTGGCCGATTCTCCCTTGGCCGACGCCGTGGAGACGCCCCAGATTTATCTGATCCGGGTCGGCGCCGAAGCCGAGCGTGCGGGGTTGATTTTGTCCGAACGCTTGCGCGATCGATTCCCGGATCTTCGCCTAACCGTGCATTGCGGCGGCGGCAGTTTCAAAAGCCAATTCAAGAAGGCGGATAAAAGCGGCGCCTTGTATGCGCTGATTTTGGGGGAAGAAGAGGTAGGGGCGACCGGCGGGTCGCCCCTACGCGTCGGCATCAAACCTCTGAGGACTTTGGCGGAGCAAAGCACGGTCTCCCAGGAGCAATTGTTCGATTTTATCCAACAACGATTTTTCTCATAACGAGGAGAGGTATGGCTACCCATCTGGAAGAAGAAGAACAGGTCGAGGCGCTCAAACGCTGGTGGAAAGAAAACGGTGCCTCCGTCATCGGGGGGATTGTCTTGGGATTGGCCGGTATCTTCGGCTGGAATGCCTGGCAAAACCATCAGCAAGCTCAAGCCGAACAGGCTTCGGAGCTTTATGCGCAACTGGTCGACGCGGTCCAAAACGGAAAATTCGATTTGGCCGAGGGACTGAGTAAACGCCTGACCGGAGATTTCGAACGAACCGCCTACGCGGATTACGCGCGCTTGCTACAAGCTAAAGCCTGGGTCGATCAAGGCTGGCCCGAAGAGGCCAAGCCCTGGTTGGAGTCGGTTTTGAAGGGTTCCAAGGACGTCGATTTACAGCACCTTGCCAGGCTTCGATTGGGTCGGATTTTGCTGGCCATGGAAAAACCCGAGGCGGGTTTAAGCCTGCTGGATTCCGCGAAAGTCGGAGATCCCGGGAACTTTGCCGGTCACTACGAAGAAACCAAAGGTGATTTGTATTACGCCTGGGGGAAACGCCAGGAGGCTCGCGAAGCCTATCAGAAGGCCATTGCCCTGGGGCGAGATCATCCCTATTTGCGGATGAAGCTGAACGACCTGGGACCGGAAGCATCGGGGGAACTGACGCAACCATGATCCGACCCATCCGCCAGTCTCCCCCCCTCCCTTGCCCTCCCCCCGTTGGGGGGAGGGTTGGGTGGGGGGTCGGCCCATCCCTTGTGCTCCTGGGCGTTTTGGCTTTGTCCCTGAGCGGTTGTCAGTCCATGGGAGCCGCCTTCAGCAATACCGTTTCCGGAACCATCGACATGGTCATGGGGGGAGGGGATACTACCGAACCCCCCAAGCCATTGGAGAAGATCGAGCCGGAAATCGAAATCGAAACCGTATGGGACGAGGACGCCGGCGCGGGAGACGGCGGACAATGGCTGTCTTTGGGCGTGGCCGGGAAGGGCGATCGGCTTTATGTCGCCGACCACGAAGGGCGCGTGACGGCGTTTAACCTCCAAACCGGAGACGAAATCTGGCAAGTGGATACCGGCTTGGCGCTGTCGGCGGGGCCTGCGCTGGGGATGGGGAAGGTCCTCCTCGGAACCATTGAAGCTCAAGTGGTTGCCTTGGACCAGGACTCCGGAGAACGCCTATGGACCGGCCAAGTGTCCAGCGAGGTTCTGGCGCCACCGCGAGCGGGTCGAAAGGAAGTGGCGGTGCATACGGTGGACGGTGCGGTATTTGCCTTGGATATCGATTCGGGCGAGCGGCTATGGAGCACGGACCAGCAGGTATCGCCCCTTTCCCTGCGCGGTCTGGGCGCCCCGGAAATCCTGGAAGACAAGGTTTTGGTCGGATTTGCCAACGGCCGCATGGCCATGATGCGCCTGTCCGACGGCAAGGTCGACTGGGAGAAACAAGTGGCCGTCCCCAGCGGAATGTCGGAGCTGGAGCGGGTGGTGGACATCGACGCCACGCCCGTGATTCGCGACGGCATGGTCTACGTGACCGCCTATCATGGCGGCGTGATCGCCGCCACCCTGCTGGACGGGGAAGTGATCTGGCGCAACGAGGAGATTATCGCCTCCGCCTCGCCGACCATCACCTGGCGTTACCTATTCGTCACCGATACCGACAGCGATGTCTGGGGACTCGACGAAACCACCGGCCGGACCTACTGGAAACAGGCCGCTTTTCACCACCGCCGGTTGACCGCGCCAGTCCCTTACGGCGAGTGGCTGGCGGTGGGGGATTACAAAGGCTACGTCCACTTTCTGGCCCAGGAGGACGGTCGTCAGGTGGGACGGGAACGGGTTTTCCGCAGCCCCATTCGTACGCCGCCGGTGGTGATCGGAGACGTGTTGATTGTTTATAGTTCAGGCGGCGATGTGGCCGTATTGAAAGTTGAACACTGATTTGCAAATGCCCCCCATTCCCGTCGTCGCCCTGGTGGGCCGTCCCAACGTTGGGAAATCCACCTTGTTCAATCAGTTGACCCGCAGTCGGGATGCATTGGTGGCCGATTACCCGGGACTCACCCGGGATCGACGCTATGGACGCTGTCAACGCGGCGAACGGGATTTTCTGGTGGTCGATACCGGCGGCATCATGACGAATGCCGAGTCGGTGGACCAAGCGATACTGCGCCAGGTTACCCAAGCCTTGGAAGAGGCGGACCTGGTGTTATTCGTGGTCGACGCCCGGGAGGGATTGACCGCGGCCGACGAAGAGGTGGCCGACCAATTGCGTCGCTTGGGCAAACCGGTATTGCTGACGATCAACAAAATCGACGGGGAAGATCCCGCCATCGCGGCGGCCGAATTTTCGGGTTTGGGATTCCGCGATCCGATTTTGACCTCCGCCGCACACAACCGCGGTTTGGCCAAATTACTGGCGCGACTCGAGGAACAGCTCCCCGCCCCTTCGGTAATTCCGGAAGCCTTGGAAGCGGCCGATGAAAGCATCCGAATCGTGGTGGTCGGGCGTCCCAATGTGGGCAAGTCGACCCTGATTAACCGCCTCCTGGGGGAGGAACGGGTGGTGGTGGCCGATTTACCCGGCACCACGAGGGACACCGTCGCGGTGCCGTTTGAGCGCGACGGACGCCGCTATACTTTGTTCGACACCGCCGGCATCCGGCGCCGTTCCCGGGTGGACGAGGCGGTGGAAAAATTCAGCATCATCAAGGCGATGCAAACCATCGAGCAGGGGCACTTGGTGATCTTCCTGATCGACGCGCGGGAGGGCGTGACCGATCAAGACGCCCGCCTGTTGGGTTACGTGCTGGAAGCCGGCAAAGCTTTGGTGATCGGACTCAACAAATGGGACGGATTGGACACCGATTACAAGCGCCGGCTTAGAACTCAGCTGGATACCAAACTGCAATTTTTGGATTTCGCCGAAAAGATGCCCCTCTCCGCTTTGCACGGCACCGGCGTGGGAGAACTATTCGATCGGATGCCGATCCTTTTCGAACAGGTCCGGGCGGAATTATCCACGGCGCTTCTGACCCGCATTCTGCAGGAGGCCACCGAACGCCATCCGCCGCCCCTGGTAAAAGGTCGCCGAATCAAACTCAAGTTCGCCCATCAGGGCGGGAAAAATCCTCCCGTGATCGTGATCCACGGCAATCAGACCGACAACCTCCCTGCCGAATACAAGCGCTATCTCAACCATATTTTCCGGAAGCGGTTGAAAATTAAAGGCACGCCCATTCGCCTGGAGTTCCGATCCGGGGACAATCCTTTCGCCGGACGCTTCAACAAATTGACCGAACGCCAGATCCGAAAACGGCACCGGATGATGCGGCATGTCAAAAAGAATAAACGTTAGCCGGCCACCAGCATTCGGCTAAATAAGGCTTTCACTTCCTCCGACCGAGGCGGCGATTCCATCTCGTAATCCCTTTCTTTTTTTTCCTCAAGCGCCTGGATCAATCGCGTGCCCTCGCCGGCCAGGTCGCGTTGCTTTTCTTTCAAGGACTGTAAATCTTGTTCCACCCGTTTGGAAGCCCTTTCGAAACCTTGGGCGATGCCTTGCCGAATGCCTCGGAGAGCGGTTTTTTCCAGGGAAGGGGTGAGCAAGCGGTGGAGCAAATAGGGAATCAGCCAAGCCAAACCGATCAACAAGAGACTATGCACGGCGAAATTCACACCCAAATACGAACTTTCCCCCATCCATCCTTCATAGTAGCGAAGAACCAGTTGATACCCCACCAAGCCGCTGGCGGCCAGGGGCAATAAATAACGAAGCACTCCGAACAGACGGAGTCCGCTCCGCTGGAGCCAGTGGCCCGGGGTGGACAAGGATCGGCGCAGGGAGGTTTGCACGCTATCGATCAGAATCTCCTGGAGCTCGTCGCGGCAGGAGGAGAGGGCTTGGCGCAGCGGTGGGCCCGGCAATCCCAAATCTTCCGCTTCCAGGATCAAGCGCTCCAAGGCATCGAGGAGACGGGTCTGGATCCAGGCATCCCAAAGCAGCGTCTCCGATACGTCGCTTTTCAACTCTCCGGCGGATTGGTCGGTTTTCTTCCTTTTCTTGCCTTTTCGATCGATCCGACCGGGACCGATCACCTCCCTGGCAAGGGCCTGCATGGGCCATTCCAACCCCGGTCTAAGATCTTCCAGGGTATGTTTCCAGATTTTCCGCCAGCGATCCTGCAAGCGATCCAAAGTCTTGGTTTCTCCGAGCCTCTCCAACAAGGCGTGCGCGCGATCGCTTACGCGCTGCAGCCGCAGTTGCTCATTCCGGTTCGTCAACTGTTCAACGCCGTGCGCCCGGACCAGGGCAGTAAGGATTTCTTCCATTTTCCCGAAGTCGTCGGGTTTGCGCCGGTCGAAATCGGGGCGGCTGTCGCAACGCAGGACAATGGGGTCGTTGAAGCCCGCCGATCGGAGCTGGCCGCTGAAATCTTCGATCTGCTCTTCCCAGCCTTCGTCCCAATGGTTCATCACGAACAAGAAGGCGTGGCCCTGGCTTTGCTCCAGCAGCAGACGCCAACCGGCATCGTCCCGGTAGCGCTCCGGGCTGACCACATAGATCAAAACATCGATGTAGGGCAATAGATCGAGCACCAATTCGCGGTTGGCTCGCTCGATGCTGTCGATATCCGGCATGTCGATCCAGACCACTTCCCGCCGGTTGGCATTGGAATGGCGGGAAACGCGAACCCGGTCCAGGGGTAATTCCGGGGGCATCCGTTCGAGGGGAACGGCCTCATGCAAATAAAAAGTGACTTCGCGGGAAGTGGGGCGTTCGATCCCGGTGGTCGCGATCGCCTCACCGGCGAGCCGGTTGAGCAGGGTGCTCTTGCCGACTCCCGTGCCGCCGAAAAAAGCGGTCACCAAGGGGCGTGCCGAATCCGCTCTGGCGATCTCTGAATCATCGAACAAATCGGCGGCGGTGGGGTTCGACAAATGGGTCAGGGAATCGGCCGCCGCGGGGGAAATCCAGCCTTGCTCGATCAGCCGGCCGGCCCATTCCTGGATGCGTTGTTCCACTGCTTCGGGGCTATTCTGCATGGGTTCGAATCTTTAATGACTTTTGACACTGGTAACGAGCCAAGATCGAGCGGGAATGTTCCGCGACACGCTGTGAATACCTCCTTGTACGCTCGTATCGCAGCCTCCCTGCTGCGAACGGCCGCGGAACATTCCCGCTCGATCTTGGCTCGCGCTGCATCGATCGAATATCGGGCCGATCAAAACAGCTTAAGTCCATAGGATTTTTCCTTGAGTTGCGCTTCCACCTGCGCCAAGGTCTCCTCAGGGATTCGGAAACGAATGGCCGGATCCACTTGTTCCGCTACCGAAGCGATTTCCCGGCGCAATCGATTTTGGAGCAAACGTTTGACCGCCTCCAGTTGGGTGCGCTTGAGATCCGCCGAGACGCGATCCATATATTTACCCAGCGCACTTTCGGCCATCAAGGAGGTCATGGAAAGCACCGCCGGGGCGAGCACGAAATCGTGGGGACCGATCCCGCCGGTCTGAAACAGCAGCGCCAATCCCGCGGCATCGGCGGTGGCCCGGGCGGCGCGCAGGCTGTTGAGGGTGGCGGGCATTTCCTTGAGACGCTGGTAGAGACTTTGGGCGGCAGCTTCCACCTGGGGCTGGAAAGCTCGGTAATACGCCGAGGCTTCTTCTTCGAAAAGGGTGTTCAAGGCGGGTTGAGCCGCTTGATAATGACGCGATACTTCCTGCCACCAATGTTCCATCAAGCCGTCGCTATGGGTTTGTTCTCTCAAGGCCGCCTGGAGTTGCAGCAAGGCGTGTTCCACACTGCGGCGGAGGATAAGCAGTTCCTGAATATTCTCGCCGCTACGTCCCGGACGGCGTGAGAACAATGCCTTCACCGGCCAGGTAACCGCCTTGCGGAAGAGCATCATGGGCCGCGCCAATCCCGGAATCTCCAGCAGGGTCAGCAGTTCCGCCAGGGCTCGCTGAAAGGTTTCGTAGGCCAGGGGATGATCCAGGTAATCGTGGCGATAGATCTCCAAGGCCTGTCCCAAGGCCCCGTTGATCATCTCCTGCCAGGATTGTTCCGCCGCCAGTTCCGCCCGAACCGGCCGGGTCCACGCTGGCCAATGGCGGCGCATCAATGCGCGCGTCCGTTGCCCCTGACGGCGACGCGCCTTCAATGCTCGGCGCAGAGGGGAGGCGAGGGTTTCATGAAGCTTATCCGAGGCCCCTTGCAGATCTTCGAGATGTTCGTAATAGGCCAGGGTGACCACGGGGGGCGAGCCATCCTGGCGGACTTGATCCCATTTTTCCTGCCACGATTTGAGCAGCGTTTCGCGATTGGATGGGCGCAGTTTGTTGAGACAGACCAAGGTGGGTTGCGCCAGCGGCTCGATCAGGGTCAAGAGATCCCATACCGACTGGTCGGCGTATTTATCCTTGCTCACCACCAAGATCGACACGTCGGCCAGCGCCGCGGTCCGCAACACGCCCTCCAGATATTGCCGGGCACGGAGGGAGTCGAAGTCGGGGGTATCCCAGACGATACAGGAAGGCAAGGCGGAAGATGTTTCCACCCGTCGGGTACCGAAACAATCGTAGCGGTCCTTCGGCAAATCCGTTATGTCGAGTCTTCTATAACCTTTGAAGTATTCGTCCACCCAGGGCGCGGCGGGATCTTGGAGATCGTGCAGAAAGGCTTGGGGATGAATCGTATAGCCCGCCAAAGGGCTGACGCCTGCCGC
The DNA here is from genome assembly GCF_000421465.1 of Methylohalobius crimeensis 10Ki. Lineage (NCBI taxonomy): Bacteria > Pseudomonadati > Pseudomonadota > Gammaproteobacteria > Methylococcales > Methylothermaceae > Methylohalobius > Methylohalobius crimeensis. Next base: position 1,748,107 of record NZ_ATXB01000001.1, read on the forward strand.
CTCCTGCTTCAATATCCAATTGACCACGCTGCTCTTGCCGGCCTGGGTGGGCCCCACAACCGCGATTTGCAGAGGCAAATCGGCTTGGCGTTCGATCAATGCCTGCTTTTCCAAAGCCGCCCGGGCTAGGGAAAGGGAAGAGCCGATTCGTTGCAATTCCAGCGCAACGGGACTGGTCTCGGGCAGGCGGGCCAACAGATCTTGCTGGCGTTGATGGAGCAAATGGACGAAATCCAACAGCGACAGGGGAGAGGGCATCAGCGCTCCGCGGTCAAGGCGGGCCGGTGGTCCAAAGTATGCATGAACTGGTCGGCCTGCTGAATGGAACGTTCCATCACCTGGATCATCGAGGCGATGTCGACGCTGACGCTGATCAATTCGTGCTGCAAGGCGGCGATGGCTTGGGCGTTGAGGTTATGCTTCAAGTACAACACCTGATCCCGGAAGGCGTTCAAGACCGGATCGATCCTGCTTTCGGCCTTCCGCATCGCGCGGATCAATTGCTTGTAATGGCGCTGGGTCAGTTTGAGCTTCTGGCGGCTTTTGCCCCGCAAGGTCCGGTTGGTGTATTGCTCTAATTCCAGCTCCCACTCGTCGAACAAGGCCAGGGCCAGATTTTCGATCGTGTCGATGTGGTTATGGACCGACTGGGCCTTTTGCTCGCAGTGATCGAACTCCCGCTTCAATTCCTTGTAGAACACCGCGATATTGCCTTCCTCGATCTGAACCAGATCGGTGAATTTATCCAAAGCGGTCTGAAATTGATCCTTGGTCGCTTCCAAGCCGTCGCGGGCGTCCTCCACCCGGGTCACCAGAAAATCGCGCTTGTGGGAACCGGCAACCGACTCGGCCAGCTGATAATAAACCCGGTGAAACCGGCCGACGATCAGCTTGCCCAGACGTTGGACCAGACCGTCCCGTGGATGGCGGCGTTTGATGGGGAGGTTCATGAGTGTGTCGTTGATGAATCTAACCGGTCTGCTATTTTAGCAAACCCGGTTGCTCTTGAGCTTGCGACTCACACCTCTTAGCACCAAACTCTTCAGAAAGTGTAAAGTGTTTTTTACACAAACATAAATGCGGCCATGCAAACATTCTTCACAATATTTCAAGTTGTTGAATTTTATAATTTAAAATCAATTGGCCGGATTATTGCTTTAATGTTAGTAGGCTTAAAAAGCACCCTTAAATCTATTGCAGTTACAGGAGAAAAAGCGTGAAGAATCAACAAGCATACACTGCCATCAGGCCTACATTGATTGGAACTCTGCTGCTTGGAGCCTTTGTATTCGGAAATGCTCACGCCACCTCAATTACCCGAGCATATACAGCGACTACTGGTTGTGGCGTATCTAATTGCGGAACAAACGGTGGGATCCTGACCTTTGTCGACAGCAACTCGGATGGATCATTGAGTTCTGATCAGCTTTCAATTACGTTCGATAACACAACCGTCTCCGACGTTGTTGGTTCAGGTAGCTATGAAAATAGTTCGGTGATCACGGGCGTAGTGTTCGATATTACTGCCGATATCAACAGCTTCACTTCGTTTACGCTTGTTGACGGTGACAATAATGATATAAGCACTGACTGGCAGGTGGATCTCAATGTGGATAATAATATAACGCCAGGCAACACAGTAGTTGACTTGTCTTTTACCACGACCACCGGAATTACTGGAGGCATCTATAATTCGGCCGACCCCGGAACCGATTTGAACAACGTCTTTCCAGATGTTGCCAAATTAATTCTCACTATTGATGATCCAACTCCGTTTGAGCTATCTAGCATATCAAACGATATTCTGCGTATGCAGCGGGTAGGGACTGATGGCAACGGCAGTCTAAAAATCGAAGGACAACCTGGTAATGGCGGTAACGGCGGCGGCCCCCCCGGCGGCATCCCGGAACCCGCCCCCTTGGCGCTTCTGGCCGCCGGCCTGATCGGCATGGGATGGATGCGGCGCGGGAAACGTCAGTAAATTTTACACTTCTTTGCATAAAAAAACGCCGACATGATGTCGGCGTTTTTTTATTTGGACAGAGATACTTCAGATCATTTCTAGCTATTTCCAACGTCCATTGCTGTTCTTCACCGTCACCTGAATGGTTTGTCGAGATACATTACCGGAGGCATCTTCGGCCACCGCTTCGATGGTATGGCCACCGTCGGATTCCGGGCGGGTGTTCCATTCGTAAACCAGGTTTCTCGACGCACTCGAGGAAACCTGTTGTCCATCGATAGACAGCTGGATGCTTGCCAGACTGACATCGTCTTGAGCGCTAACCCAAATCTGCACCTTATGCCGTACCGTACTCCCATCGGAGGGGCTCAGGATTTTCACCGTGGGTGCGATGGTATCGGCATCGTCGGTAGCCGGGCTATTCTCCACCGTGACCTGAACGTCGGCGGAGATGCCTTCGTTGCCCGCGGCGTCGTAGGCATAGGCGGTCAGCGTCGCGCCGCCGTCCTGTTCCTGCGTGCTGTCCCAGCTGAATTGATAGGGCGCCGTGGTGTCGGTCCCCACCAATTGACCGTTGGCATAGAGGGTTACTTCGGTCACGCCGTGGTCGTCGCTGGCGCCGGCTTCGACGCTCACCAACCCGCTCACCACCGATCCGGCCGAAGGCGTGGTGATGGAAACGCTCGGAGCGATGGTATCGGCAACCGTGTTTTCCACCGTGACCTGAACGTCGGCGGAAATGCCTTCGTTGCCCGCGGCGTCGTAGGCATAGGCGGTCAACGTCGCGCCGCCGTCCTGTTCCTGCGTGCTGTCCCAGCTGAATTGATAGGGCGCCGTGGTGTCGGTGCCCACCAATTGACCGTTGGCGTAGAGAGTTACTTCGGTCACGCCGTGGTCGTCGCTGGCGCTGACTTCCACCGCCACCAAATCACTGACGGTGGCCCCGGCATCGGGAGAGAAAATCGAGACCGCAGGCGCTTGGGTATCGCCGGGTGCCGGCTCCTCATAAGCCGCAGATACCGCGGCAAACGCATCCACCCGGCCGAAGCCGTAGTAAGCATGCCAGTCCTGACCGGTGACCGGATCGAAAGCCGTCTGTTCGAGGATCGCTTCCACTTCGTCTGGCGTCAAGTTGGGATTGGCCGCCATGATCAGCGCCGACACGCCTGCGGTGACCGGGCTGGCAAAGGAAGTGCCGCTCCATTTACCGTAGCCTCCGCCTCGATTGGTGGTCAAAATCGACACCCCGGGCGCACTGATGTCGATGAAATCCCCATAGTTGGACCAACTGGCTTTGTTGTCGCCGCCATCGGTAGCCGACACGGAAATCAGATAGGGGTTGTCGCTGTATCCGGGATCGGAGCCGTCGTTACCGGCGGCTACGACGACGACTCCCCCTTGGCTGATCATATGCTGGGCCGCGCTGGAAACGGTCGAACTGTTGCTGACCCCATAGCTGATATTGGCCACCTTGGCGCCGTGATCGGCCGCCCAAATCAAGCCGTTGGCGATATCGCTCCAATAGGCCCAGCCGTCGCTTCGATTGGTGATCCGAACCGGCATAATGTTGGCGTTCCAAGCGACCGAGGAGACCCCATTGGCGTTGTCCGTAGCCGCTGCTACCGTGCCGGCCACCGCCGTTCCATGTCCGTGAACATCGGCGATGTCCGTGTTTTGGCTGACCGCATTCCACCCGGAGACGACTTCTCCCGCCAGATCGGAATGACTGATATCCACGCCGGTGTCGAGAACGGCCACCGTCACACCATCCCCATGACTCCAGTCCCAAGCACTTGGCGCGCTGATCTTGGGAAGGTGCCAAGCGTTATCGTACTGGGGATCATTGGGAATGGTCCCGATCGGTTCTACGAGGAAATCTTTTTCGGCGAATTTGATTTGAGGATTTTTCGCCAGCACCTTGGCAAGAGCCTCCTCGGCTTGCGGGGGAACATCGATGATGCGAACGCCGATACCTTGAATGCGTCCCCGGATTTTGCCGCCGTGTTTTTCCAGCAATTGGGCTAAACGGGACTCCGGCAATCCCGCACGGGGCTTGATCAAAAGCCGACCTTCGCGCCCGGGTGAATCAGGAGCGGCGAAAAGGGAACTGGAGAAAAGTATCGAAAAGCTTATCAGAGATGCTTTTATTCTTGTTTTATTCATGAATTGAGACATCAAGCGGCCCTCTCTAAATTAAAAATCAAAAGACACTAGAAAACTAGTCCAACCCCAATTTGGGAAAGCAGAACAAGTTCACAGAAAAAGAAAATCAGGCAGCGTTTGAAGCGCGCCGAAAAAGCCCGCAACGAACGCTGCGGGCGATACTGACAGAGAAATTACGACTCGGCTAACTTTCCAACACGAGGAAGAGCGACATATTGCCGCGCTGCACTCTCAACAGCAGTCGATCAGGGGATTGGCTTGCGATTTGAAGAAACTGCTCCGCCGACTGGATGCGTTTGCGGTTGACCGAGAGGATTACGTCCCCTTCGCGCAAGCCCGCATTCCAGGCCGGGCTGCCCGGGTCCACCGCGGCCACCATGGCGCCTTGTAGCCGACCATAGAGGGGGTGCTGTCGAGGAATCTCGGCAAACTGCGCGCCTTCCAAAAGCGGGATTTCTCCGTTCTCCACACCGGCTTGATAATCGGGTTTGCCGATGGTGGCGGTGACAGTCTTCCGCTCTCCGTCCCGGATCAAACCGATCTTGGCTTTTTCGCCGACCCGCTTCAACCCCACCATATTGCGCAGGGAAGCGGAATCCTTGACCTTGCGGCCGTCCAGACTGACGATGACGTCCCCGGCCTGGATCCCGGCCTGATCCGCCGCACTGCCTCGAACCACGCCGGCAATCAGAGCGCCTTCGGTACTATCGATCGCCATGGCTTTGACCAATTCCCGGGTCAAGTCCTGCACCTGAACGCCGAGAATGCCGCGTTTGACCTCGCCGTGTTCGACGATTTGCTCCATCACTTCCCGCGCCATGTTGATGGGAATGGCGAAGCCGATCCCCACGTTGCCCCCGGTAGGGGCGACGATGGCGGTGTTGATGCCCACCAAATCGCCGTGCAGATCGATCAAGGCCCCGCCGGAATTGCCCGGATTGATGGAAGCATCGGTTTGAATGAAGTTTTCATACCCTTCGATTCCCAGGCCGGTGCGCCCGAGGGCGCTGACGATGCCGGAGGTCACGGTTTGACCGAGACCGAAAGGGTTGCCGATCGCCACTACGAAATCGCCCACCGCCAATTGGTCCGAGTTTCCCATGGGCACGGAAAACAAATGGTCGGGCTTCACCTTGAGAACGGCGATGTCGGTGTCCGGGTCCGAGCCCACCAACTCGGCTTTCAAGCGCCGTTTATCCTTGAGGAGAACGTAAATGGTATCGGCATTCTTGATCACGTGATGATTGGTCAGAATATAGCCCTTGTCGCCGTCCACGATCACGCCGGAACCGACGCTCTGGGTCCGACGCTCGCGGGGGACCGAAGGCATGTCCCGAAAGAAATAACGGAAGAAGGGATCGTTCAATAAGGGGTTGTCCTGAATGACGACTCTGCCGGAAGCGGAGATATTCACCACCGCCGGCAGAATGCCCTGGAGCATGGGCGCCAGGGTGGGCACGCCGTTTTTTTGGGGAAGTGTCGACTGTGCTTGGCGCTCCGAATCGCCCTTGAGCCAGGGAAAAATATCGGCCCGAATCGGATTCGCCGCCAGCGAAACGGCCAAAAGGCCGCCTATCCAAATAGAGCGTAAGTTCACTTTCATCATGTCCTTTACATCCGTGAAGTTGAAGATTCGATTGTCAAAGGTGCAAGACGCTCGCGTTGGTCGGGAGATAAGTTCCAAATATTCTCCCGGCTTACCCTGGTGCCTGCGAAATGAAATATCGTTCTGTTGAGGCATCCTGAGTTTCAAGGCCTCCCCTGGAAAGGGGATGGCGCTATTCTGCTACAATATACGGATTTCTTCCACCCGGCACGAGACGCCCAGCATTTCCATGACGGCACTGAGACTCCAAAACGTACGGAAGGTTTACGACAATGGGCTGGAAGCCTTGCGCGGCATCGACCTGACAGTGGAGGAGGGCGATTTTTTCGCGCTTCTGGGACCCAATGGCGCCGGCAAATCCACCACCATCGGCATCATTACCTCCTTGATCAACAAATCTTCCGGCAAGGTCAGCATTTGCGGGCATGACTTGGACCGGGATTGGCGGGCCGCCCGACGCTGCATCGGCCTGGTGCCCCAGGAAATCAATTTCAATCAGTTCGAAAAGGTCGGGCAGATCGTCTTGAATCAGGCCGGTTACTACGGCGTGCCGAGACGCCGAGCCAAAGAACGCTTGAAGACGGTGCTCGAACAACTGGACCTGTGGGATCGGCGCAACCAGGTGTCCCGGCGTCTCTCCGGAGGGATGAAGCGACGCCTGATGATCGCCCGGGCGTTGATCCATTCGCCTCGATTACTGATTCTGGACGAACCCACCGCCGGGGTGGACATCGAGATCCGCCGCTCCATGTGGACTTTCCTGAGACGGCTCAACCGGGAAGGCACCACGATTATCCTGACCACCCATTATCTGGAAGAGGCCGAACAGTTGTGTCGCAACGTGGCGATTATCGATCACGGCCGGATCATCGAGTCCACCTCCATGGAAGCGCTCCTGGACAAGCTGGACTTCAATACCTTTTATTTGGATTTGCGCTATCCGGTGGCCCATCTCCCCGAAATCAGCGGCTTCCGTCTCCAGCGGGTGGATAACCGGACCTGGTCGGTGGAAGTGCCTCGGGCGATGGGATTGAATCCCTTGTTCGAGGGATTGACCGCCTCCGGGATCGATGTCATCGGTCTCCGCCCCCAGGAAGGGCGGCTGGAAAAGCTGTTCTTCGAGCGGGTTCAGGCGGGCCGAATTCCGAGGGAGGCGGCCTGATGGGGCGGAACTGGATCGCCTATCGCACCCTGGCGGGAAAGGAAATCCACCGTTTTATGCGGATCTGGCCGCAGACCCTATTGCCGCCCCTGGTGACCACGGCGCTGTATTTCCTGATTTTCGGGGCCCTGATGGGGCCTCGGATCGGTCCCATGAACGGCGTGAGCTACATCGATTACATCGTTCCCGGCATCGTCCTGATGGCGGTGATCAATCACTCCTACGCCAACGTGGTCTCTTCCTTTTTCTCGGCCAAGTTTCAGCGCCACATCGAGGAAATGCTCATCTCCCCGATGCCGACGGGCGTCATCATGGCCGGCTATGTGACCGGCGGGATGGCTCGGGGAATGGCGATCGGCGCCATGGTGCTCGGCGTCGCGGTTCTGTTCACCGACCTCCACCTGGCCCATCCCGGCTTGGCAATCGCCGTGGCGTTTCTGACTTCCTTGCTATTTTCCCTGGCGGGATTGATCAACGCCACCTTCGCCAACAGCTTCGACGACATCTCCATCATTCCCAATTTCATCCTGACTCCGCTGGTCTATCTGGGCGGCGTCTTCTATTCCATCCATCTGTTGCCGGAACCTTGGAGCACGCTGTCCCTGGGCAATCCGATTCTCTACATGGTGAACGCCTTTCGCTACGGATTTCTGGGCGCCGCCGACGTGGATGTCCGGATGGCGTTTCTGATCGTGGGCGGCTTCATCGTCCTATTGGGAAGCGTGGCGTGGTTCCTTCTCCGCCGCGGCATCGGGATCAAGCACTGATATCACCCCTCCGCCAGCAGACACTCCAATGCGGGCCGATCGAAGATGCGCACCCATTTGCCTTGCAGCTCGATCCAGCCGGTCTTTTCGAACCGCTTGAGGGTGCGGCTGACGGTGGCCAAGGCGAGATCCAGGTAATTGCCGATTTCCTTGCGGGTCAATCCCATGGAAAAGGTCTCCCCGGAAAACCCCCGGGCTTCGTAACGCCGGGAAAGATCCAGGAGAAAACCCGCAAGCCGTTGATCGGCGGGTTTTTTGATGAACACCATCTGCTTGCGCTGAATTCCGATCACATCGCTGGCGTGTCGCAGCATTTCGTGGAACAGGGTGGGAATCTTGGTGCAGATGGGGCTGATTTGCCTGGCCGGCAAGGCGCAATAGCTGAGGGTGTCCAGGGCCTGAGCGGAACAATGATAGGCGTTATGGGAAAGGGCGTCGAAGCCCAGAATCTCACCGGGTAAAAGGAGGGCGAGAATGTGTTCCTGACTTTGATCGTCCTGATAGGTCAGCTTGGCCATTCCCGATTTGATGGCGATCAGACCGCGGAAGGGGTCCCCGCTTCGAAACAGGACATCGCCTTTATGCAGCACCTTGCGCCGCTGCACGATGTGTTCCAATTGCTCGATCTCACCTTGGGTCAAACCCCGGGGAAGGCAGGCGGAACCGAAGCCGCAATTGGTGCAGGTAACTTCCATTCCTTGTGGTGTCGTAAACATATCGTCCCACTTATCGAGTAATCCACTGTTTACAAATCATACACAAAGAATATGGTTGTGAGAAGCTTATACCGTTAAAATAAAAATAAAATTAATAAACTCGAACCCATGCTTGATTCCAACGAAATCACCCTGTGCCGACAATTCGACCGGCTCAAGTCGTCTCTCAACCGCTTCCTGATCCAGTTGGATCGGGAAGCGGCGGCGGCCTGGATATTTGATCTGGAAAAAAACGAATATTCCGACGGAGAAGCCCGGCAGCGGCTCGCGGCGGTTCTGGAGCAACTGGAATATCCGGACGATCGGGATGGTCGAGAAACGGAGATTTGTCCGGGGATCGTGGGCGCATCGCCCAAGTTACTGCATTTGGCCGCGGACCTCAACGAGACTAGAGAAAGTTTCAAGCGCGCCGTCCTCGAAGTCAATCGTAAGGACCGGGAAACCGCTCACCGCATCATGAAGCAGCAGGGCTACGCCAGGATACATTTCAAGCAGATCTATCGCCATCTGCCGATCCTGCTGAAGAAACCGGATTCGGTGCGCTTCACCTGGGGGATGACCCGATCGATCAAAAAGATTTCCCGCCAAGAAGCCTACCGCAAACTGATCGCTTTGACCGGGGATAATCCGACGCTCGGATTTCAGCGACAACTGGAGGCATTGGCGGCACACCCCAAGGATGAGCCGATCGCCATCGTCCAGGATCTGAAACCGCACATCAAAGCGAACGTGTGCTGGGTGAAAGGCACCGGGAGAGACAAAGAGGTGACTCGAAAAATGATCAGCGCGGCTTTGGCGGTATTGATTCCCTTGGATCCGGGGGAGAGGCTGCCCACGTATTCGGCCGCTTATCCCGGCAGCCGCAAACCCCGGAAATCCCGGGCGGACGTGAAGATCGAAGCCGAAGCGTTTTTGCCGTCGATCCGGGGGCATCGATATCTCGAATAAATTGCTAATTTAACATAATATACATTATGCGAAGTTTGACATCCGGGCTTTGCGGTCTTTGCTACGGACGGTTTTCGGGTAGAAAAGCCGCCGGATCCAGAATCGGCGTTCTATCCAGCACCAAATCCGCCAATAATCGGGACGCCGCAGGTCCCATGACCACGCCGTTGCGGAAATGGCCGCAGTTGTAATACAAGTTGGCCAACTGGGGGTGTCGCCCGATATACGGAATTCCATCCGGCGCGGCCGGACGAAGTCCGGCCCATTGAAGCACCACCGGACAAGCTTCCAGCGCCGGAAGCGTCTCCACAGCGAACCGGTACAAAGACTGATAAGCGGTCTCGGTCGGACGTTTATCGAAACCTGCTTCCTCCACCGTGCTCCCTGAAAGTATGCGCCCGTCAATGCGCGGAATCAGATAATGTTGGCCCTGCTGCACCATCGTGGAAAGAAGTTTGGGTGGGGCCTTGATCAGCAGCATTTGGCCCTTGACCGGTCGGACTTCCGGCTGCCAGAGATCGCCCATCAGCCACTGGGAAGACCAAGCACCGGCTGTCACCACAAAGACATCGGATCGGATTTCCTCTCCGGGCGTCTGGACCGCCACGACCCGGCCGCCGCTGAGGCGAAGCCCGGTCACGGGGGTCTTGTCTTTCAATGCGACGCCACGCTGACGCAAATCCAGCGTCAGCGCTTTCAGCATCCGGGGGTTGCGTATTTGCGCGATCCCGGGAACCCAGAGCGGTTGGCCGCCGGCCACCCGCCGAAGCCCCGGTTGTATCTGCTCAATCCCGCTCGAATCCGGGCTGTCCCAGTCGATCCCGAGCCTGCGGCACCATTGCGCGGCCGCATCGAAGTTTTCCAAATTCAGCCAGAGCATCCCGCATCGCTGCCACTGTGGATCGATGCCGCTAGCCCGAGCTAAGGACTCGGAAAGCGCCGGATAATACTGTTGACTCCATCGAGACAAGCGCTCAATGGGTTCCGGTTGGCGCCAGGGATATAAGGGAGAGAGAATTCCGCCCCCCGCCCACGAGGCCTCTCGGCCGATCTCAGCGCGTTCGAGCACGCTCACTCGCCAGCCGGAAATCGCCAGCTCGCGCGCGCACAACAAGCCGCTGATACCGCCGCCAAGAATGACGCACTCAGTCATCATATCGTCCGAATATCGAAAATTACCCAATCCAATGTAGACAATACCTGAAAAACGTGATTACAATTGACACCGTCGAATTTTTCGACGGACACAGATTGTAACCGATCCGTGTCACCCCAATACTTGGGGATTTACTATAACAATTGACTTAGAGAGGTAGGAGAAATGGCAAACGAAGAAAAGCAGGAAAAAGATAATTTCTGGCTGATCATCGGCGTCCTGATCGCTGCTGTGGTGGTTGGTGTGATTCTGTTCAAGAAGCGGGAAACCTCCACGGTCCAATATGAAGCTTGGGAAGAGATCAGACAGGAAGAAGCAGCTGCAAGAAATCGATAATAATTTCTTTCCCGAGATTTTCGAAGTTGGAAAGCCCTGCCTCGGCAGGGCTTTTCTTATCCTAGACGTTAAAACGGAAGTGAATGACATCCCCGTCCTGGACGACATAGTCCTTCCCTTCCAAGCGCCATTTACCCGCCTCCTTGGCTCCCTGTTCTCCTTTATAGCGAATGAAGTCCTCGTAGGAGACCACTTCAGCGCGGATGAAGCCCTTCTCGAAATCGCTGTGAATAACGCCGGCCGCCTGGGGTGCGGTAGCCCCGATGCGCACGGTCCAAGCCCGGACCTCCTTGACGCCGGCGGTAAAAAAAGTCTGCAGGTTCAATAAACGATAAGCGGCCCGCACCACCCGATCGAGCCCCGGCTCATCGAGCCCCAGTTCTTCCAGAAATGCCGACCGGTCTTCGTCCTCCAATTGAGCGATTTCCGCCTCCAGAGCGGCGCAAACCGCCACTACTTGCGCGCCTTCCGCTTCCGCGTATTCCCGGACTTTATCCAACAAAGGATTATTTTCAAAGCCGCCTTCCTGGACATTGGCGACATAAAGCGTGGGCTTGGCGGTCAGCAGATGCAGTTGCCGCAACCGGGTCCTCTCATCCTCGTCCAATTCGAGAACCCGCACCGGTCGGCCTTCGTCCAGACAGACCGCGATTTTCCCCAGCAAGGCCTTTTGCGCCAAGGCCTCCTTGTCGCCCGATTTGGACGCGCGCTGCGCCCGAACCCTGGCTTTCTCCACGGTATCCATATCGGCGAGCATCAGTTCGGTGTTGATGACCTCGATGTCGCGAATCGGGTCCACCGAACCGGCTACGTGGGTGACGTCTCCATCCTCGAAGCAGCGCACCACATGGGCGATGGCGTCGGTTTCCCGGATATGGCCCAAGAACTGATTGCCGAGCCCTTCTCCTTTCGACGCCCCCGCTACCAGACCGGCGATGTCCACGAACTCGATGGTGGTGGGAAGCGTCCGTTGGGGATTGACGATCTCGGCCAATTTGACAAGTCGGGGATCCGGAACCGGAACGATCCCCACATTGGGGTCGATGGTACAGAAGGGATAGTTTTCCGCCGCGATTTCAGCGCGGGTCAAGGCATTGAACAAGGTCGACTTGCCTACGTTGGGCAGGCCGACGATACCGCAGTATAAAGCCATGGTTATTCTGTCGGGTAAAAATTCATCAATTATACGGGACCGGGAGATAACGGCCAAATGCAAATGATCCCGGCGGTTTTACCGGCTCTCGATGAAAACCGATCGCAGCATCCATGCTGCGAATGGATATTTCTATCCATCCTGGTTTTTTGATTCCGGGAACCTTTGAATATCGTCCTCGCCCAAATAGGCGCCGGATTGCACTTCGATCAGCTCCAAGGGGATCCTGCCGGGATTCTCCAGGCGGTGCTTGACCCCGACCGGAATGTAAGTGGATTGGTTCTCGGTCAGCAGAAAAGTTTCCTCGTCCCGAGTAATCCGCGCGGTCCCCTTCACCACCACCCAATGTTCCGCCCGGTGATGATGCAGCTGCGTCGTCACGAAAGCCCCGGGGCGAACAGTCAGGCGATTGACTTGATAGCGCTCCCCGGTGCCGATGGATTCGATCGCACCCCACGGGCGATGAATCTTGAGATGCTGCAAGTATTCGGGACGCCCCTGATCCTTCAAATATTGGGCCACAACCTTGACCTGTTGCCCCATGCCCTTGTGCGCTACCAGAAGCGCGTCCGCGGTCTCGGCGATGATAAGATCCTCCACCCCCAAGGCGGCCACGAAGCGGTCTTCGGCGTGGATCAGACAATTTTTCGCTGCTTTGAGAAAAACGTCACCGTGGGTAATATTGTTGTTTTCATCCCCCGGGGTCACTTCCCACAACGCCGGCCATGCCCCCAGATCCGACCAGTCGGCGTCCAACGGCAGAACCACCGTTCGATTAGGCGTCTGACCGACAATTTTCTCCATGACGGCGTAATCGATGGAATCGGCGGGACAATCCTCGAAGGACGTTGGATCGAGACGGAAAAAATCCGCATCCCGGCTACCCCGATCGACGGTTGCTTTACAGGCGGTAAAAATATCGGGGCGGAATTGCTCGATGGCATCCAACCACACCGACGCGCGCAGAATGAAAATCCCGCTGTTCCAGCTATAGTCGCCCGAGGCGAGATAGGCTTGGGCGGTATTCAAATCCGGCTTTTCCACGAAAGCTTCCAAAGCTCGGGTTCGGCCTTGGACGTTTCGACCGGCGCGCAAGTAACCGAAACCGGTCTCGGGGCGGGTGGGTACGATCCCGAAAGTGGCGATGGCCCCCTCCGCCGCCAGGGCAACCGCTTCGGCTAAAGTGGCGCAAAATTCCTCGCGGTTTTTGATCACATGATCGGACGGCATCACCGCCAAAACCGGATCCCCTACTTCCCGCACCGCCAGCAAAGCGGCCGCGGTCAACGCCGGCGCCGTATTGCGACCGCTCGGTTCGAGCACAATCGTCGATTGCTCCCGTTGCAACTGGCGCAATTGCTCGGCCACCAAAAAGCGATGGACTTCATTGCAAACCACCAAAGGCGAAGAAGGCGAAATACCGGGGGCGACTTCGGCCAATGCCTGTACCCGTAAAACGGTTTCCTGCAACAGACTGCGATCGCTGGTGAGCGCCAAGAACTGCTTGGGATAAGCCTCTCTGGAGAGAGGCCACAGGCGCGTGCCTGATCCGCCTGATAAAACGACCGGGGTCAGGGGTATCGTCATCTTTTCTCCTATTGCTTATTTTGTGCCTGGAGGCGGTCCATTTCTTCCTGGCTGAATCCAGCCTGCAAACGAAGTTTACGGTTGAACGGCCCCCTCAATCCACCCTGGAAATACTGCTCCAACAAATCGAAATAGATCGGCTCGGGAGAGAGTTTCCGATCCCTGCATATCCGGTGAAACCACTTGGACCCCAACGCCACGTGCCCCACTTCATCGGCGAGGATTTTCCGCAAGATCTTTACGCTGTCCCCATCACCCGCCTGTTTCAATCTTTCGATCATTCCCGGGGTGACATCCAAGCCGCGCGCTTCCATGCAACGCGGCACCAAGGCCAAGCGCGCGAGCACATCGTGGGCGGTGTCGTCTGCGACCCGCCACAAGCCGTCATGCACCGGCAGTTCTCCGTAATCACTGCCCAATTCGGAAAGCCGTCGGCGCAGCATTTCGAAATGCCCCAATTCCTCCAGCGTCACCCGGAGCCAATCGTGGTAGTACTCCGTGGGCAATCCGCGAAACCGGTACAAGCCGTCCCAGTGCAGCAGAATGGCACTGAATTCGATATGGGCGACCGCATGCAGAAGCGCGATCCGGCCGGTTTTCGCATTCAGGCTGCGGCGCGGTAAATCTTTGGGCGGGACGAATTGCAGGCATGGCGGCCATCTTACCTGCTCGATCGGAAGCGGCGGTTTTGAGTCGCTGAATGTCAATCCATCCGCCTGACGGAGATCTCGAGCCTTACGGGTGATCTCGAGCTTGCTTTCCAAATCCGACGTGATCAGGCATTGTTCGGCCAAATCGAAAATGTTATTCATGGCGTGAATTGATCCGTTTGGGGGTCGTCATGACCACGCAAATTTATACCCACCCTGCCTGTCTCGAACACGATACCGGACCCGGTCACCCCGAATGCCGAGCCCGCCTCGAAATTATCCATGAAACGCTCCATGAACCGCGATTTCAGGATTTGTCCTGGCCGACCATGCCGGCAGCCGATCGGCACCAACTTACCCGAGTCCACCAGGAAACCTACATCGAGCGAATCAGAGCCGCCATTCCTCAGCGGGGGCTTGCCTACCTGGATCCGGATACGCCGGTCTCGCCCGGTTCCTGGGAGGCCGCCTTACGCGCCGCCGGCGCCGTCTGTGCCGGGGTGGACGCGGTGCTGGGCGGACAAGCGGATCACGCCTTCTGCGCGGTCCGCCCTCCCGGACACCATGCCGAAGCCGATCGCGCCATGGGATTCTGTCTGTTCAATAACGTTGCCATCGGCGCGCGTCATGCCCTGGAAACCTTTCAGCTGAATCGCATCGCGATTGTCGACTTCGATGTCCACCACGGCAACGGCACCCAGGCCGCCTTCCAAAGAGAACCCAAGGTGCTGTATGCTTCCACCCATCAATTTCCTCTCTATCCGGGCACCGGTCGCGCCGATGAAACCGGCGTCGGGAATTTGATCAACGTCCCTCTGCCGCCGGGGACCGACGGCAAAGGTTTTCGAACGGCGGCGGAAAAAAACATCCTGCCGGCGCTGGAAACTTTCCGACCTCAGCTTATCCTGGTCTCTGCCGGCTTCGACGCCCACCGTCTGGACCCCCTCGCCTCCCTGGAACTGGAAGCGGACGATTTCGGTTGGATCACATCCCGACTCACGGAATACGATGCTCCCCTCGTCTCCAGCCTGGAAGGCGGCTATCATTTGGAAGCCCTGGCCGCCAGCGTGGCGGCTCACGTGGAAGCGCTGCTTCAGGGCCGGCCGATGGCGAAATATTCGAAGCCCTGACGACGCAGAAGCCCCGGGTCATAGATGTTGCGGCCGTCGAAAATCACCGCCTGGCGCAACGCTTGTTTCATGCCGATGAAATCGGGGCTGCGGAATTCGTTCCATTCGGTCACCAGCGCCAAACCGTCGGCGTCTTGCAGCGCCGCCATGGGATCTTCCACCAGTCGCAGGAGCGCCTCCGGATGCGTCCCCACCTGGGGCCCATAAATCCGGCGGGTTTCTTCCATGGCTACCGGGTCGTAGGCCTGAACCTTCGCCCCCGCTTCCCATAACGACTCCATCAATGCCCGGCTGGGCGCCTCGCGCATGTCGTCGGTTTTGGGTTTGAACGCCAGTCCCCAAAGAGCGATGGTTTTGCCTTTCAGGTCGCCGTGATAAAACCCATGGATTTTCTCGAACAAGCGCTGCTTCTGGCGCTCGTTCACCCGATCCACGGCCTGCAGCAACTCGGCCGGATAGTCGATATCCCGCGCGGTGCGCTCCAAGGCCTTGACGTCCTTGGGAAAACACGATCCCCCGTAGCCGCACCCCGGATAAATGAAATGGTAGCCGATTCTGGGGTCGGAACCGATCCCGAGTCGAATATGCTCGATGTCGGCTCCCAAGCGTTCCGCCAGATTGGCCAGTTCGTTCATGAAACTGATTTTGGTGGCCAGCATGGCGTTGGCGGCGTATTTGGTCAATTCCGCCGAACGGATATCCATGGCGATGAGGCGGTCGTGATTGCGATTGAAGGGAGCGTAGAGGGCTTTCAAGAGTTCGGCGGTGCGAGGATTGTCGGTTCCGACGATGATTCGATCCGGTTTCATGAAATCGGTGACGGCCGCCCCTTCCTTGAGAAACTCGGGGTTGGAAACCACGTCGAACTCCACTTCCCGTCCTCCGGAAGCGAGAATGGCGGTCATTGCTTCCCGGACCCGATCGGCGGTACCCACCGGAACGGTGGATTTGTTTACCACAATGCGGTATTCGTCCATATGTTCGGCAATGGTCCTCGCCACTGCCAGCACATATTGGAGATCGGCGGAACCATCCTCGTCGGGCGGCGTTCCCACGGCGATAAATTGAAACAATCCGTGCGCCACCGCCTCCCTCGGATCGGTGGTAAAGGTCAAACGACCCGCTTCGCGGTTACGAGCGATGATCTGATCCAGTCCCGGCTCGTAAATGGGGACCTCGCCCCGGTTGAGGCGCGTCACTTTTTCCTCGTCGATGTCCATGCAAAGGACGTCGTTACCCACTTCCGCGAGACAGGCGCCGGTCACCAATCCCACATATCCGGATCCGTAAATGGTTACGTTCATAAACCGCGCTCCAGGTCGGCAATGATGTCTTGGATGTCTTCCAGCCCCACCGATACCCTGACCAGCCCCTCGGAAATCCCGGCCCGTTGCCGATCCTCGGGGGACAGACGGCCATGAGTGGTGGTTGCCGGATGGGTAATGGTGGTCTTCACATCTCCCAGATTAGCGGTAATGGAAAGCAATCGGGTATGGTCGATTAGCTTCCAGGCCGCCTCCCGCCCTCCGCGGACGTCGAAGCTCACGATCCCGCCGGCTCCGGATTGCTGGCGTTGAGCCAGCTCATATTGAGGATGGGAAGCCAAGCCCGGATAATAGACCCGCTCGATCCGGGGGTGATCCTCCAGCCAGCGGGCCAACTTCAGAGCGTTGTCGCAATGGGCCCGCATACGAATGGCCAAGGTTTCCAACCCGGCCAAAAACACCCAGGCGTTGAACGGACTCATCGCCGCCCCGCCGGTGCGGAGAAAGGGAAAAATTTCCTGCTGCAACAGATTTTCCGGTCCTACCAGGGCCCCGCCGACGCAGCGCCCCTGCCCGTCCAGATATTTGGTGGCCGAATGCACCACCACGTCGGCCCCCAGATCGATGGGCTTTTGCAGAGCGGGGGTGCAGAAGCAGTTGTCCACCACCAAAAGGCAATCCTTGCCGTGGGCCAAGTCCGCAAGCGCCTCAATATCGACGAGTTCGGTCAGGGGATTGGAAGGCGTTTCCAGGAACAGGAAGCGAGTTTGGGGGCGAATCGCCGCTTCCCAAGCGTTCAAATCGGTGAGCGCCACAAACGAGGTTTCCACGCCGAATTTGGCCATAAAATTCTTGAACAGCCCCATGGTGTTGCCGAACACCGACCGGGAGCACACCACATGATCGCCCGCTTTCAGTACGCCCATGCAGAAACTCATGATGGCGGCCATGCCGGAGGCGATCCCCAAACAGCGCTCGCCTCCCTCCATGGCCGCAAGGCGCTCCTCGAAGGTGCGAACGGTGGGGTTGGTGAAGCGGGAATAGATATTCCCGGGTTGTTCGCCGGCAAAGCGGGCCTGGGCTTGATGGGCGCTGTCGAAGACATAGCTGGAAGTGACGAAAATGGGGTCGGAGTGCTCGTTCTCCGGCGTCCGATGCTGGCCGGCGCGGATGCTTTGGGTCTGGATCCCGTATTGATTCCAATCTGTAATTTTAGACTCGCTCATGACCGCTCTTTCCTAGACTGAGTTGGGTAAATCGATCACGTTGGTGTAGATCCGGGAGTTTTCGGTTCGATTGGCATCGGACCGGTGACGGCTCAACTTTTCCAAGTATTCCTGGGTTATGTCGCCAGTCACATATTCGCCGCTGAAGCAACTGGTCTCGAAGCGCTCGATCTTGGGGTTACCGCGTCGCACGGCCTTGGCGAGATCCCCCAGATCCTGATAGATCAACCAATCCGCGCCCAGGAGGGACTCCACCTCCGCTTCGCTGCGCCCGTGAGCGATCAATTCGTGGGCGGCGGGCATGTCGATGCCATACACGTAGGGATGGCGCACCGGAGGCGAGGCGGAAGCGAAATAAACTTGTTTGGCGCCGGCATCCCGGGCCATCTGAATGATCTGCTGGGAGGTGGTGCCGCGGACGATGGAATCGTCCACCAGGAGCACGTTTTTGCCCTTGAACTCCAAATCGATCGGATTGAGTTTACGCCGCACCGATTTCTGCCGCAGCTGTTGCCCGGGCATGATGAAGGTACGGCCCACGTAGCGATTCTTGATGAATCCTTCCCGATACTTGACCCCCAGACGACTGGCCAATTCCATCGCGGAAGTGCGGCTGGTATCGGGGATGGGAATGACCACATCGATATCGTGGTCGGGACGCTGCCGCAGAATTTTGTCCGCCAGCTTCTCCCCCATCCGGAGCCTGGCTTTGTGGATGGAAATCTTATCGATCATCGAATCGGGCCGGGCGAAATAGACGAACTCGAACATGCACGGGACATGAGAGGTCGTCTTGGCGCACTGACGACTGTGCAAACGGCCGTTTTTTTCGATGAATACCGCCTCGCCGGGCTCGATATCGCGCACCACCTCGAAGCCCAACACATCCAAGGCGACGCTTTCGGAGGCGATCATGTATTCAAGGCCCTGGGCGGATTCACGCCGACCGATCACCGCCGGCCGGATGCCGTAAGGGTCGCGAAATCCCAGAATCCCGAAACCGGTGATCATCGCCGCCACCGCATAGGCACCCCGGCAGCGTCGGTGGACTTCGGAAACCGCATCGAACACGTCGTTCACGTCCAGACGCAGTTTGCCTTGGCGCTGCAGTTCATGGGCGAACACGTTGAGCAGAATCTCCGAGTCGGAGTCGGTATTGATATGGCGCTGATCCTGGAGAAAAATCTCTTGCTTGAGTTGGTCGGCGTTGGTGAGATTCCCGTTATGCCCCAAGACGATCCCGTAGGGGGAATTGACGTAGAACGGTTGCGCCTCGGCGGGGCTGGTGCAGCCGGCAGTGGGATAACGCACGTGGCCGATCCCCATGGTTCCCGGAAGATTCAGCATGTGCTCGCTCTGAAACACATCCCGGACCAAGCCCCGATCCTTTCGTAGATAAAATCGCCCCCCCTCGTAAGTGACGATCCCGGCGGCATCCTGGCCGCGATGTTGAAGAACGGTCAGGGCTTCATACAATTCCTGGTTGACGGGAGAATGGGAGACGATACCGACAATTCCGCACATATTTTCTAACCCAATAAAATCAGCGAGTGTGCACCAAATGCAAATAATCCTGAGGCTGGAAATGGCCAAAGACGGCGGCCCAGCGCTCAAGGGGAGGTAAAAGACGGGAATCCCGCCACCATGGTTCTCGATCCAGTTGGTAGGTACTCGCCCATAAAACCAGGATCAAAACCACCAGCAAGCCCCGTGCGCCGCCGAATAAAACACCGCCCATTCGGTTGAGGCCGCTGAGGAAGGAACGATCGATCAGCGTGCCGAGGAGATAACCCAACACCTTGCCTAAGATCAAGGTAGCAATGAATAATGCCGCGAAGGCCACGATCGCCCGTGCGGACGCTGGAATAGACAGCTCCTCCAAGCGCCCGGCCAGCGCTGCATAATAATGCAGCCCCACCCACAGGGCCGCCACCCAACCGATCAGAGAGAAACACTCCTGAACGAATCCGCGCATCAACCCTATAAGCGCCGAAACGCAAATCACCGTTAGGATGGCGTAATCAATCCAGATCAAGAGACGGTTATCCCGTTCGACGATGATGAAATGAATCTATTGTAGCAAACCCTTATACCCATGCGCGGTTTCTCGCTCATGTCAACGGACTAGGATTTTCCCGTTTTTTGGGCATCGTCCAGGGCTTTCAAGCGCTTGAGCTTTTCGGCGATTTTAATCTCCAGCCCCCGGCCGACCGGATGATAGTAGGGTTTCGGATTTAGACCATCCGGAAAGTAATTTTCACCTGCGGCATAGCCTTCCGGTTCGTCGTGCGCATAGCGATAGCACTTGCCGTAACCCAGTTCGCGCATCAGTTTGGTGGGCGCGTTACGGAGATGGATCGGAACCTCTACGCTGCCGGTGGCGGCGGCATCGCGCTGCGCCGCCTGAAAAGCCCGATAAACGGCATTGCTCTTGGGAGCGCATGCCATATATGCTGCCGCTTGCGCCAAAGCCAACTCGCCTTCCGGACTTCCCAGGCGCTCCTGGGATTCCCAGGCGTCCAGGGATAATTGAAGGGCGCGGGGATCGGCGTTGCCGATGTCCTCGGAAGCGATCCGCACCAAACGGCGGGCGATGTAAAGCGGATCGCAACCGCCGTCGAGCATTCGGCACAGCCAATACAAGGAGGCATCCGGGGCGCTGCCTCGAATCGACTTGTGCAAGGCCGAAATCTGGTCGTAGAAGGCATCTCCTTGCTTGTCGAAGCGGCGCACGCTACCTCCGGCCAGCATATCTTTGGCCAACTCTTCCGAGATCACCGCCCGATTCTTATCGTCACGGGCCAAGTCCACGGCGATCTCCAAAAAATTCAGCAAGCGCCGGGCGTCTCCGTCAGCCGCATCGATAAACCAGCGGCGAATATTTTCCGGTATTTCAACCGTAAGCTCGCCAAATCCTTCCGGCGTCTCCAAAGCGCGCTCGATCAGTTGCTGCAAATCTTCCGTTTGGAGCGTTTTGAGGACGTAAACCCGAGCCCGGGACAACAAGGCGTTATTGAGCGCGAAGGAAGGATTTTCGGTGGTCGCGCCGATGAAATAAATCGTCCCCTCCTCGATGTGAGGGAGAAACGCGTCCTGTTGAGATTTATTGAAACGGTGGACTTCGTCCACGAACAAAATGGTTCGTCGCTCTTGAGCGAGCAAATCTTTCGCCGCTTCAATGGCGGATCGTATTTCTTTGATGTTGGATAGAACCGCAGATAACGGTATAAATTCAGCATTCGCCACTTCCGCGATCATGCGCGCCAAGGTCGTCTTCCCGGTGCCCGGCGGCCCCCATAAAATCATGGAATGGAGGCGGCCGTTGTCCACCGCTTCGAACAGCGGCCGTCCGGGGGCCAGCAAATGACGTTGGCCGACGAAGTCCGCCAAACGACGAGGCCGCAAACGGTCGGCCAGGGGTCGGAACATATCAGTCGCCATCAGCCTTCGAACACATCCACGCCGGGGGGCGGAGAAAATCGGAACAGCTTGTCTTGCAGAGGCGGGTTGAGACGCACATCTTCAAACTGAATCCGGGTGAGTTGGCCGAAATTATCCGCCAGTTCCATCGAACTCAGCACCCCTTGACGCAGCTCCACTCGAAGTCGCCGAAAGACATCGGCCTCGTCCTTGGGGCGCAGCTCGACCCACGCGGTTTCACCACGTCGCCCCTGCTCGGAGACGATAAAGCGCTGTTCCAAATCCAGTTCTCCGCTCAGCAACAAAGCCGGTGCCGACCCCAAGGCGGCGCCAATGGTTTTGACCGTCACCTGCTCCAGATCCGGATCGTAAAACCAGACTTTCACCCCATCGGCCACCACCTCCTGCCGGTAGGGGGTTTCGTAAGTCCAGCGAAACTTGCCGGGGCGTTTCAGATAAAAACGTCCCCGGTTGGATTGGGTCACCTGACCGCGCTCGTCGATCACCTGTTGCTCGAAATCCGCGGACAACGTGGTCACCGAGGCCAAAAAGCGCTCCAATTCCCCCGCCGCCGAAGGCGCGCCTACCGCGGCCAGGGACCAGCAAGCCCACAGCGCGAACCAAAACCGCCCATCGATGGGCAAAACCGTTCGAAAAAAAGCCATTCAATCCTCCACCGGCGGGGGGGCCAAAACCGTTCGTGAACCATTTCCCTCGGCTTCGCTGACCACGCCCGCGCTTTCCATATCCTCGACGATGCGTGCGGCGCGGTTGTAGCCGATCTTGAATTTGCGTTGCACGCTGGAGATGGATACCCGTCGGGTCTCGGTCACGAAGCGGACCGCGTCGTCGTATAGAGCGTCGGTTTCGCCGTCCGGTTCCCCTCCCCCGCCGGATTCGCTTTCGTCCTGGAAACGGGTGATTTCTTCGATGTATTGGGGCCGGCCGGTTTGCTTCAGATAGTCCACCACCTCCAATACCTCGTGGTCGTCCACGAAAGCGCCATGGGCCCGCTGCGGAAATCCGGTGCCCGGCGGCAGGTATAGCATGTCGCCGCTGCCGAGCAGGCTTTCCGCGCCGCCCTGATCGAGAATGGTGCGCGAATCCACCTTGGAGGATACCTGAAACGCGATCCGGGTCGGCACATTGGCTTTGATCAGGCCGGTCAACACGTCCACCGACGGACGCTGGGTGGCAAGGATCAAATGCACCCCCGCGGCCCGAGCTTTCTGGGCCAGGCGGGCGATCAGCTCCTCCACCTTCTTGCCCACGATCATCATCATGTCCGCCAGCTCGTCGATCACTACCACGATCACCGGCAAGGGCTCCAGAATCGGCCAACTGCCCCCCTCCTCCATGTCGCTGGCGCGGAAGAAGGGATCCTTGATCGGTTCGCCCTGTTCGATGGCCTCCTGCACCTTGCGGTTGTAGCCGGCCAAGTTGCGAACTTTCAAGGCGGACATCAAGCGGTAGCGGCGGTCCATCTCCGCCACGCACCAACGCAGCGCCGATGCCGCCTCTTTCATATCGGTAACCACCGGGCTCAAAAGGTGGGGAATGCCCTCGTAGACCGACAGCTCCAACATTTTGGGATCGATCATGATCATCCGGACCTGTTCCGGCCCGGCTTTGTACACCATGCTCAAGATCATGGCATTGATCGCCACCGACTTGCCCGATCCGGTGGTCCCGGCCACCAGCAGATGAGGCATCTTGGCCAGGTCCGCCACCACCGGACGGCCGGAGATATCCTTGCCCAAGACCAGGGTCACGGAAGACTTGGCCTGTTGATACTCGCGACTGGTGAGGATTTCGCGCAGATAAACCGTCTCGCGCTGCAAGTTGGGGATCTCCAGCCCCACATTGGATTTGCCCGGAATCACCTCCACCACCCGTACACTGGGGACCGACAGGGAGCGCGCCAAATCGGTGGCCAGATTGCTGATCCGGCTACCCTTGATGCCGGGGCCGGGCTTGATTTCGAACCGCGTGATCACCGGCCCCGGATGCACCTCTTTCACCTCCACCGGAACGCCGAAATCCGCCAACACCGACTCCACGTGACGGGACATGGAGGCCAACTCCTCCTCGGAATAGCCTTGGCCGTGCGGATCGCCTTCATCCAGAAGCTCCAGCGGCGGCAGCACCGTTACGACATTCTCCGGTCGAGTCGAGGACCGTTCCGGTGTCTTCTTCGTATCCGCCCGCTTGCGGATCACGGGTTTGACGGCCGGTTCTTCCGAAGCCGGTTTGGGTTCGGGCTCCGGCTCGGGAATATTCGGTTTTGGAATCTTCGCTTCGGCAGGCTCGGGGACCGCCGTTTTAGGCTTCGGTTCGGGTTCAGGCGCTACCTCCGGCAAAGGTTCCTCCGGCTCCTCCGGCAAGGCCACTTTGGGGGCACGCCTAACTTTTCGTTCCACTCGCGGTTGCGGCGCCTCTTTTTCCCCGGCCGGTGCCCTCTTTTCGGGTGCTGAGGTCCTTCGCTCCCGGACCCATTGCCAGCCCTTCGAGACGACGAAACCCCACCCCTCCAGCACATACTTGCCGATGGTTTCCATCAGGCTGAGCCAGGACATGCCCGTGAACAATGTCACGCCGGCCAAAAACACCACCAATAGCGCCAAGGTCGCACCCAGCACGCCGAAACGCCCCAACAGCCATTCCCCGATCTCGGCGCCCACGATCCCGCCGGGGGTCTCGGGGAGATCCAACGGCGCTCGAATAAAATGGATATAGGCCAAGCCGGACCCGGCCATCGCGGTGACGAAAAAGCCGGCCCAGCGCAAGGCCAGGACGCCCCAATTGATTGTCACTCGATTCCAATACACCAAAACGGCATGCCAGACGATCATCACGGGGATCAAGAACGCCATCATCCCCAGCAGCGAGAGCCCGAAATCCGCCAGCCAAGCCCCCACCAAACCGCCGGCATTGGCCAGAGGACGACCGGTACCGCTATGCCGCCAACCGGGATCCTCCAAATCGAAAGTCGACAGGGACAAGAACAGATACAGGCTCAGGGCCAAATAGCAAAATAATCCTATCTCGCGGAGGCCGTGAACGACCCGCTCCATGGTCTGGTCTAAGAAAGCTTTTTTAGTCTGGGACAAAGCGAATTACTTATGCAGGCTAATGAAATCAACCATTGTTGATGAAACCGGCGGGAATGGCAACCCGGCTTTACCTAAGCTGGATGGAACGCGATACTATTAGCATAGCACTCGATCTCTTCAATCCCACTATCGGAGGAAACCCATTCATGACCGACCCTAAGCACTGCCGCTTGCTGATTCTTGGATCCGGACCGGCCGGTTATACTGCCGCCGTCTATGCCGCCCGCGCCAATCTCAGCCCGGTCCTGATCACCGGTATCGAACAAGGAGGTCAGTTGATGACCACCACCGACGTGGAAAACTGGCCCGGCGACCCGGAAGGGGTTCAGGGACCCGAGCTGATGGAACGTATGCGCCGCCACGGGGAAAACTTCAATACGGAGATCGTCTTCGATCACATTAATGCCGTCGACCTCTCCCAACGCCCCTTCACTCTGAACGGCGACGCCGGTTCCTACACCTGCGATGCGTTGATCGTCGCCACCGGCTCTTCGGCCAGGTATCTGGGATTGGATTCGGAAGAAAAATACAAGGGCCGCGGTGTCTCCGCGTGCGCCACCTGCGACGGTTTCTTTTACAAGGAACAGCCGGTGGTGGTGGTCGGCGGCGGCAACACCGCGGTGGAGGAAGCAATCTATCTCTCCAACATTTGCTCCCACGTCACCTTGATTCATCGGCGGAACAAGCTGCGGGCGGAAAAAATTCTGGTCGATCGCCTAATGAAACGGGTCGACGAAGGCAAAATCAGCATCGAATGGGATCACGTCGTGAATGAGATTCTGGGGGACGATCAAGGGGCCAACGGGGTCCGCATCAAAAATGTCCACGACGAGTCCGACAAGGAAATTCAGGTATCCGGGATCTTCATCGCCATCGGGCATACCCCCAACACCAAGATTTTCGAAGGCCAATTGGAATTGGACCATGGCTACATCAAGGTCAAGGGCAACGGCGACAACCAGGGAAACGCCACCGCCACCAGCGTGCCCGGGGTTTTCGCCGCCGGCGACGTGGCCGATCCGGTCTACCGCCAGGCGGTCACCTCCGCCGGCACCGGCTGCATGGCGGCGCTGGACGCGGAAAGATTCCTGGAAGCATAGCGAGATCCATTAGGGCATGTTGACCCTGCTCGACCCCGCCGATCCGGCCTCGTTCCCGCCGGTGGATCAAGCGCTCACCGAACCCGACGGTCTCCTGGCCGTCGGTGGGGATCTTTCGTCGAATCGGCTTCTCAACGCTTACCGGCATGGCATATTCCCCTGGTACAACCACGGCGAACCCATCCTCTGGTGGTCGCCCGACCCCCGCCTGGTATTGTTTCCCGAGCGACTGAAAGTCAGCCGAAGTCTGCGCAAGACTTTGAAGAAAAAAGACTATACAGTCACCCTCGATCGAGCGTTTTCCCATGTGGTCGATGCTTGCGCCGCCCCGCGAAAACGGGAAAAGGGAACCTGGATCATACCGGAGATGAAATACGCGTATATACGCCTTTACCAACAAGGCTACGCGCACTCCGTCGAGAGCTGGTACCAGGAACAACTGGTCGGCGGTCTATACGGCGTCGCCATCGGGAAGGTATTCTATGGAGAATCCATGTTCCACCGCCGAACGGATGCTTCCAAAGTGGCTTTCGTTACTCTGGTGAAATTATTGCAGAGCTGGGGTTACGGTTTGATCGACTGCCAGGTACGAACCAACCATTTGGTCAGCCTGGGCGCCGAGGAGATTCCCCGGCGCAGGTTCGTCCGCCTACTTGACGATTTATGCCCGACGCCGTGCGCAGAAACAGCTTGGCGGAATTAAACGCGCTGGAACTGTATCTGAGCGCCCCTCACCCGTGTGCGTACCTGCCCGGGAAAACCGCCCAGATGATTTTCCTGCCGCCGGATATTCCCTTGTCCATGCCCACCTACAACCGGTTGGTGGGGGAAGGCTTCCGGCGCAGCGGGGACTTGGTCTACCGCCCCCGCTGCCCCGGCTGCAGCGCGTGCGTTCCGGTTCGAATCCCGGCTCGTCAATTCCGCCCCAACCGTAGCCAAAGACGTTGTTTCAAGCGTAATCAGGATCTGGAAGTGATCGCCAGAGCCCCCGAATTTCACCCGGATCACTATCATCTCTATCAACGTTACCTGAAAGCCCGTCATCCGGACGGCAGCATGGCGGATGCCACCCCGGACGATTACATGGCATTTCTTACCTGTCATTGGTGCGAAACCCTGTTCTACGAATTCCGACGGCAAGGCAACCTGGTGATGGTAGCCGTGGTCGATCTTCTGGACGATGGCTTGTCTGCGGTCTACACCTTCTTCGATCCGGAATTGTCCAGACGGGGATTGGGAACCTATGCCGTGTTGTGGGAAATCGAGGCCATCAAACGCCTGGCGCTGGAATATTTATATCTGGGTTATTGGATCGAAACCTGTCCCCAGATGGCCTACAAAAGTAAATTTCAGCCACAGCAACGGTACCAAATGGGGGCCTGGCGTGCCCCCTCCCCCTAGCCTCCTCTTGACCCAGTTCGCGGCAAGGTGTTTAGTCTCTTCTTAGACGTGTCGACATTCGCAGGATGTGCCGGAGAGGACGCTCCGGCGCTCATCATGAACGCTGTATAAAGGAGAAACCGATGGCCGCAAAAAACGCTTTCTACGCTCAGTCCGGCGGCGTCACCGCCGTGATCAACGCCTCCGCCTGCGGGGTGATCGAAACCGCGCGCCGACACCCCGACCGGATCGGCAAGGTTTATGCCGGCAGAAACGGCATCGTCGGCGCCCTGACCGAAGATCTGATCGACACCTCGCGGGAATCGGAGGACGCCATCGCCGCTTTACGCCATACGCCGGGCGCGGCGTTCGGGTCGTGCCGCCACAAGCTCAAGGGGATCGAGGAAAACCGGGCCGAATACGAACGCCTGATGGAAGTATTCCGTGCCCACGATATCGGTTACTTTTTTTACAACGGCGGCGGCGATTCCGCCGACACCTGCCACAAAATCGCCCAATTGTCTGAAACGCAAGGATTTCCCATCCAGGCGATCCATATTCCCAAAACGGTGGACAACGATCTGCCTGTCACCGACAACTGCCCGGGATTCGGCTCGGCTGCGAAATACGTCGCCCTGTCCACTTTGGAAGCCAGTCTGGACGTAGCTTCCATGTGCGCCACCTCCACCAAGGTATTCGTATTCGAAGTGATGGGTAGGCATGCCGGCTGGATCGCCGCCGCCGGCGGATTGGCCTCCAGGAAAGATTGCTCTATCCCCGTGGTAATCCTGTTTCCGGAAGTGCCATTCGACCCAACGCGCTTCTTGGGCAAAGTCGAGGCGGCGGTAGCGCGCCACGGTTATTGCTCGGTGGTGGTCTCGGAAGGCGTCAAAAATCCCGACGGCAAATTCCTGGCCGACGCCGGTTATACCGACGCGTTCGGCCATACCCAACTGGGCGGTGTCGCGCCTCTGGTGGCGCGGATGATCTATCAGGAATTGCATTACCGTTGCCACTGGGCGGTGGCGGATTACCTTCAACGTTCGGCCCGCCACATTCCCTCCCGAATCGACGTGGAACAAGCTTATGCGTTAGGCCGAATGGCGGTGGAAATGGTCTTGCAAGGTAGCAACTCGCTCATGCCGACGATCGTTCGGGTTTCCGACGATCCTTATCGTTGGGAAATCGGCAGCGCACCCCTGGATCAAGTCGCCAACGTGGAAAAGAAAATGCCCCAAGCGTTCATCGGCGATGACGGTTATGGCATCACCGATACCTGCCGGCGCTATCTCCTGCCGTTAATCGAGGGGGAGGAATATCCCCCTTATAGCGAAGGATTACCCCATTACGTCCGCCTTCGAAATTCATCGGTACCGAAAAAACTGAATCAATCCTTTCACCTATAAAAAATGCCGGGGACCTTCCCCGGCATTTTTTCACTGGTACTTGCATTCGAACGGACTAACTCACGGTCTCCGCATCATAGCCTTTGCTCGGATCCACCTCGGTCACCATCTCCCTGACTTTTTCCCTTTCGGTTTCCTTACCGGAGGGATTGGTCAATTGATCGTTGAGACGCTGGATCATCACATCGGCGTGATTTTCGATTTCGTCCAGCTGCTTACCGATGCTTTCGCTCCATCCTTTGATCTTACCGGTGGCGAAGGTACGCCAATTAGCGCACTTATTGAATCCGCGCACCAGGTTGAAGCGCAGCTTCATGCTTTTCTGGCGCTTGGACAGTCGACGCCGATAGGCGGATTTGAAGATGCCTGAAAAAATCATGTGGAAGATTGCCAGAATGCCCAAGGCGGCAAAGGCGGCAACCGCATCGATGAGAGGAGAAAGCCAGAACCCGGTGATGATCCCGGCGAAGACCGCCCCGCCGATCAACGCCGCCAAAAGCAGCATATCCAGCCGCAAAGTCCAGGCCCGCCAACCCGAAAGAGCTTTGAGTAGCTCCGGAATCGCCTGATCCTTGAGCTCCTTGGTGGTGGTATCCAGTGTGTTCAAAATGCGGTAGGCACGTTTGACTTCCACCTCTTGCATGCGCCGATGAATATCGGCCAAATCCCGTTCCCGCCTCGCTTCCAGGCGCTTTTGCACATATTCGTTACCCGCCTTCAGCTCGACTTCCGGCGAGAAAATCGTGTAGAACTGAGTGACGTTCAATCCCTTCTCGGTCATCGCGCTTTTCCAGGCCGCCACCACTTCCGCCAGACTGTCTTCCCGGGCGGTGACGTCGATCTGGTTGAGTACGTAGATGAATTTTTCCGAATCATACCGGTCGGCGGTGGTCTTGACCAAGTACTCCAAGGTATCCCGCATCGCGCCCGGTTCCGGCCGGCGGGCATCGAAAAAGATCAACACCAGATCGGAAATATCGATGATATGCTTGGTGATGCGCAAGGTCGTGGCGCGGCGGGTATCGGCATCGAAACCCGGAGAGTCGATCAGAATCTTGCCCTTGAGATTTTCGCTGTTGCACGTTTTGAGCTGAAGATAGGCATTGATCCGCTTACCTTCCCCCGCCATGGCATCCTCGATGTCATGGCTGATCTGATAGAAGGGGAATCTGGGATCGACGTCCAATGCCAAGCCGGGTAAGGTTTTCACTTCCGGATCATGACTGTAGGACAAAACGGTAAATTTATCGTCCACCGCCTGGACACCGGAGAGTTGAATCTTGCGGCCCAAAAAATCGTTGATGAAGGTGGACTTGCCGGCGGAGAACAAGCCCAGAACGGAAATCAGCGGCCACCAGGGTATCTGCCGAGCCGTGGATTGATCCGGTTTGATGAACCCCAAATCGTGGGCCACCTTATCGATGGTTTGGAAATTCCTCGCCACATCCACCAATAGGGGGTTTTCCTCGGAGAGGTGTTTTTCCAGATTTTGTACGTAGATTTCACTTGCCTGCATAATGAGAGAGATCCTACTCGGTCAATTTCCATGCACGCGGCGGTGGATCGAAGACCCTTCCACCCCCTTTGAAACATAGGTTCGATTTTAGGTCAATAAACCCGAAAAAAGCAAAAAATTAACTGATTACTCAAGAATTTTCGTAGCTTTCGAAAAATACAAAAAATTCAAACCAAATGGTCTGATATGAACGAATCCAATCACAGCCTGCGGGCGATTTTATATGCATTCCTGGCGAATTTGGGAATATTCCTGGCCAAAAGTTGGGCGGCCTTTTTTACCGGTTCCGGCAGTATGCTCGCCGAAGCCATCCACTCCCTCGCCGACTGCGGCAACCAGGCGCTGCTTTATCTGGGTCTCCGGCAGTCGCAGCGCCCGCCGGATTCGGAGCATCCCCTCGGTTACGGAAAACTCAGCTATTTCTGGAGCTTCATCGTGGCGCTCCTCTTATTCAGCATGGGGGGCTTGTTCTCCATCTACGAAGGATGGCACAAATTAGAGACCCATGAAGGGTTGCATCAGCCCTGGATCGGGCTTTTGGTATTGGCTTTGGGGGTCATCCTGGAATCTCTCAGCCTGCGAGGCTGCCTGCGGGAAATCGATCGATTGCGAGAAGAAAAACCGCTATGGGAGTGGCTCAAAGACACCCGCAATGCCGAACTGGTGGTGATTCTGGGAGAAGACACCGCCGCCCTATTGGGATTGACCTTGGCATTTCTCGGCTTGGGAGCGGCCACCGTCACCGGCAATCCGATCTATGACGCCTCCGGCTCCATTGCCATCGGCGCGGTCCTGGTACTGGTTTCCCTGTTCGTGGCCTGGCACATCAAAAAACTCATCGTGGGCCGTTCGGCGGAACCGGAAATGGTTCAAGTGATCGATCAAGTGATCCGCGATGATCCCAACATCGTGCAATTATTCAACTTGATCACCATACAGTTCGGCCCGGATATCATGGTTGCCGCGAAAATTCGCCTTCAACCCGATTTACCCATGCGTTCCGGAGTGCGAAGCATCAATTGCCTGGAGCAAAAAATCAAGGAAACGGTCCCTACGGTCAAATGGTGTTTTGTGGAACCGGATTGTACGGATTAGGAATGGGTCGATATTTGCCGGGGATATATTGTTTAATTTTGATTGTTAAATAAAGATAACGGTATAAATGAAAACAACCAATCGCTGGCGGTTCTGGATCGACCGCGGAGGCACCTTCACCGACATCGTCGCCAAACGCCCCGACGGGACGCTCATTACCCATAAGCTTTTATCGAGCAATCCGCAGCGCTATTCGGATGCGGTATTGCAAGGCATCCGCGATCTTCTGGAACTCCCCGCCGATCTTCCGATCCCGGTAGAACCCATCGAAGAAATCCGTATGGGCACAACCGTCGGCACCAATGCGCTTTTGGAGCGCACCGGTGAACGCACCGCCCTGGTCATCACCGAGGGATTCGGCGATGCGCTTGCCATCGCCTACCAGAATCGCCCCGATATCTTCGATCTCGAGATTCGCAAACCCGAAGCCCTCTATGAACGGGTCATCGAGGTCCGGGAACGGATCGATGCCCGAGGCGATGTGCTGACCACGCTGGATCTGGATGCCGCCCGCCGCGCCCTGAAAGCCGCCTTCGACGACGGTATTCGCGCCTTGGCCATCGTGCTCATGCACGCCTATCGCAATCCCTCCCACGAAGATGCGCTGGCCGCCCTGGCCAGGGAAATCGGTTTTCCCCAGATTTCCGTCTCCCACACGGTCAGCCCGTTGATTCGGTTGGTGGCACGCGGCGACACCACGGTGCTGGATGCCTACTTGTCACCCCCGCTGCACCGCTATACCGAACACATCGCCGCCGGATTCGAGGGGCCGGTGCAACTTTGGCTGATGCAGTCTCAAGGGGGGCTGGTGAAAGCCCATCGCTTTCAAGGCAAGGACAGTATCGTATCGGGGCCCGCCGGCGGTTTGATCGCCGCCGCAACCCTCTGCCGCCAGGCCGGTTTCGAGCGCATCATTACTTTCGATATGGGGGGCACCTCCACCGATGTGGCCCACTACGGCGGAGAACTGGAACGCACGCACGAGACCGAAATCGCGGGGGTGCGCCTGCAGACCCCTCAACTGCATATTCACACGGTCGCCGCCGGGGGCGGCTCCGTACTGCATTTCGACGGTCAACGCTACCGGGTGGGGCCGCAATCGGCCGGCGCCGAGCCGGGACCTTCCTGCTATCGGAGAGGCGGGCCTCTCACCGTCACCGACGCCAACCTGATGGTGGGCAAGATCCAAGCGGATTTTTTCCCCGCCGTGTTCGGCCCGACCGGGGACCAGCCCCTGGATCGAAATGCCACCGCAGCGGCCTTTGCCGAGCTGGCCCGGGAAATTCACGCCGTCACCGGAGACGATCGCCCACCCGAATCGGTCGCCGAAGGCTTCCTGGAGGTCGCGGTGGAAAACATGGCCGATGCCATCAAGCGCATCTCGGTTCAGCGCGGTCATGATTTGGCCCGTTACGCCCTGAGCTGCTTCGGCGCCGCCGGCGGCCAGCACGCCTGCAAAGTGGCGGAAAAACTCGGCATCCGGCGGGTATTCCTGCATCCCTTCGCCGGCGTATTGTCCGCTTACGGCATGGGCCTGGCCGACTTCCGCCGCATCTATCAACATACTCTAGGCGTGCCCTTGGCCGATGCCGATGCCGCTTCCCTCGAAACACACTTTGCCGAACTGGAGAAAAAGGGCCGGACCGACTTGACGAGCCAAGGCATTCCTGCCGATCGAATCGAAATCTCGCGCCGCCTCCATCTGCGTTACGCCGGCAACGACACCACCTTGGCGATTCCCTTTTCCGACCCCACCGGCATGACCCGGGCTTTCGAGACGAAGCACCGGAAGCGCTTCGGTTTCGTCTATTCGGAAAAACCCTTGATCGCCGAGTTTTTAACGATAGAAGCGATCGGCCGCAGCGAAAAGACGGTCGACCCGATCGTTCCGCCATCCGCCGAACCGCCCCGCCCCACCACTTTCCGCGATCTTTACAGCGGCGGCGATTGGCATCGGGCACCCCTATATCGGCGCCACGACTTGAGACCCGGACAGATCATTCCCGGTCCGTCCTTGATGATCGAACCGACCGCCACCACCGTCATCGAACCCGGTTGGGAAGGGGAGATCAACGAGCGCAATCAGCTGATCCTCCACCACCGCGACGAGAATCAAGTTCCGGCGCAAGACAAGTTGATCGAAGGTATGATTGACGAGGCCCAAGCCGATCCGGTACGCCTGGAAATCTTCAACAAGCAATTCATGGCAGTGGCCGAACAAATGGGCTATACCCTCCAGAACACCGCCCATTCGGTCAACATCAAGGAACGCCTGGACTTTTCCTGCGCCCTGTTCGATCCCCACGGCCATCTGGTGGCCAACGCCCCCCACATTCCCGTCCATCTGGGCTCCATGGGAGAATGCGTCCAGTCGCTGTTGAAGCGGGAATCCTTGCGCCCCGGCGAGGTTTGGCTGACCAACTCCCCCTACCATGGCGGGACCCATCTGCCGGATATCACCGTGGTCACACCGGTATTCGAGCGAACGGGACAGACCCTGCTGTTTTTGGTGGCTTCTCGCGGTCACCACGGCGATGTGGGCGGAAAAACCCCCGGTTCCATGCCCTCCGACAGCCGGAAAATCGAAGATGAAGGGCTCTGGAGCGCAGGCTTCAAGATCGTCGATCACGGCCGTTTTTTGGAGGAGGCAATCCGCCGCTGGCTTGCTTCCGGTCCCTGGCCGGCGCGCAACCCCGATCGGAACCTGGCCGACCTTCAGGCCCAGATCGCCGCCAACGAGCGCGGCGTGCAAGGATTGCGGAAGATGATCGATGATTGGGGGCTGACCACTGTCCAGGCCTATATGAACCATATTCAGCTCAGCGCCGGCGAAGCGGTGCGCAAGGTCTTAACCACCCTTCCCAAGCAAGGGCGCTTCCGCTACCGGCTGGATACGGGGGCGGAAATCGTGGTCAACATCTGCGTGGACCGGTCCCAACAGCGCGCCCGAATCGATTTCACCGGCACCTCCCCCCAGCAGACGGATAATTTCAACGCCCCGGAAGCGGTGTGCAAAGCGGCGGTGTTGTATGTTTTCCGCACGCTGGTCGCCGACGACATCCCCCTCAATGCCGGCTGCCTGGCCCCCTTGGAAATCTTCCTCCCCAAGGGTTGTTTTCTCAACCCGAGCTATCCCGCCGCGGTGGTCGCCGGCAATGTGGAAACGTCTCAATACATCGTGGATACGCTTTACAGCGCCCTGAAAGTCATGGCCGCCTCCCAAGGCACCATGAACAATTTCACCTTCGGCAACGCCCGCCATCAATACTATGAAACTTTGTGCGGCGGAGGCGGGGCGGGACCCGATTTCGACGGCGCCGATGCGGTCCACACCCACATGACCAACTCCCGCCTCACCGATCCGGAAATCCTGGAATCCCGCTTTCCGGTGCGGGTGGAAAGCTTCTCCATTCGCCGAGACAGCGGGGGAAAGGGCCATCACCGGGGAGGAAACGGTATCCGGCGGGCAATCCGCTTCCTGGAACCGATGACCTGCGCCCTGCTTTCCAGTCACCGGCGCTACCCGCCCTTCGGGATGGCGGGCGGCGGTCCCGGCGCATTGGGACGCAATCTTATCCTCCGTGCCGACGGAAAAACCGAAAAGCTCGCCGGCTGTGCCCGGATTCAGGTCGATGCCGACGATGTGCTGGTCATCGAGACCCCCGGCGGCGGCGGCTACGGCAACGGCGACCGGTCATAGATAACGCGCCACCAAATCGTACTCGCCGGCGTCCGTCGCCGGCACCCTGACCCGCCACCCTCCGCCGGGCGCCTCGTCCAGGGGGTTGCCGTTCAGGTCTTCCAAATAATCCACGACTTGATCCCGGTTTCCCCGGGGGGAAACCCATTCGATCCGGTCGCCTCGGCGCAGTTTGTTCTTGATCAGGATTTGGACCATGCCATGCTCCGGATCGCAATGTTCCACTTCGCCCACGAACTGCTGGCGGTGGCTGCGCGAGGCGCCTTGCAGATAATTCTGGTATTCGTGGCTGTGATGGCGCTTATAGAAACCGTCCGTGTAGCCGCGGTTGGCCAGGTTTTCCAACACGCCCACCAAGCGGGGATCGAACGGCCGTCCGGCCAGGGCATCGTCGATCGCCCGCCGATACACTTGGGCGGTCCGGGCCACATAGTAATGGGACTTGGTCCGTCCTTCGATCTTGAGACAGTCGATGCCGAGTTCCACCAACCGCTGAACGTGCTCCACCGCCCGGAGATCCTTGGAGTTCATGATGTAAGTCCCGTGTTCGTCCTCCTGGATCGGCATCGATTCGCCGGGGCGAGCAGGATCCTCCAGCAAATAGTCCTCCTCGCCGGCCGGATGTCGTTCCACCCCGCCCGCCTGGGCCGGCTGGACTTTGTACTCCCAGCGGCAGGCGTTGGTGCACGTCCCTTGATTGGGATCGCGGTGATTGAAGTACCCGGACAAAAGACAGCGCCCGGAATAGGCGATGCACAAAGCGCCGTGGACGAACACTTCCAATTCCATGTCGGGACACGCCTGACGGATTTCGGCGATTTCGGTCAGGGACAACTCCCGCGACAGAATCACCCGTTCGATCCCCAGCTGCTGCCAAAAACGGACCGCGGCGTGGTTCATGGTATTGGCCTGCACCGAGAGATGAATGGGCATTTCGGGCCACTTTTCCCGAATCAGCAAAATCAATCCGGGATCGGCCATGATCAAGGCATCCGGCCCCATGGGGATAATCGATTCGAAATCCTTGAGGAAGGTTTTGAGCTTGCTGTTATGGGGCAGCACGTTGGCCGCCAAATAAAACTTCTTGCCCCGGGCGTGGGCCGTCTCGATACCGACCTGCAAATGATTCAGGTCGAACTCGTTGTTTCGCACCCGCAGGCTATAGCGGGGAAGGCCTGCATACACGGCATCGGCGCCGTAAGCAAAAGCGTAATGGAGGTGTTTGAGGGTACCGGCGGGGGAAAGGAGTTCTATGGACGACATGGACTCGGTTCTCAATTGGCGTAAACGAAAACATAGGATTGAAGTTGGGTATTATACGCTTCTTCCAAACCGGAAACGTTGCTAAGTCATACCGATTTCGAACATGCCCTTGTAAGCCGGTGAGAACGCTCCGGAATCGGAAGTGACGTCCTTTCTCCCGCTGGCGAGGATGTCGAAACAGCATGAGTCCCTTCTCCCTCCTGGAGGGAGAAGGTTGGGAAGAGGGTGGATCTAATTGAAATAAAAGACATTTTTGATTTAAACCACCCTCACCCCAACCCTCTCCCGCCAGCGGGAGAGGGCGCTGTTGCGACACTTTCGCCAACGGGAAAGAAAGATAATGGCATTTGCGATCACCCTGATCCTCACATGAGTTTTGAAACAGACTCTAAGCCATAAAGGAGGTCACTTCCGGGCATAAGCACGCTAGCAATAGCGCCGATGCTATAATCGACGGCAATCTGAAGATCCAATCATGCTTGCATTATGACCCATACAATCGATCCCACCCCTTTCCCCACCATCGAAGCTTGCGTCGGGAACACTCCCCTGGTCCATCTTCAGCGCCTGCCCGGCGATACCCGCAACGTGATTCTGGCCAAGCTGGAAGGCAACAACCCGGCCGGTTCGGTCAAGGACCGTCCCGCCCTGAGCATGATCCAACACGCCCAGGAGCGCGGCGAGATCAAGCCCGGCGACCGCTTGATCGAGGCCACCAGCGGTAATACCGGCATCGCGTTGGCCATGGTGGCGACGATCAAGGGCTATCGTATGACTCTGATCATGCCCGAAAACATGAGCGTGGAACGACGCGCGGTGATGAAAGCTTTCGGGGCCGAAATCCTCTTGGTCTCCCCCGAAGGGGGCATGGAAGAGGCCCGGGACCTTGCCGACGCCATGGGTGAGCGTGGCGAAGGCAAGGTGCTCAATCAATTCGCCAATCCGGACAACCCCCAGGCCCATTACGAAGGCACCGGCCCGGAAATTTGGCGCGACACCAAAGGCACGATTACCCATTTCGTCAGTTCCATGGGCACTACCGGCACCATCATGGGCGTCTCCAAATTCTTCAAGGAAAAAAAACCGGCCATTCAAATCGTCGGCGTCCAGCCGGTCGAAGGCGCCAAGATCCCCGGCATTCGCCGCTGGCCCCCGGAATATCTGCCCAAAATCTACGAGCCTTCCCGAGTGGACCGCCAATTGGATGTGACCCAGCAGGAAGCCGAAGAGACCACCCGCCGACTCGCCGCCGAGGAAGGGATTTTCTGTGGCATTTCCTCCGGCGGCGCGGTGGCCGCCGCCTTGAGATTGAGCGCGGAAGTGGAGAATGCGGTGATCGTGACCATCGTCTGCGATCGCGGCGATCGGTATTTATCCACCGGTGTGTTTCCGGCTTGATCATCCGCGCTTGCAGCGGACGTGGGCGTTTGGCGGAAACGAATCGGCCTGACGGCATTATTGCTGGCCGGCGTCTCCTTGGCTTCGCCGGTATTGCATCTGGCGGTCGATCACCTGCGCTACGGCCCGCTCAAGTTGGAAAACGCATCGGCCAATCTCACCCCTACAGAAGGCTATCGGCTGGCTTTCGACCGCCTGAGCCTGGCCGCCCCTCCCTGGCAAATCGATCGACTCACCCTGGCTTGCCCGAACGGTCGATTGACTACGCGGGCCCTGGAATGCCGTCAGGGAAACCTGGCATTGCATCTGCCGCGCCTCGGCCAACCCCTGAAAGCTAATTTCAGCGCCCGCATGGGTTCCGACGTCGGCGGAATGACGCTGGCTCCCATTCGCTTCGCTGGTGGCCGCTGGCGCCTGACGGGGGATTATCGCGGCAACGATTGGCAAGCCGAGTTCCAGATCGATCGGCAACCCCTGGCAACCGACTGGATCAAGCCTTTGTTTTCCGGTGCGCTTGCCTGGCTTTCCCGGCTGGAAGGCCATCTCGCCGGCCATCTCAACGCCGCTGGCTCTCCCGCCATCGATCAGGTGAATTTGAATCTTAAGGGGACAGGGCTGACCTTCAACGATCCGGACTACACGCGCGTCGCCGAAGGACTTGCAGTCACCTTACAATTTCAGGGCGACAAACCCCTTCGCCATCCACCGAGCGGCAATCGATGGCTCGGCGACCTGAACCTCGAAATTCCCGCCGGAGAAGGTTTGTATCTGCCGGTTTATGTGCCGTTCAAGCAACATCCGGTCCGGTTGCGGACCCGCTATGCCTGGAACGACCGGACCACCGAATTGGAACTGAAAGATTTCGGTCTGGTCCAGCAAGATGTGCTGACGGTGACCGCCGAGCAGGCTCGAATCGAACACGGGAATTTGTCGACCCTGTCCGCTTCCTTTCGAGGCAAGCTGCCCGCCCTGTTTCGGCTCTATGCCCAGCCATTCCTTGCCGGCGGCAACTGGGAGGGGCTCGAAATTACCGAAGGCACCGCCCAAGGGGTAGTGATCAGAAGACGACAAGATCCCGATCAGGCGCACCTCTATCTGGAAGACGTCATCCTGACCGACCGAGACCGTCGTCTGGGCGTCAATCGACTCAACATGAACCTGGCCTGGCAAGGGCATCCGAAAAATGCCGACTCGCCTTCGCCAATCTCCCGCTTGAATTGGCACGCGGCCCATCTCTATGCGCTCCCTATCGGCGAGACGGAAGTTTTTTTTCAATTCACCGATGACGATTTTCGCCTCCTTTTGCCGGCCGAAGTGCCCGTTCTGGACGGCCATTTCTTCATCGACCTTTTGGAAGTGTTCGATCTTTCCGCCACGCCCCGCGTCCGGTTTCGCGGCCACCTGGACCAAATCTCCCTGGAAGTCCTGACCCGCGTCCTGGGGTGGCCGCCCCTGACCGGCACCTTGTCCGGCACCATTCCCAATGTCACCTACGATCATCGCAGCCGGACCCTCCAACTGGACGGCCGCCTGACGGTGAAGGTATTCGACGGCACCATTGTCATCGAACACCTGGTGATCACCGATCTGTTCGGTGTCCTCCCCCGGCTCCGGGCCGATATTCGCTTCCATAATTTGGATCTGGAACAAGTGACCGGCCATTTCGCCTTCGGCCGCATCACCGGCCGATTGGAAGGTCATATTCGGCAGCTTTACCTGGAAAACTGGCGGCCGATATCTTTCGACGCCTGGTTCGGCACCCCGCCGGACGATCCGTCCCGCCACCGGATCAGCCAAAAGGCGGTGAAAAATTTGACCGATCTGGGCGGCGGCGGCGCTACGGGGGCTTTGTCCCGAACTTTCTTTCGCTTTTTCGAGGAATTCGGTTACGATCGCATGGGCTTGGGATGCCGCTTAAAAAACCAGGTCTGCGAGCTTTCCGGCGCGGCCCCGGCACCCGACGGATACTACATCGTAAAAGGCGGCGGCCTGCCGCGCATCGACGTCATCGGCTATAATCGGCGCATCGACTGGCCGACTCTGATCACCCGGCTGGCCCGTATCACTCAAATCAAACAACTGGAATCACCCGTCATTGAGCCATGAAAAAACCCATTTCTCTCTTTCCTCTGCTGCTTTTGATGACCATCGCCTCGTGCGTCACCGTCAACATCTATTTTCCCGCCGCCGCGGCGGAAAAAGCCGCCGACCAAATCATCCGCGACATTCAAAAAAGCGCGCCGGACGGCACTGAACCCCAGTCCAATCTGGGTTGGCGATCCTTGCGCACAGCGTTCCGAGACTTGATGTCCCTGGGGATATCCTCGGCACACGCCGCCGCCGACCTGAGCATCGACAGCCCCGAAATCCGCGCCCTCCGGGCGTCCATGGAACGGCGTTTCTCCAAGCTCAAATCCTACCTGAACCAAGGTTGGGTGGGTTACGCCAACAACGGCCTGGTGGCGGTGGTGAACAAAAGCCGGATTCCGCTCAGAGAGCGGGCCGGCGTGGAACAAATCGTAGCCGCCGAGAACCGCGACCGACAAGCGCTCTATCAAGCCATCGCCCGCGCCAACGGCCATCCGGAATGGGCCAACGATATCCAGGCAACCTTCGCCAAACGCTGGATCGCCAACGCCCAGCCGGGCTGGTGGATTCAAGCCGCCAACGGCAGCTGGAACAAGAAATAAGATGGCTCGACGACGC
Organism: Methylohalobius crimeensis 10Ki; assembly: GCF_000421465.1. NCBI lineage: Bacteria > Pseudomonadati > Pseudomonadota > Gammaproteobacteria > Methylococcales > Methylothermaceae > Methylohalobius > Methylohalobius crimeensis. Next base: position 1,788,032 of record NZ_ATXB01000001.1, read on the forward strand.
CGCAAAGCTTTACCCCGGGAACCGGTCACGGCCGAAGTGGAAAACCTCACCCACGACGGACGCGGCATCGCCTACGTGGACGGCAAGGCGGTCTTTATCGACTCAGCCCTCCCCGGAGAAAAAATCGCTTTTCAATATACCGCGCTGCGCCGCGACCATGGCTGCGGCCGGGTGGTGGAGGTTTTCACCCCGTCTCCCGACCGCGTCTCTCCCCCCTGCGCTTTCTTCGGCACTTGTGGCGGTTGCAGTCTGCAGCACGTGGACTCCGACGCGCAGATCCGCATCAAGCAGGATTTATTGCTCGAACAGTTCCGCCGTATCGGCAAAATCGAGCCGGAAGCGCTCTGGCCCCCGCTCACCGGACCGGTCCGGGGCTATCGGCGCAAGGCCCGCCTCGGGGTCCGCTACGTGCGCAAGAAAGGGCGGGTCCTGGTGGGATTCAGGGAACGGGGCAGCAGCCTGGTGGCCGATATCGATCACTGTCTAGTCCTGCACCCCCACGTGGGGGGACGGCTGGCCCCTCTCTCGGATTTGATTTCCAATCTGAGCATCCGGGACCAAATCCCTCAAATCGAAGTGGCCATGGGCGACGAGCGCTGCGCCCTGGTCCTGCGGGTGCTGCAAGACTTACTGCCGGAAGATTTGGAACGGCTGAGGGCGTTCGGCCGTCGGTATGAATTCGACCTGTATTCGCAACCGGCAGGTCCCGATTCGATCATCCCCCTGATCCCCGAAGCGCCTCCTCTGCTTCGGTATCGCCTGCCGGAAGCGGTCGATCTTCGGTTCGGGCCCTTGGATTTCACCCAAGTCAACGCCGACATCAATCGGAGCATGATCGAACGGGTGCTCGAAGTGCTCGCCCCCCGTCCCGGCGAGACCGTACTCGATCTTTTTTGCGGCCTGGGCAACTTTACCCTTCCCCTGGCCCGCCGCGGAGGAAAGGTGGTCGGCGTGGAAGGCAATCCCCAAGCGGTGATCCGAGGCCGGGAGAATGCCCGGCATAACGGCATCGCCAACGTCGAATTCCATTGTCACGACCTGACCCGGGATCTCGCCGGCCTCCCTTGGGCCCAAGCGCGTTACGACAAGCTGTTGTTGGACCCCGCGCGGACCGGCGCCTTGGAAGTCATGGACCATATACCCTGCTGGGCACCTGAACGAATCGTCTACGTCTCCTGCAATCCCGCCACTTTGGCCCGGGATCTGGGGCATCTGATTCATCACCACGGCTATCGGCTCAAACGGGCCGGCGTCATGGACATGTTTCCCCATACCGCTCACGTGGAATCCATGGCCCTATTGGAGAAATGAATACCTATTTGTGGATCAGCCTGCCGGCGCAACGGCTATATCAAATAGATAACGGTATAATTATCCGTGAATATCCCATTTCCACCGCCCGCAACGGTCCCGGTGAACTGGAGGGAAGCGGCTGCACCCCGCGCGGATGGCATGCCATCCGCGCCAAAGTCGGCGCACGATTGCCGCCACGGGCGGTATTGGTGGGACGGCGCCCGAGCGGTGAAATCTACGACGCCGAGCTGGCCCGCCAACATCCAAAGCGGGACTGGATTTTGAGTCGGATTTTGTGGCTAAGCGGTCTGGAAATCGGTTTTAACCGCTTGGGCAAGCAAGACACCTTCCGCCGCTATATCTATCTTCACGGCAGCCCCGATCATCTCATCGACGGAAAACCGGGGTCGTGCGGTTGCATCCGCATGCGCAACGCGGACGTGATCGAATTATTCGAGCGGATTGCGGTGGGGACGCGGGTATACATCGGCGATACCCCTCCTCACTCCGTGAGGTTTCCGACCGACCAGCATCCACTGGCCTAAAGCAGGCGGTTCAATCCCCGCCGTGATCCTCCTTGGAACCCAGGTGATAGATACCGGAATGGGAGAGAAACAGCGCCAATCCCACCAAGGCGATGCCTCCCGCAAACGCCAATAGATCGGCAGGCGTTGCAAATTCCATTTGAATTCCGCGTTCGAAGAAACGGACGATCAAAATCATCAAAATCACCTTTCCCAGGCGGCTTTTCAGATCGTCCAGATTATTGATAATCAGAACTTTGGCGAACGCTTCACTCGTGCGCGCCTTATCCAGGGCGCTAATGAACAGTTCGTAGAGTCCCAGGGAAAAAATCAACAACACGGTGGCCAGAAGATACCCGTCGATCACCTCCACCACATGAGCGATCGCCACGGCGCGTATCTCCTTGCGCACCGTATCGCCCAAATCCGGGTCCGCATAATGCCCCAAATCGCGGATCAAGAACCAGGCATCCAGTGTGGCCAGATAAAATACCGCAAATGCGGTCGCCAAACTGGCCAGAACCGCCACCAAAACCACCAATCGGCTGCCCCAAAGACCGTTCTCGAACCATACTTCCAGACGATTGAACGCATTCGAAGTTGAATGAGCTTTCTCCCCTGCTTCCGGGAGCTTGACAGGTTCTCGAACCGGCGGCATGTTCCCTCGCATTTTTCCGAATCAAACGGCGTGCATCATGCCCCAGGAGAAAAAAATTTGCCAGCTAAAATCAAAGCCGGCTAGAATTTACGGCCAATAGCTGGCGTAGCTCAGTCGGTAGAGCAACGGATTTGTAATCCGTCGGTCGGGGGTTCGAATCCCTTCGCCAGCTCCAGTTAAATCAAGTGGTTATAGGAAACCGGCAACGTAAGCCGGCTTTTTTGTTGCCGTTACGTTGCCGTTTGGGATTTGAGAAAGGAGATTTTGGGTATTCCCAAGAAAATTTTCAAAGTGTGATAGGGTTAACGTTTTGCGCTGAAGCTTTCGCTCCTTGCCTCATTTATACCTGTTCAGGTATAGTTTCCGCATGGCCGACCAAGAAAAACCGCTCATCTGGATCGGGAGCAGCAAGAAAGACCTGATGGCGCTTCCAATCAATGCGCGAAAGTTCTTCGGTCACGCTTTAGACTTCGCTCAGCACAGCGATCAGCACGATGCAGCGAAGGTCCTAAAAGGCTTCGGCGGCGCCGGTGTCTTGGAAGTGATCAAGGACGATGCGGGCGGAACGTACCGTGCAGTCTACACTGTCAAGTTTGAAGAAGCCGTGTTCGTCCTGCATTGCTTCCAAAAGAAGAGCAAGAACCGGATCGCCACGCCGAAAGGGGACATCGAGATTATTCGCGCACGGCTAAAAGTAGCCGCGGCGATCGCTAAGGAAATAAGAGATGACAAAACGCATCGTTGAAGGCATCGAGGTCGAAACGGGTTCCGGCAACGTCTTTGCCGACCTTGGCCTGCCAAACGCCGAAAAGCTCAAGATCAAGTCCGCCCTGGTGATCGAGATCACCAGGGCCGTGCGCAAGCTTGGTCTTACGCAAGATGAAGCTGGCCACCGCATGGGCATTCCGCAACCAAAGGTATCGGCCTTGTTGCGCGGCGACTTCACCAACCTGTCCGAACGCAAGCTGATGGATTGTCTTAACCGGCTCGGATACGACATCGAGATCAAGGTGAAGCCGGCGGAAGAGCCGGTGGGACGCGTGAGGATTGCCAAGGAAGCTCGACCCGGACCTTGAAGATCGTCACGGACCGGGACGGGAGAGCTTGCGAAAGCGGCTCACTTGTTGCTGAAGTTTGTCGTTCCAATCATTGCCTTCGTCGGGCCGCCCGCGCCGTTGGAAGTACTACATTGAATGATCGAAACATTTTAGCCCCTGTTAGCCCGGCGTTAGCCCGGCTGAATCTGGCGGCTGGTGCGGGGTTTAGCCCGTTTAGCCTGTTTAGCCCTTATATCATTAACAATTGACTATGATTAGATTCCAATGAATATATCTAAAGTGCGTTTACTGCCCCCCCCACCGCTAAAGTCAATAAACCACGCGCCCCCACTCCTGGGGCGTGGAGAGATGAGAATCAATCCATCCTGGCTAGCTGATTTGATTTGGGGTGGGATTGGGGCTCTAGAGCTTAGGCTTGGCTTGATCAAGGTGTAACGGGGCGGTAGGAAAGAAGGGGGCGGCCTGGGCTTGCAGCACACCCATCTCCATCGCCCCAGGGGGGGGCCGTGGTTAAGCATGTCCCGCCGATGTTTAAAGATTTAATTTTGATCTGCCAAGTTTTTTCAATGCAGCACTAATTGTTCGTCGAGCATAGCGTTCCGCATCATGGCCGCGCCGCGGGCGGCAATGCTCGACGAGATTTTGAAGCACTTGCTCAGGCGTGACACCATTTTCCAGTTGACCCATCACATAACCCCATTCAGAGGCGGATTCATCCCTGATTGATGAACCACGCCCCCGCCCCTTGCGGCGATGGAGATGATGGGGGTTGGATTTTCCTTCGGTTGGTTGTCCTGCCCTTGTGTTAGCGGGTTGATAGCGTGGCAAATTTGGATTTGGAGAGCTGATCAAATTCACCCAGCACCTCCGCTTGTGGCTTTTAAAACCGGGCATCCGGCCGAAGTGCTCGCCGGACACGCTTCCCGGATCACCCACCCCCATTTGTATTATCTTTTTTTGCTCCTTGTACCGCTCATGCTGATCGAGAGGCTTGTCTGTCAGTATCCAGGCATGACAGCTGTTGTGGCTTGTCTCGATCACCCACGCCTGGTATTTGAGCGAAACTGCCGCCGCCACTTTACGCGGCAAATCATCCAAAAAAATCACCGAGGCGGGATCATTAGCGTGCGGGCGGAAATACACATCCGCCCCACGCACCGACCGCGCGCGCAAGTGCGGCAAGAATCTCAGAGCATCGTCAAGAAATAAGTGTCGATACGGCCTTTGCACAAATTTCCATTGTTCTGGTGGGTCGGCTGGATTTTTTGCGAGGCCAAAATCCAGTTGGTCCACCTTTGCCAAACGGCAAAACTCCGTCAAAAAATTTGATTGAATCTCAGCAATTGATTTACGCATTTCATCTCACCTCCAAAAAAAGCGCCAAGACTTTAGACTCTCCAAAAGTCCGGGCCTCACGGCCCGGACCTTGGCGCAGGTCAGGCTTGTGATATGCCCATCTCCATCGCCCCTTAGGCGCGCGCGCGTGGTTCACCACCCCACATCAAGGCCAGGGGCTCGCGCCCCTGGCTTTTGGAAAGTCCAAACCCACCACAAGCCCTCGACAAGGGGGGGGCTTTTGAGAAGCCCCCCCCCTTGTCGAGGGCTCCTGAATATATTCTTACTGAAATATATTCCTGAAGGATCGGGCTTTAACGGAACGCTTGGACACAGGTGAACGAAAATGGACAACTCGGCCGGGCTTTTACGGAACGCCTGCCGGGCTTTAACGGAACGCCTGATAATGCTCTAAATCCGTTTAATACGATCATCATCAACCTCAATCCCTATTTCACGAAGTTCTTTGGCATCGGATCTAATTTGCCATCTCGCTTTCCTCATCTCCCTTGCAGACAGATCACCGGATGCTGCTATGATCAGCGTGTCAATTCGCCAGCCGCCTGCAGGCGTTTTGGAATGAGACAAGACATGCCTCGCCACCGCCTGCGATATTCCATGTTTCGTCTGGTTGATCGATTCCACATCATAGTAAAGAGGAATGTCATCTCGCAAAAAAGCTCTCCCTACTCTTCCTATTTTCACAACCCACAGTTTTCTTTCTCCGCCGAACGGGTTAAACTTCAATTTGTTTGATTCACATACTTCATCGATCAGATGCCCCTTGACTCTACTGATTCTTCTATTTGGTATAGTCACATCAAGCAGTGTGGTCATGATATCATCAAGCAATTTATGAATCGTTTCATAGCTGTAATGATTTTTCTTATCTGTCAATTTCCTCCGAATGGTATAGAAATCAATTAACAGATAAATACAACCATCCACTTCTTTCTTGTTAATCGCATTATTCATGATCGTCTCAATCAGCGTGGCATGCACTTGCCCCAGCCTTCCTTTTACCTTCACTTTTCCCCAGCTAGTTTTAATTTCCTTTATCTGGTTTGTCGGTCGCTTTGACGCTTGAAATATTCTACAACGGTGCTGATGCACCGTTGTCGTAGGCAATAAAGCCTCCTTCAAAATATTCAAACTATTCCTTTCAACCATTCCGGCACCTCCTCTTTTTTGCTGTTTCCTTCAATCATTGAAATATGCGGACTCCCTCCTTTTTTGGTTTTCCTATTTCTCTCCTTTTCCATGTTAGCAGCTTCCTTTAGATCCAGTATTTCGGAATTCGCAGGACTTAAAACTCCGTGCAGCCCCCGCCGAAACCAACACTCATTTCCTTTTTTACCGTAATTGATTTTGCTTCCTTCCAGTTTCACAAAATCAAGTCTCTCAGTCTTGTCTATTCCCATCTCTTTTGCTTCATTCACACTCATGTCATTTAAATTTATTTGATATCTAACATTGTCAGTCAACACCGAATGTCCTCGAGCCGCCGTTTGTGATCCTCCGCCACCATTTTGTAGTGAGCTTTTATTCATGTGGTGGCAAATCAATACTGTGCAACCTGTTTCTTCAGCTAAACCTTCAATCACAGACAAAAATAACATCATCATTGAATCATCGGTTTCACTTTCCAGGTGAAACCTTCTCATTGTATCTAGAATTATCAGTCGCTTTCCTTGCACCATTTTATGCACTTGATTGACCCAATGCTCACTTATTTCTCCGTTTTGAATTAAAAAGTGTTTTTTGATCGAATAAATTGATAAGTTTTCATCTAATTTTTCAATAGTTCCGATATCAAGTTTTTTGGCAAATTGCTTGATTCGATGCAAAATTACCACAACAGGATCTTCGGCAGTTATATAAGATGCTTTACCGCTTCCGTAAATCCAATCTTCCTTTTCTGATATTTCACAAAAATCAATACCTGTTGCAACAGATGCGCAAAGTTGCAAAGCAAGATTTGATTTTCCGACGCCGCCGGGAGAAACAATTAAACCTAGACTACCCGCAAGCAAACCGGGAATCACAAAATCCAATTCAGGTAAATCTTCATTTATCGCATCAATAATGCTAATTGATCCGTCTGTTTTAATGAATTCATGCCCTGGTTCAATTCTTGATTCAATATCCATTTCAAACCCCTCCTTCCTTGATAAACCGCTCAATATCTTCACCCCGCCAAACACTCACTCTCCCAATTTTTACTGGCCCCGGAAATTTACCCTGCCTGATCCAGTTATAAAAAGTTGAGCGACAAACAGGTATGATTGGTTCAATGCCTTTCTTTTTGTCACCGATAATATCTCCAATTCTAAAAAGCCTCTTTTCAGTCAAAAAATTATGTTTCCTCATGATTGCAATCCGTTCCAGTTTGTTAGTGACTGGAACAGGTTATGACAATCCACCAAAATGCAATTTTTAGTAAAAGCCCCAAAATCGCGTTTATCCGTAAACACGTCCCCCAACCCCCGAAATCTAACAACAAACACAAGCGGCCAAATCTTATGGGACGCATCCGGACGCCCGAGTTTTTGAATAAACACGATTTCACGCTTTTATTTCCTCACGTCGATCTCGATATTCGCTGGTAACATGATTGTGTCGCTGATGAAAGCGACTTTCTAGACAACATGGCGAATTGGAAGGGCGCTCCGGCGCCCTTTTTTTTGAATAAAACGATTTTGCACCGTTTTTTTTTGCACAGATTTGTGTACATGCATGCAAACTTGCTCTCAAGATTTAATAAATTAAACGGTTGAGAGCCTTATGTTTAAGCTTAAAAAAATTGAATACTCAAATAATTTAATTGGCTGGCTTGGTTTTTTGATGCTACTTGTATATTTGTTAACTTTTCTCATACCAATCGCCACCGCCCAGGCCGCCGACCAAGCCGGCTTCAGCGCCACCGATCCGGGCTCGGAGCCTGGCCAGGATCCGCAAACCAAGTTCATCTACGACCCGGTAAAGCTGACGAACCAAGGCGGCGACAATCCGCTTTCCAGCGCTCCTGCCGGCCCGGTCGATTCCGAGGGAAATCCAGTAGACCCGAATCGGGTTATCGATCCGGAAGATCTCCCAGAAACCCAGACCGACACCGACCGCGATTTCAATTTTGGCGGCCTTGGGTACCAAGACTCCACTTTCGTCCCCGGCCGGTCGACCTTCGCGGATCCAAATGTCCGCCTGACCGGCACGACCCTGGGCATTGATAACGTCTGCGTCGATTTTCAAAACGAGCAAGTTACCGACGCGAACGGCAACACGCGAACGGTCCAATATTGTGCCGATTACGATCCCCGGTACCGGACCCGCCTAACTTGGCTCGGGGAGCGGTCGCCAAGGTGCCAGGGCATCCCCGGTGCGACCTTCCATTTCGATGAGAGCATTCCAGGTTATCAAGGCACCATCACAGTGACGGATCTGCTCGATGACGAGTCGGGGGAAACCAAAACCTATCGGTTGGAGTGCTACGGGGATGACGGCGAGCTTAATCCTGCCAGCTATACAGTCGGCCAAGGCGCCAGCCAACCGGATTCCGTGACCGTTTCCATCCAGGCGGACCGAACCTCGCTGATCCGCGGCCAAAGCACACGAATCCACTGGAACTCATCATCCGCGCTTCGATGCCTACTAAACGGGGATCAGGTTCCTTTCAACGGTTCCCGGCGGGTCACCCCGAATGCCAATACGACCTATGTCCTCCGATGCTCCGGCCTCGGCGGCTCCGCCCGGGATTCGGTGACCATTCGAGTGAATGATCCGCCACCGCCTCCTGAATTCAATGTCACGCTGAATGTGCCCAGTGTCATCACCAACATGTCCGGCCAGGTCTCGTGGAGCACAAACCTGCAAGCCGATTCGTGTGACCTGTGGGCTCGCCGGCCACACAGCGGGCGGCCTAACCGTTTCACCTTGGCATGGAAATCCAATCTTCCGGGATCGGGAAATCGGGCGGTTTCCAGTTTTTTCCCTGTTGGGGTAGAAGGCCCTTATGTATTCGAAATCGAATGTCATAAAGCCGGGTTCGACAATGCGTTTGCAAGCAAGCAAACCGAGTTCGTTAGAAAGCAATCATCAAGTTCAGGCAGCTGCCCACCTGGCACCCATGTGGTCATCGCGTTCCCGAGGAACCGGTGTGAGCCCGATAGCAAGCCTTCGGATCCAGTTGATCCGCCTTTGGTCGACCTCGAGGGCAATGATTCAGTCAAGCCGGGGGCCTCGTTCACGCTCGGATTGAGCGTCGATCCCGCCGCCAGTTGCTCCTATTCGGCTTCGGGTGCCATCAGCGGTTCCGGAAGCCTTGGAACTGTGAACGGCTCCCGGGGCTTTGGTCAGATGGCGCCGAATGTGACCTCTCCAACATCGGTGACCTACAGGGTTGATTGCACGGCCAACGGGAAATCTGGATCGGATTCGCATCGGGTCAACATCACCCCGGAGCCGGCGTTGAATGTGTCGGTCTCCGCGTCACCCTCACCGGTCCGGTCGGGGGATTTTATAACGGCGACCGTGAATGTCTCCCCCGTGGCGGCATCTTGCACCTATCAACTGAGCGGGGCCATGAGCGGAACCGGAAACGTGGGCACGGTTTCCGGGAGCAAAAGAAAATCCTTCAGGGCGCCGAACGTTAATCGCCGAACTCCCCTGAATATGAGTGCCACCTGCCGCAAATCTGGGTACAAATCGGATTCGGGTTCCACTTCGGTCACCGTGGAACCGGTGCCGGAGCCGAAGTTGACAATTAATGTGGCCACTAGCGTGTTCGGGGCCGGGGGTAATCGCTTCCGGAGGATTCGGTGGACGGCTTCTGTGCCGGGGTCGACCTGCCGAATTTGGGATGATTTTGGGTATGACAAGAACCATAACGATGATAACGGAAATATCACAATTCCTCGTCCGAACGAAGGCGATTCCGACGGCTGGATTCAATGCGCAAGCCCCAAAGGTCAAAAAACACCAGTAATGAAGATTTTCTAATTCATAATTTGTATATGAGGTATTTATGAAAAAGCGTTTATTGCTATTGATGTTTTTTCCTGGGGTTGTTTTTGCAACACCTGGGGTAAATCTTATTTCTCCGGGAGATGATGAATTTCTAACCGTTGGCGCCACCATTTTTGTTCAGTGGGAAAGCCAGGGAGTGGAATCCTGTCGCGTTGAGTTTCCGGGCGGGGTCGAGGAAAACTTACCTTCGTCCGGGGTATTTATTTCTCCAGAACTAAGTGAATCCGGCCCGGGAACGGTAACTGTAAGTTGTGAAAATCCCGCCGGCCAAACCGTCTCGGATTCGGCATCCTTTACAGTTCAGCCGGCCCCACCGGGGCCTAATCCTCTCGTTGATACTTATCTGTCCCCAGACATCGGAATGCTTGGGGAATACAATCCGATGGAGACGGTTCAAGTATCCTGGGAAGTCGATACCACCCGTACTTCCGTTGATTCATGCGTTGGTGTGATTGACAATCCTCCATTTTCCACGATTTCCCCAATCACGGAAGGTGGAATGGGTCAAGAAGACGAAGAATTCAAAATCGATAGTGTAACTGGGAGTATTGACATAATCACTGACACTAGCAAAGAAATTGAAATAATTTGTACTAACAACGCGATTAATTTTCGCGTTCCAACGGGTTTTTTTATTAAAATAAAACAATCCGACTTCTCCGCCAACAAACCTTTCTACGTTCCCGGCGAAACGATCCGGATCGAATGGGTATTACCCGAAGATGAGGTCGTTCTAGAATCTTGTCAAGGCAATTTCGGCACCAAGAAATTCGAGGTTGATTTCGACCGTTTTATTGAATTCGATTCCTCCGAATCGGTCACCGGTATCGAGCGCTCCGCCTTCGGCCGCCGGGACTTCGTGGCCGAGAAGCCGGTCGTCGCCAGGATTGAATGTGATCGCTTTGATGGCGGAACGGAAACCAAAATTGTTAAAGTCTTCGTGGACGACCCGACGACGCCAGCCGACAATACCGGCGCCTTCACGGATGATAAGGGGACCGATTTTGCTGAACTGGAATCGCCGAATGGCTTTCCCTGGCACGCACCGTTCCCGGAGGACATGGAATTCGATGTCCCGGTCACTCGCCTGGAAACCGGAAACACGATCGCCATCAGTTCAATCAATGTCGGCGGGACATCTTACTGGGCCCGGTTGGTTCCAGTACCGCATCCGGACGGGCGCATGGCGTGGAAACTGGGGCAAGCTGGGCTCTCGAAAGGCCTTCCGTTGCCGGGGAATGTGTATGATCCCGCAACGGAAAAGGTCACATTTGACCGGGTCGATGCCGAGGAAATCGATGGGGTCTATCGGGCGGTGTTGGAACCTTGGAACAATCTGGAGGATCCGGCTATGCACTGGGTATTGAAGGAAGTGCATCGAGTCGAGTGATTACCTCGTCCACTTGGAGCCGCCTTCGGGCGGCCATTTTTTAAACAAAAAATTGGAGTAATCGCATTCAATGAGCGCTTTTGGAGGCATCACAAACATCTACCTGTCAAAGATACCCATCAAGGAGCATCTCTTGAGAAAAATAAATCGGATGAACCTTGAGATCCTGTTTTTGGCCCGCGACCTCGCGAAAACCAACCCCGACCTCGCATCCAAATTATTTGGATTTCCCGACTTCGTCATGGAAATCGTCACCCAGTTAAATCGAGCCGATATTCGCAAGATGGCGAAAAGCACCACCCCCATTTTCGCGTTGAAAATTCCTCCCAGGACGTGGAGCCATAATCTCGAGCGACAATCGCTCCGAGGGCTTGCTCAGTCGGAAACGCCTCCATCATTTCGACAAGACGTCCCGCTTATGGAAGAGACGCCCGAATCTCCCGAACCAAGACTCATGAGGCAATTCAGAAGAATCTGCCTGGAGGTTCTCCTAATGATACGGGACGAAGTCGACATCGATCCCGAGGGCGTTTCCACCCTGTTCGGTATTTCCAAATCCGAAATGCAGGTCATCGCCAAAATGCGGCGTGACGACATTCATGAGATGGCGGAGGAAGCCCAACCGGTTTTCGCGCTGATACTTCCTCCCAGGGTTTGGAAGCGAATCATCGAACGTAACACGCTGCTGGATCTTGGCATGACCAAGCAGATTTCGGTATTGAGAATTGAGGAAACGGATTTGAAATATTTGAAACAAGCTGTAGAATCGGTCGATGATAATGAACCCTGATTTCAAAAAAATAATGGAAGAAGAAATGAAAAAATGGAAAGAAGTTTTGAAAGAACTCGCCAAGAAATAGAGGTGAAAAAATGAAGGCTTTTGGTGGATTTGGATTGGGATTAGCTCTTGGTGCTGCTGATGCGATTGCAGATTCGATTGCAGAGAGAGAAGAAGAGAAACTGATCGCTCTTGAAGAGCGACAACGCCGGCGTCAAATAGAGAAAGAACGGCAGCAACGCCAAGCTGAACGCCAATCTCAGCGCGAGTTAGCAATCGAGCAAAACGATTTAAAAATCAAAAACACTGAATTATGGTTTGAAAATTATTTGCTGAAAAACAAGGTTAAAGAACTAGAAGAAAAAGAAAGGCAGCTAAAAGCTGCCACCACAATCCTGGACAATATTATTGAAGAAATTGGCGAGGAAAAAGTTCTTCAAATAGTAGAAAATGCTAAGCGGAAAATATTATCCCAAACTAGCATTAGCACCACCAGTAGCACCGGGCCGAAGAACTGAAAACAGCTTAGCCAAGGATTGAGAAATGGCTTCAGCTATTTTTGCTAGACGGCCAGCCGATTCTGAATTCAATTTATTCATTCTTTCTCTGATTTGACTTAGCTTCTGTAATGCTTTCTCAGCCTCTTTCTCTGATTTTATTGACAGAATTGAAGATGCTGCATTCATTCCAATCCGAGCCATTTTCTTGTTATCTATTTCTTTACCATTTTCAATCTCGGTTGCCACTTTTTCAAGCCCTGAAATCGCTTTCTTTTTTCTTGGGAAAGTTTGAAATCCAGGTATTTTAATGCTCGGTAAATTTATGTTAATACCAGGAAAACCTCCCAGTTCTTCTTGTTGGTGGTTATCTGTATTTTTGGCGACTTGATCTTGATTACTCGACTGATTATTATCTGCTTTGCGCATGGCATGACGCACAATCGTTAAGTGGTCAAGTCCAATTCCGTATTCAGCTGCCTCTTTTGCTAAGTCCTTCAATTTTCGTGGCCATTGTTCAGGTGTAGTGTTTATCACATCAACAGTAAACCCGCCAATATCAACATCCAAGGTTTTGAAATTATTTTTTACACCGGCTTGCCAAACTTTAACATGCTCTAAAAATCTTTCTTCGCTCACCGGAGTGCGCTTTATTTCTCGATCATTAGCTCGACTTTCCCCATTATGCGGCATAGCACATTATCTCGATACAGCGGGTCAGTAATGGGTTGGGATTTTTTTCCACGTCGGTGGCTGGCGGCGACCTGGAAAAAAGGTGTGCACTCCACAGGTGACGGCGTACCAAGGCCAACGCATCGATAAAGGTCGGGTGAGTTTTGCGATACCAGGCAGCGGTACGCACCGGCATCGCCTGGTTGGCGACCAGCCGATCGGCCATGAGGGTGACCAGGGAGAACAAGCCGAGCAGGATGGGCGTGGTCCGGGCGATCGCCCGCCTTGACCATTGGCGCTGCGTTTCCAGTCCCAAGTGGGCACGGGTTTCTTCGAAGGTGACCTCGACCTGCCAACGGCGGATAAACCACTGGACGATCTCTGTCGGCGCGGCCTTCGGATCCGTGCACAACAGCGCTTGGGCCTGGAAGCGCTGGAGCGGATCGCGGATCAGCACCCAACGGAGCGGTACGGGCGGTTTGCCCGCGTGGTACCACACCGCCGTGCCCGAGGCGATTTCCACCGGGCGGTCGGATTCGCCATACCACCGCGCAACGGTCAAGCGTTGCCAACGGGTCGCCGGGTCGGCGGCCACTTGCGCCAGCGTGGAGAGCCGTTTCCCCTTTTTGCGCGGTCGTCCAGAGCGGCCCGGTCGCGGCGGCGGGGCCGGTTCGTACAACGCCGCATCCAACCGCAGCCGGGTCACGACACTGAACCGGTCCCCAGTGACGGCCGCCAAAAGATCCAAGGCCGCAAAGCTCTGATCGGCGACCACCACGATCGAGCGGGTGGGCAACCAGCGCCGGACCATCCGCAAGAGCTGCCGGGCCCGCTCGGTCAAGGATCGATGCGCACGCCGATAGCGCCGATAGTAGCGCTCCGAGGGGCATAGCGAGGTCAGAAAAGGAAGCGCCCAAACCCGATGGGCCCAAGGGATCGGCACCAACAGCATCAGGCTCAACCAGCGCAGGCCGCTGGCTTTCACAAAATGCCCCCGGCTGGAGCGGACCGGGTCCCGGTAGATCCCCCGAGCACCAATCTTGCGCCCCCACCGTCGCTCAATCGTGTCATCCAATCCCATCACCAAGGGTCCCTGCCAGGCAAACGCCTGGATTAACAGCCCCAACAACAGGCGACTGCTGGCCAGCCCAGACCACCGCGCCCGGCTGAGCACCCGATGGTAGTTCTTGAACCGTCGCTCCTCGCCGAGCCCCATCACCCGAAGCACTGCCGCCACCGTGCGTCGACCAGGCGTGAGGATCGCACCTATCAGTAACACTTGCGCCCGTTGCCATACCCTTTTGCTGAACAGCGGTGCAAACACCTTTATAATCGACAAGACGTCGGGAGGTAATCCGCCCATCTGAAGAACCTCTTTTTGGTCGAAGATGATTCTTCATAGGTGGTTATCTCCCGGCCCTTATACAACCCCTCAAATGGGGAAAGTCGAGATTAGATGCTGTTAGTTTTTCAAAGTTTTTGACCATTCCCACTGAACTTGCATTTGTCATCTCGATCACCTCACTTAATTAAGTGCCTTGACTATTATATTATAACCCAATCCTGTTATCAGATTTGATTTTTTTGATTGCCTTCGGAATAGTTTCCGATTCAAGAATTTGCTTTTCTATCTTTTTGTAAATCGAATTAACCAACTTTTTGAACTCAAATTTTTCTTTTAAATTCGAATCGCCACTAGATGATTGCAAAGCGGTTTGGCGTTCCGCCCATGTTTTCCATCTTTGCGATAATTTATCGGAATCATCCGTGTAAATAGTAAGCGAATGCCTCTCTCTGGAAGTCGCAACATAAGCGCTTTGAGCCGTTGCAACCCTATTCCCTTCGCCAGCAACGATCACATTATCAAAGGTTTGGCCTTGGCTTGAATGAATCGTGGTTGCCCAGCCGTAATCAATCGCGATATGTGAGCCAGCATCTATTTTTATTTCCTTTTCCTCTCCCGAGATTTTGACAATTGCGGAACCGTCTTCGATTCTATCAACTTTCCCGCCCATTCCATTTTTTATTCCTTTCTCCTTGTCGTTTTCGCGAAAAACAATCCGATCCCCAGCCGCCAGATTTATCTCGCGCCGACTATAAACCCGGGCTTCCCCCACCTTGGAAACCGGAATCTTTTTCGATTTTCCGTCCCCACCGGTCGCTTCGATCTCAAGTAGCCCGGCCGCTGAATCGACCTCCTTGACCTTATATAATATGTCCTCCCGACCTTCCCGGATTTTGAGTAACATTTCTGGTCGCCATGAATTTAGATTCAACCGCCTGGCCCGCGTCATGTCGAATCGGTCCAATGCGTTGACACTAATCCCGCCTCCATCAATCTCACCAGATTCTTTGAGAGCTTCCCGGATCCGGTTGTTGATTTCCTGCCTTACCCGGTTTGTCCCGCTCACAATCAGCGTCCGCTCCCGATCTTCAGGAGCCCTTGCAAGCCAGTCATCAGCCGCGGCCCGGGCAATTGCGGCCTGCCTTTCCGTGACGGTCACCTTTTCGCCGGGCGCCGGCGAATTGATTTTGACCTCCTTCATATATGGCCGGGCCCGTTTGACCGCGCCGGCGGCGTCGCCTTTGGCAAATCGTTGAGCGATTTCTCGGAGTCGGGGATCATGCTGGCGCTGAATCTCGTCTATTTTTGCGTGTTTGATGCTGTTACTTTTTAATAATTGGTCAAATGGCGAACCCGCTTCGACGCTCGAAAGCTGCCGAGGATCACCAATCAGGATCACCCGGTCACCACTTTGGTCTACAGCCCGCATCAGCCGTCGCATGTCGCGTGCGCTGACCATGCCGGCTTCATCTAACAAGACAAGCCGCGGCCGCTTTTGTTTTTGATGTTGGCCCGCTTGCTTGGATCGTGTCAGATATGAAGCAAGCGTCCGGGTGTCATTCGTCCCCACGCCTTTAAGCTCGCTGGTGGCTGAGGACGATGGCGCCAAACCAACAACTTCATAACCATCCTGTTGGAACGCTTGCGTCACGCCGGCCAGGGCGGTGCTTTTGCCGGCGCCGGCGGCGCCGACGATGCCAATGTACCGGTCCGGAATCGTCAGGGCAGCCTGGACCGCCTGACGCTGACCCGCGCTGTATTCATATCCCTGTTCATTTTCACGCTGAGCGATAAATTCTTCCGCCCCCAATGAATCCGTTAGCGCTAACGCTTTTTCTCTCCCCGTCAGGGCCCGGGCAAGGATTTCGGTTTCGATTTCGATTGCTTGCCAGGTCGTGTATTGATCGTCGCCGGCATGAATCAGGTCATCATTTCCATCGATCGCCCGCAAAAGATTCTCATAATCCACGCCACCAGGTCCGGCGAATTCGAAGGCTTCCTTTATCAAATCATCGTGGCTGAAAACGCTGCTGCGCTCGCTCAAATGTTCGACCGCTTGCCTAATCGCCTCCGCCGCCGCCTTTTTGCTGGATATTGGTTTAGTGGATGATGAAGACCGCCTGACAACAACGCCGGCATCCAAGATACGCTGTTTCCATTCCTGGACCTGGACGCCGCCCGCAAGCTGGCCCTTGCCGCCCCGGCTTGCCAGGTTTGCCGCCGCGCGCTGATTGGCGGTCGATTCATCTCGGTTAACACCAAATTCTTCCTTCATGCCCTCATCAATCTGCCGGCGCCGACCACTAAATTGCTCGATTTGTTGGTCTGTGATTGACGCAATTTCAAAACCATTTTCGGTTTGCCGGAGGTCGTAACCTAGCGATCTAAGTCCGCTGGCAAGCGTTGATTTATAGATGTGATCAGCCAGGTGCATCCTTGCCGCATGCCGACCAAAATCAAGCTCGACCGCGCCCCACTTGCCGTCTGCCCTCTGGGTCGCATTGATTAGAATAGAATGCGAATGGATTTGTGGATCGACGACACCATCGACCGATCTTGCGTCTTCGTGTCGATAGACCCCGGCGAGCAAGTTGCCGGTTTTTTCTTGTATGCGACTTCCTTTCCCGCGTCGGGCGACGACAACTTCTTGTTGGATGTAATCCAACCCAGCCCGCACCGCATCATCATGTAGGTTGAAAATCTCTTGTTTTGCTTCAGGTGATGTATCGGGATGGAAAGCAAGGATCGAAACGGATTTCGGGGCGGAAAAAGTTAAGTCTACCCCCAGCTTCCTGTTGCGGGTTTTGTCGAGTCCAAAAGGCTTGCCCTCAAGAACCCGCACCAAATCAGACCGATTGACCGAGCCAGAAAGACCCATGCTCTTCGCCGCCGCACCGCGCCAAAAACTCGGGGCGCCGCCGCCATCGGAGTAGTAGCCGACCTTGTTACCCGCTTTGTTCTTCTTGTGTTCCGCATACTGAGCTACCCGCTGGGCGCCGCCCTCGGATTTCAGATGCTTAATTGAGATCATTAGTCGAAAACAAATCATTGATTTGCCTTCGATTTTGATGAAGTTTGCGTGAAGGTGGGGGCGTAGTAAACGCGGTCAATTGCGGTTTATTCGTATCCGCCGTCAGTTAAGTTGACACCTATCTGGTTATTGGAAATAATGTGACTGTCACTTTATTTTAGAGATGGTGAAGGGGAAAGGATGGGAAGAAAAGCATTGAAGCGAACAGGGCCAATGAGCGCGGCAGAAAGACAAAGTGAACGCCGGATCCGATTAGATGCGACGGTCATCGAGGTTGAGAGTGAGGAATGGACCGAATCCGTATGCCTCCACGTCCTGACCAGCAAGCGATGGAGGGGTGGCCCGCTAGACAAAGCTGCTTGGAAACAACTCGGGAAACTCAGGGGGTTTATGTGACTGTCACTAAATCAAGCAACCCGGGTCACCGTGAAATCAACATGCACGGCATCGTAGGGAAAAATCACTCGACCGGATTCGGTACGCTCCAGCACACCGGCATTGAGCAAGGCATGCACGTCGCCATGCACGGACTTCACGTCCCGGCCGACCCGTCGTGCAATCTCCCGAATCGTCATTTCCCCACGTCCGGCCATGGCTTGAATGATTTCCCACCGCTTTACGGTGAGCACCTTCCATAGCAGTTCAACCGACTCGAAGGAAATGAACTCACCCTGGCGCTCGCCTCGAAAGGCCGCGGCCGTCTGACGCCTGGTCTCCTCCAACGAGGAAACACCGAATGTTACCGTCCTCATTTTGATGCCCTCCACGCTTCAACATCCGTCCAAAAATCCACCTGCAACGCTTCCAGATCAATGAAGCAATACGGAACCTCTCGATCCTCAATATGTTTATGGTCACCTTTGCCTGCTTCGTTGTCGTAACGAATCCGGCAAAGTCCTTCCGATACAAGCGCTAAGCGATATTTGAAGTGATGGCAGCTGCCACGTACCGGCTCGGGTACACGCCAAATCACGATTTCAACAAAGGTCGTCTCCGACAGTAATTGGCGCTTGCGGAATAGTAGTTCGGCCTGCATGTTGGAGTTTATACCAACGGATTGGGTTCCCGTCAATTTATGGGGTCAATGAGTTACCCCTACCCGGAAAAAGTGACTGTCACACTATCAAGAAACCGAAATTGGGCCCCCGGGAAACCGCACATCAGGATCGGGAAACACAACAGGCTCCCTGGGAGCGGTTGTGTGGGAATAGACCAGACCCGCCAGGGAAGGCGGGGATGGGCGTCTATCTACGCTTTTTTGGCTCCGAAATGTATGCGTTCTGCATCCTATCTATATACATAAAGTATCCAAACCTCATTCAACCTGCTCCCTATCGACTCAAATGGAAGCAAGCTGAATCTAATTAGCATCCATTTCGACGCGAATAATTACGAATAAACACGATTCCGACCCTTTTTTTCGCCGTCTATTGCCTGCATGCATCAGGTAGCCTGATGCCGTGATCAATCTAAATGGAGTAACCAATGAAGAAGCAATTCCCGAATGAATTGCTTGAGACGAGCAGGACGGCCACGGCATTCGTTCGGGCTCATCGATCCGAGATTGAGCAAGCAAAGGAAAACGGTTGGACATGGGGACAAATCGCTGATGCGGTGGGGATCGGCCGTCATGCACTAAAGACTGCCTACCACCGCCACCGCCACCGCCTCAAGAAATCGGATCGCCCCGGCCTCCGAAAATCTGATTTAAGCCGTCGACCTGGAGGAATTCAGGAATCATCGGCATCAACGCAAGCACCTAAATCGCCACCGTCCCCAGCAAAAGAGAATCCGATCCAGGGTGATAGTGATAAAGAGTACTTCAGTTTTTAATTCAACCTTAACCAAAAGGAGAAACCAAATGACTCAAAAAACCAAAATCATTTTCAGTCACGGGGAAAAGGGTGGAGTCGGCAAATCGCTGATTGCCTCGGTACTAATCGACTCCGCAATCAATAAATTTGGTGCCGACCAAGTACTTGTTGTTGAAGGTGACCCCGGAATCCGTGATGTTGCAGACCGGTATCGTGGTCACGTGAGGGGAGAAGCGATTCCACTGAACCGCCCTGACCCGATGGCGGCCCAGGACGCGGTGAGTCACTTGTTCGATCGTGTAACCGCACACGCTGCCCAAGTGGTGGTGGTCAACTTGCCTTCCGCCGCGGGCGAGACATTGGATCCCCTAGCGCCCGATTTGATCGCCCCGGCCGCCGAGGCCATGGGCATTGAAATCGGCGTGACTTTTGCAGTCGGTCCAGGTGTTGAAAGCGCCCGTGCCGCGCAGCGCTCCCAGGAATCCGGCCTGGTGTCGATTACCTATCCAACAAGCCACCGGCTGGCGGTACTCAATGCGCATTTGGGGACCCCGAGTCGGTTTGCCTGGCGGCGCGAAGACAATGCATGGGAAGGCCATGAATCAACCCTGCCGCCCCTGCTGGAGCGTGTTGCAAGCAAGATGAGGAGCATCCCTGGACCGTTGTCGGTGATTGCGGAATCGGATGATTTGCAGATCGTCGAACGAATTATCCTATGGAAATGGCTCAAGGAGGCGAATGAAATTGGAAGGTTTTTCTTTGATGGTGAGGTTCTGGAATGAGTAACAAAAGGGATCAAGCCCTCTCCGGCCTCGATCCAAAAATCAGGGAGCTGTTATCGGAATGGGGTGCCCGGGAACGGGTGGCCCCAGAAGATCCCAGCTGGGATGTCATGTCCGCAATCGCCAGGGGAATTCAGTCGGCGGATGAATCCAATCGAGCGGCTGGGCTAATCAAAGCCGAGGTGGTTTTGATTCCGTCACACATTAAATCCGCTGCCCGGGAAGCC
This sequence comes from Methylohalobius crimeensis 10Ki, assembly GCF_000421465.1. Lineage (NCBI taxonomy): Bacteria > Pseudomonadati > Pseudomonadota > Gammaproteobacteria > Methylococcales > Methylothermaceae > Methylohalobius > Methylohalobius crimeensis. The sequence continues at coordinate 1,808,458 of NZ_ATXB01000001.1, forward strand.
GGCAGGGAAATGACTCGATCGATGATCAGATCCCACAAGATGATTTCTTTTGCCAGTGCGGGGGGCATCGTCCTGTTAGCGATCCTTGCTGGCGCCGTATTTTGCTTGTTGGGCCTCGCAACAACCGGGCTTCTAAACCCAACCCAATTTGCAATCAAGCCCGCCCCAGCCGGCGGCGTGGAAATCCGGGCCCCGGGGCCGGTCGATGCGGCTTGGTGTCAAAGCCGCCGTCGGGATTGTTTGTTGTTGAAATCAAAGGAGAAATCGAAATGACCCACAAAAGACCGACACTGACTCTGAAACACCGTGCAGAGAAAAAGCCCTCCAACAAACCAAAACCGGCATCAGATGCTCAAGCATCTGTCCGAATCGTTTCCAAGCATTCAAAAATTCATCATCCAATTCGCCTAGAGGCAAGATCTGGATGCCGGACAAGCCCCCTCGATGGCGGTCAAGGCAGGAATTTTTCCAAGATATGGGCAAGGGCAATCGTTGGCGGGGTGGGTTGCCACTTAAGCATCGGGCTTCCATTTTTCCAAACGATTTCGAGCGTCTACACCGGCTGCGGGCAGATGTGCTGGTCACGCACGAAGCTCCGACAAGCCACCGGCATGGTTTCCTTGCCATTGACGAGTTGGCCCGGGAAATGGGCGTTAAAAAAATTTTTCACAGGCATCATCACCAAGATTACAATGCAAAAATTGACGGCGGAATTGAAGTCCGCGGCGTCGGCCTGGCAAACGTAGTCGATCTCGATGGGCGGCAGATGGTGGAAACGATTCAAGACAAAAGGCAATCCAGCAAAAACCGAATGACCTTTTCGGCTTTCAAGGTATCGTAAAAATCGATCATGACCGCGTTGAATTCCTGCTTTCGAGACGCCGGGATACTGATCGGTGGATAGCCATTCGACATCAGGACCCCATTCATCATGAGGCCCGACACCCGCCGATTTGCGCAATAAAAAAATTGGTTCATCCTTTCGGCAACCCACCGCGGTTCACGCCCGAATTCGTGGAGCATTAATTGCGGGATCTGATGAACTTGCTGGGCATTCCAGTCCCAGTCGTCCCAGTGACGGATCTGTTTTGGGTTAATCAGCCAGCTTTCGATTTCGCCATCTTGGGAGGACCAGGCGACCTGGATGGGATATGACTGTGGCCCCAAGCTCGATGCCTCGACATCTATAAAGCGCGGTAACTCGTCGGTTATAAGGGGCATTGATGAAAATTCCTTATAACCCCGTATTCAGCGACCATCATATTCATACAAGAGCACGGAATTCTTGAATCCAATTCTCCGTGTAATTCGTCTCCTTCCAACGTCCAAAATAAGCCTGACGGGGACTTGGGTTGACTCGCCGCTGTTATAACGTCTCCACGCCCGACCTAGGCGGAATTCGACCCCCAATTTTTCGAGCGCTCGGGGTGCAAAATCCTCGATAAAAAACTTAGGATAGGCGCCTCGTTCACCCATCTCTGCCGGCACGTAGAGACCGTACCCGACCCGGACCAGCTCGCCTTCGTCTATCATTTTCCGCAACGTGGCATTCACTCCTGACCGGCTTCCAAATCGATCGAACTCGCGTCGCAAAAAAACCTTGTCGCCGCTTTCATCGATTGCCTGACGGATACGGTCTCTGATCTTTTTCATACCTCCAGTTCACTTCTCTCGTCGCTTCAGGCCGGCACAAATCCATCATCATCAATTCCAGGAAATGGACCATTGCCATCCGACTGACCGGACCGGGCCAGGGACTGGAACGCAAGATCTTTGATCGATTCGATATGATCGATATGTGACCTCGCCTGGGGCCAATGCCCGATCATTTGGTCGATGATCTTTAGAGCCTTGAGTTTGTGAGCCAGAAAATCGTCCAAAGCCAGGGCTTCACATAGCAAACCACTGATCTTGCAATGGCACTCACGAATCCCTCTCAAAGCCGACAGGCCCCTCGATGCCAAAAATGCGGTGCTTCGATCATCCTTGATTTCTTCCATGAGACACATGTAATCATCGACAGCTTCTTCAACCTTCTCAATCATGTCTTCAGCCAGCCCAATTGCGGCGTGGATATCACTTTTGAATCGTTCCTCCCGTTTTTTGTCGGCGCCAGATTCAATCAATGCTCTTTGGGCCCGGAACAAAAAATCAAGGTGACTGGCCGGTCGGGTCAGATTATTATGGCAATCAAGCCATTGCTCTTTGATTTCTTTCGTGTTCATCATTTTCTCCCTTGGTGGTTAGTGGAGTTTGCCGGCCGGCTTCGCAATCATGGTGGAAAGCATCGTCTCAGTCGCCCGGGCTAGAAGCCTTGGTGATTTCGCATAACGAAAAAGCAAGTCGAAGTCAGGTTCAGAAAGCTGGGGCATGCTTTCTGCGGTAATACCACGCCGTTTTGCAAATTTTTCCGCCGCTAACCTGATGATTGCTCGATAATCGCTTTCCTTCTTGGGTCCCTGGAGATGAAATACACGAAGACGGGAAAGCAGCGGAGTCGGAATCAATTTGTATTCGTTGCAGGTAAACACCCACGAGACATAACTGAAATCGCATGACGCTTTCAGGTAATCGTCGTAGTACCTGCAAGCAGTCGACGGCTCAAGAAGCTGAAGCAAAGATCTATGCATGCCACCGTTGTGGTCACTGCCCCCAGCTTTGTCGAGCTCATCGACAATGAGAACAGGGTTCGCGACTTTATAGGTATTAATGGTTTCGAGCACGAGCCCCGGAGTCGCGCTACCCCAGCCGCGAGCGCTGCCTATCAACCCGCGGTCATCGCATTTGCCGGCAGCGGGGAAAAGGACTGAAGGCACCCCAAACGCATCTGCGAGTTCGGTGGCATACAGCGATTTCCCAATTCCTGGCGGCCCAAACAACAAGATCGGGGGCAATTTGACGATACCGTTTCCCCAAGCTCTGGAAGCGAGGTCGTTCAAGATTGAATCTGTTGTCGATCTGAACCAGGGAAACGTTTCATCTAAATGACTGGCGACTTTATAAAGGTCCGGGACAACTGATAGAGGGGTCGGGTACTTCCACAGGTCTGCGAACCGCCTAATGTCATAATCGTCATCGTCGTCCGGAACGGCGGCGACGGTGATTCTTGGGGTCGGATCCTCTTCGTTGGCCGGCATCGGCGGGATCTCAATGTCTCTGATCAGGCATTTGAAATTTCCTGTCATAAATGCATCCACTTCCCCAATGTTCAGGAATTCGACCCCGCCTTTTCGAGCGATCTTGGTAACTTCTCGCAGGCATGAGATGTCGCCAGCGTCGAGCGCAAATTTTGCCCACATCAGGGCGAGATCCGGGTGATCATTCGCGAGTGTTTCGGCAACCAGGCCGGCGGCCCGGCCGGCCTCGACTACGCTCCCAAGTTCGAGCACGTTGAATTTCTCGACAGCTTCAACAGCCGCCTCGGAAATTGGGCATGGGTAAAAGCACCGCCCGAATTTCCGCAGCGTGTACACCCTCAGCACATACGCATTTTCGTATGTTCTCCGGTCGATTTCATTATAGGGATCCCAATCACTCATGACCGCCACCGCTTCCTTGAAGTCGCTTTGCCCATGCTTCCAAGACTCGGCGTTTGTCATGGAGATACAAGTTGCGGTCGTAATGCCTGTCCTGAATGCCATTGAGTCCATGGCTCTGTATCTGGGCCCGCAAATCCTTGCTGGCGGCAAGGTCCCTCATGATTTGAGTGTCACCCAGAAAGGTTTCGCAGGTTCGACGGATGTCCCCCATTGAATAACGGCCACCGCTTATCTGAGAAACCAATTTGGTCCCGCTATCTGGATGAACCGGTTTTTTTCCATGTGAGGAGAAAATCCATTCATCATTCAATTGAAGCCGCCGCTCCAGGATGGCGCGGACCGGATCAGTGACCGGAAGCACATGGGGGCGGGCTTGATGACGCCGACCCTTCGGGTCATAAAGAGTAAGCACGCTACTACCAAGATCGATATTTTCGGGGCGCAATCGGAATAGCTGTGAAATCCGTTGGCCACCCAAGTACAAGGCAACAAGCAGGCCTTCATGCAGGGCGCTTCCTCGATTTTCAAGTAGGACCCCATGATAGAAAACCAGCTCCTTCCAAGTGAGTGTCCGGTCCCGCGCTCGATTAAACTGGCTAAGTGCCGGTGTGGCGGCAACCGGGTTGGATTCGATCAGGAATCCGGTGCTTTGAATTGACGTGGTCGGATCGAATTTAGACCGAATCGCTTGATTGAAAGCGGCCAGGAGAAACGATCTCAGCTTCGAGGCGGTTCTCCCCTTCCCTTGTTCGATTAGTCGGGCCAGGATCTCACGGATATCGCCCGGGGTGATCTGGGATGCCGGGCGTTTACATAAATCAGGAAACGCTTCTCTAACGTGGTTTCTAATGATATTGCTTACGTCAGATTTGGATACCCTGCCCTCCAGATTTTCTTCATAAGCGTCCAACAGCGATTCGAAAGTGCCGGTGTGTTTGCGTTCCTCTTCTTCCTGTCGACGGCGTTCTTCTTGCTCAATGTGCTTTTTTAGGTCTTTTATTCCCTGTTGGTATAAAAGCTTGAGGGTGGCGGCCTGCTCCCCGGCTGCCTTCAGAGTCAATCCTTTTTTGCCTTCTCGATCGTAGTGACCGAGGCGAATCAGTTCCCGCTTTCCGCTAGAATTCGTGTAGCGCAAATAAAATATTTTGGCACCACCAGAAGTGATTCTCAGAGTAAGCCGGGCTTCGCCCCGTCGAGATTTTTCGGTCAGCCAAATATCACGTTCGCCCGACTTGGTGTTTCGAATCGCAGAATCCGTGAGAGCCATTTCTTTGTTGCCGCTCGGTTGCCGTTTTTCCCGTAGCTGCAAGTATATATTGGCAAACCCAAATGAACAACAATGGACAACAAGTATTTGAATTTAAAACGATTTGTGGACATCTATGCATCAGGATAAACTAATTAGGACTAAATGCCAGGTAATTTGTAATCCGTCGGTCGGGGGTTCGAATCCCTTCGCCAGCTCCAGTTAAGTCAATGCATTGAGAGAATAAGTTAAGGGGTGTCGAACCCGAAATTCCCGCTTTGGTACGCCCTTGGTACGCTCATTCGCATTTTTCCCGGAAACGGATTATGAAAATGCACCACCAGTACATCACCGACGAAACCGGCAACCGCGTCTCCGTGGTCCTTCCTCTGGATGAATACCGGGAGTTGATGGAACGGCTGGAAGATTTGGAGGATGCGGTCGAAGCAAAAGCCGTCTTGAAGCGGATCGAACAAGGAGAAGAAGAAACCGTCTCCTGGGAATCGATCAAGGCTGAGCATGGCCTATGAGATCGAGCTTGCAGCTTCGGCAAAAAAGCAATTCGACAAACTCCCGGCGAATATCCGGCAACGACTCGCCAAAACCATCAATCGACTGAGTACAAAAGGCCGCCAGGGGTAACGAAACTGAAAGGCGAGGATCAGCTTTACCGGGTGCGCGTTGGAGATTACCGGATCATCTACCGCATTGAAGATAACAGGCTGTTGGTACTCATTCTGAAAGTCGGCCACCGAAGGGAAGTTTATCGTTGAAAATATTCTACGAGTCAACAAGGCAGTGATAACAGATAAATGTTACTCTGACCCCGAATATTCACGAAGCTTGCGCGTATCATCGGGAGTTCTCTGGGAATCCTGCCTTTAATCGACAAAATCCTGAAATAGCTCGATTCAAAAGGGATATTCGGCTTGCAAAAGGTGTCACTATTGATACCATTATTGCCATGGCTTCCGTCAAGAAAATTCTCGACCGAATGCAACGCGAACCGGCCAATGTCAGGTTCGCGGACCTCATGAAGGTATGCGAGCACTATTTTGGGAAGCCACGGCAACACGGCACCAGTCACGCATTCTTCAAAACGCCCTGGCCCGGTGATCCCAGGATTAACATTCAGAATGACAAGGGCCGTGCCAAACCCTATCAAGTACGCCAAGTGCTTTTGGCAATCCAAAAATTGGAGGGCCTGCGCAATGCAGACTGACCACTATACATACCGCGTCACCTGGTCCACCGAGGATGGTGAATACGTGGGCTTGTGCGCGGAATTCCCTTCGCTGTCGTGGCTGGCGAAAACCCCGGAGAAAGCCCTTCGGGGGATTCGCAAGTTGGTCTCCGAGGTGCTTTCCGACATGGAAGACGCCGGCGAAACCCTGCCCGTTCCATTGGCGGACAAGCGCTACAGCGGCGAATTTCGCGTTCGTATCCCGCCGGAAGTCCATCGAGCCTTGGCGATCCAAGCCGCCGAACAAGGTGTGAGCCTCAACCGATTGGTCAGCGCTAAACTCGCCGCAAACTCGACATGATTTTCTTCGTCGGCGATCCTCATGGCCGGTTCCAGCCAATTATCGATTGCGTCCAAACCCATCGGCCCGATGCCGTGATCCTTTTGGGCGACATGACCCCGGACCGGCCGCTGGATGAGGTTTTGGCGCCAATTCTGGATGTGACCGAAGTCTACTGGATCCCAGTCAACCATGATGGCGACCGGGATGAATGGTACGACCGTGTTTTCGGATCCGGTTTAGCCGAGCGCAATATTCACGGCCGCGTAGTCCAAATCGGCAACATCCGGATTGCCGGACTTGGCGGCGTGTTCCGCGGCAAGATCTGGTTTCCAAAGGACAACTCCGACACCCATGGCTGGCCGACAAAAAAAAAGAATGGTTCCGGTCGATGGGAAAAGGCAATCGCTGGCGTGGTGGGATGCCACGGAAGCACCGGGTCACGATTTTCCCTTGCGAATTCGATAGGCTCAAGCTTAACCGGGCCCATGTCCTGGTGACCCACGAAGCCCCGTCTTGTCACCGGCACGGTTTTGTTGCCCTCGATGAACTGGCATCGAACCTGGGGGCCAGGAAAGTCTTCCACGGCCATCAGTAAACCACACCGACGGCCTATTAGGGAATCATCCGGGACACGACAATGAAAATGTCCCACCAGTACATAACCGACGAAACCGGACCGATCCATTACCATGCTCACCGTTGAAGTAGAACGCGAAGAAGATGGACGCTATATCGCAGAAGTTCTCGAACTCCCCGGCGTCCTGACCTATGGATCGGATCGGGCCGAAGCGATCGCCAAAGCCGAAGCCTTGGCCTTGCGGGTACTAGCGGAGCGTTTGGAGCATGGCGAAGACATACCCGACTTGATTGCCGCGTGAGTCATTGGTCAGCGTGTAAGGCAGCGGCTTTGATGCGTACTGGTTGGAAGGTAAAGCGGCAATCAGGTTCACATCGAACATTGGAACGACCAGGTTGGCAAGACGTCGTTTTCGCCTTCCACGATAGCGAAGAGATCGGGCCACGGATGATGGCGCGCATAGCAAAACAGGCCGGCCTTAAGCCTGAAGACCTGTAATCACCACAAGCCAAAACCGGAAGGCCGGGACGTCCACCACGGCTGCGGCTGATATTTTCACGTTAGGCTGTTCAAATTCGGTGCATGCCATGAACATGAAACGCTTAGTGGTTGATGCACTTGTAATATTGGAACGGATAGTCCACATGGTACTGCTCAAGGAGGCAATTTGGCGCTTGAGCAGTCGTCAGAAAAAATCGTATTGCCAGATTGATGTGCATCGTGATTCACGACGACAAAAATACGCTCGAAGAGAAACCTCTTGCTCGATCGGCTTGTCTATATAAGTGAACCATTATAAAAAACGCGAATACCATGATCGAGAAGAGGTGTGCCATGTTTACAATAAAATCGATGTTCAAGCAACGCTGGTTAGCTCCCATAGTGATAGGGGCGTTGGTTGGCGGAACGGCCGTAGCTGAAGTGCCCTCCCCCAGCGATCCGTCGGTTTTGGTGGGGCAGAATGCAATGATCTACGTGAATCAAGCTTCCAACAATGCAATCCACAGTTATAGCAACCCCGAAAACATGGAAGTGCCGGCGGTGTCTCCGAAGATCGTCTACGTGAACCAGGGCTACGGCCAAGCGATTTTCAGCTACCCGAGGCAAGGACCCGATGCCACCGTGGCGTTCAACGTGGAATATGTCAATCCCGCCTATGGTCAAGCCATCTACAGCTATCCCCGCAATCATGGTCCGCGGGGCTGGTTGAAACTGATGCCTGCGGTGTCATGGCTGGAAGATAGCGGCAACTAACAGATGTAGGAATCCGGGGCCCGGTACCCTCGGATTCCATCACGAGACTTCCCGTTCAGCGTCCCAACATTCCCTGCTGGGCGATAAATGCCACCACCTCCGACAGCCCTTCGCAATTCTTCAGGTTGGTGAAAACGAACGGCCGATCTCCCCGCATCTTGCCGGCGTCGCGCTCCATCACCTCGAGCGATGCCCCGACGTGAGGAGCGAGATCGGTCTTGTTGATCACCAGCAGATCGGAACGGGTAATGCCGGGACCGCCTTTGCGCGGAATCTTGTCCCCGGCGGCCACGTCGATCACATAAATCGTAAGATCGGCCAATTCCGGGCTGAAGGTGGCGCTCAGGTTATCGCCGCCGCTTTCCACCAGGACACAGTCCAGATCCGGAAATCGCCGGCACAAATCCTCCACTGCCGCGAGGTTCATGGAAGCATCTTCCCGAATCGCGGTGTGGGGGCATCCCCCCGTTTCCACTCCCACGATCCGTTCCTCCGGAAGCGCTTGGCTGCGAATCAAAAATTCCTGATCCTCGCGGGTGTAAATATCGTTGGTCACGACGGCGATCCGGTAACGGTCGCGCATGACCTTGCACAGAGCATCCACCAGCGCGGTCTTGCCCGAGCCCACCGGTCCCCCGATGCCCACTCTCAAAATCTCTCGTTCTGTCATCGTTCACCTGCATAGCATTCAATTTTCAAGACCGAAAGAGACGCGAATACTGAACCTCGTGCCGACTGCTGGAGAGAGCCAAACCGAAGGCGTTCCCGCCGATTTCCTCGTCGTCCAGTTCGAGGGCGCGTTTCGCCAGTTCGGGAATCCCTTCCCCCAATTCGGTGAGCAGCCGCTGGCCGTCCGCCTGCCCCAGCGGTACCAGCTTGACGGCGCACAGCACCTGATTTTCCAGCCAGCTCCATAAATAGCCGATGGCCGTTTCAAGCTCGGGAATGTCCCAATTCGCCGCCGCCAGGCTGAAGGAGGTGGCGAGGGTCGCATCGGGTCGAACGATCCACGGCTGCGCCCGGCTCACTTCTAGCCCGGTCAAGAGCCTGGCCAAAGCCTGGCCGCCCTGGCGGTCCTCCGCCCTGAGTTCCGCCGTTTCCCGGAATGATTGAAGTTGCTTGCTCCATCGCGCCAATGCCGCGTCATCGCCGTCCACCCATGCCCGGTGGAGACGAATCAGCAGCGGTGCATCGATCCGCGCCTGGCTTTGCGCCAGCAGCCCGCCGATCCACTCGCCGGCCTGTCCCCGGTTGCGGATCCAACCGTCCTCCACCGCCCGTTCCATGCCCTGGGAATAACTGTAGAGGCCGATGGGCAGGGCGGGACTGGCCAGCTGTAACAGCCTCACCAAAGCCAGATCAGTGAGCATGGGAATGGGTAGGATACGCCCCGCCCTCGGGCTCGAAAGTTAGCCGCATCAATTCCACCGGCAAACCCAATCCGCGGACCAAATCGTCCAGGACATGATCGGCGAGATAGCGTAATTCCCCCGCTCCGATTTGAAGCGCCACATGCCGGTTGCCCAAGTGATAACACGCTCTTGCGAACAACCACGGGTCTTCGGTCCGGGCCACCGAAACCGGTTCGAGCGCGGCCCGGATGCGGATGGTCCGGCCGTCTTCCGCGGCGAGCAGATCCCCATCCCGGAGCACCGTCCCGCGGGGAAGGAAGATTCCCGCCTCGAACCCGCCCTCGGTCCTCACCAAGAGGCGACTTTTCTGGCGCATTTGATAGCTCAAGGTGATCGTATCGCCGGGCACCGACCCCGGCGAGGCAAATCCCGATACTTTCAACATGATTTTGGTATTTTTTTCCAATTGATGTCACCCCGATCAAAACAAAAAATACCGCTGCGCCAGGGGCAGCGTCTCGGCGGGATCGCACGCGAGCACATCTCCGTCCGCCCGCACCACATAGGTTTGGGGGTCCACCTCGATATGGGGCAGATAATCGTTGTGAATCATGTCGGCCTTGCCGATCTCTCGATTGCCCGATGAGACGCCGATCATCTTCCGCAAACCGCATCGTTCCGCCACCGCCGATTCGATTCCGGCGCGGGAAAGAAACGTCATGGCGGTGGCCGCCAAGGCGCCGCCGAAGGCGCCGAACATATAGCGGTAGTGAACCGGCTGGGGGGTGGGAATGGAAGCGTTGGGATCGCCCATGGGCGCCGCCGCGATCATTCCGCCTTTGACGATCAAACCGGGCTTGACGCCGAAGAAGGCCGGCTTCCACAGCACCAGGTCCGCCAATTTGCCCACCTCCACCGATCCCACCTCGTGCGCGATGCCGTGCGCGATGGCCGGATTGATGGTGTATTTGGCGAGATAACGCTTCACGCGGAAATTGTCGTGACGGGCCGGGTCCTCCGGGAGACTGCCCCGCTGCATCTTCATCTTGTGGGCGGTCTGCCAGCTCCGCAGGATGACTTCCCCCACCCGACCCATGGCTTGGGAATCGGAGGCGATCATGGAAAAGGCCCCCAAATCATGAAGGATATCCTCGGCGGCGATGGTTTCCGGTCGAATCCGCGATTCGGCGAAGGCCACGTCCTCGGCGATCCCCGGATCCAAATGATGGCAGACCATCAGCATATCCAAATGCTCGTCCACCGTATTGGCGGTAAAGGGACGGGTCGGATTGGTGGAGGACGGCAACACGTTGGGCTCGCCGCAGGCCCGGATGATGTCCGGCGCATGACCGCCGCCCGCCCCTTCGGTGTGATAGGTATGAATGGTCCGCCCTTTGAACGCCGCCAAGGTATTCTCGACGAAACCCGATTCGTTGAGGGTATCGGTGTGGATCGCCACCTGCACATCGAAGCGGTCGGCAACCTCCAGACAACAATCGATGGCGGCCGGGGTGGTTCCCCAATCCTCGTGCAGCTTGAGACCCATGGCGCCGGCCCGAACCTGTTCTTCCAAAGCGTGCGGAAGGCTGGCGTTGCCCTTGCCCAACAGCCCGATATTCACGGGCAGACCGTCGGCGGCCTGGAGCATGCGCCCGATATTCCAAGGCCCCGGCGTGCAAGTGGTGGCGTTGGTTCCGGTAGCGGGTCCGGTGCCGCCGCCGAGTAGGGTGGTGACGCCGGACATCAGGGCTTCCTCCGCCAGCTGCGGGCAGACGAAGTGAATATGGGAATCGATACCGCCGGCGGTGAGGATCTGCCCCTCCCCGGCGATCACCTCGGTGCCCGGTCCGATGACCACCGTCACCCCGGTCTGGGTATCCGGATTGCCCGCCTTGCCGATGGCGGCGATGCGACCGTGCTTGATCCCCACGTCGGCCTTGACGATGCCCCAGTGATCGGCGATCAGCGCATTGGTGATCACCGTGTCCACCGCCCTATCCGATCCCGCCTGGCTTTGCCCCATGCCGTCGCGGATCACCTTGCCGCCGCCGAACTTCACCTCGTCGCCGTAAAGCGTGCGATCCTCCTCGACTTCGATGAAAAGTTCGGTGTCGGCCAAGCGCACCCGGTCTCCCACCGTCGGTCCGTACATTTCCGCATAGGCTTGTCGATTGATCCGAGTCATAGATCCCCCATGATCTGCTGCTGAAAGCCGTAAACCCGCCGGTGGCCGCCGAAGGGCACCAGGCGCACCTCGCGCGACTGCCCGGGCTCGAAGCGCACCGCGGTGCCCGCCGGCAGGTCCAGGCGAAACCCGCGGGCGCGGGCGCGGTCGAAGCGGAGCCCCGAATTGGCTTCGTAAAAGTGGTAATGGGAACCCACCTGAACCGGGCGATCCCCGGTATTTTCGACCGTCAGGACAAGGACTTCCCGACCTTCGTTAAGCTCGATATCCCCATCGGCCACCAAAATTTCCCCCGGTATCATGCCATTTCCTCCCTCAAACGATCGGATTGTGCACCGTGACCAGCTTGGTGCCGTCCGGAAACGTGGCTTCCACCTGAACCTCCGGGATCATTTCCGCCACGCCGTCCATAACGTCGTTTCGATCCAGCAGGGTCCGCCCGTAGTCCATCAGTTCCGCCACGCGGCGACCCTCCCGGGCGCCTTCCAGCAGCGCGGCGCTGATATAGGCCACCGCTTCCGGCTGATTGAGCTTCAACCCCTTGGCCTTGCGCCGTTCGGCCAACAAGGCGGCGGTGAAAAGCAATAGCTTATCTTTTTCTCTGGGTGTCAGTTGCATACCAATCTCCTTGCTTCACATCAGGGACGAAATCAGGAGGCGGGGAGTACGGGTCGGGGGGAACGCTCCGGGACACGCGGTAAATACCTCCCTGTACGCTCGATCGCAGCATCCTTGCTGCGATCGGTCCCGGAGCGTTCCCCCCGACTCTCCTTTTCAACTTCTGCAGCTTCGACATCAAACCGGCTCACGTAGCCCAAATCCGAGGTGGACACGCGGGTCGTCCGACGATATCGGGCCGGATCTCGCTCCAAATCTCCATGAACAGGTGTCGCAAGGGGGCCATTCGCCGCCCCCAACCGCGGCAAACCAGGACGCCGTCCACCAGGGTCGCGCCGAATCCGTCCTTGTCGCCGACGAGGCCCCGAACCCTCTCCACTAAATCCTGCGTGGCGGGATAGGCGTAAAGGGCCGCCCCACACGGATTCCCCCTTAGGCCCCAAATCGCCGCCAGTGCTTCACGATTCAATTCGAACCGCTCGACGAGCAGCGGCTCGCCTTCCAATCGGAGCGCACACCCCAAACCCACTCGCCCCCGCTCGAACCCTTCACCGGCCGCCGGACGGCCCAGGCAAAAGCCTTCCCAGCCGATGAATCCGGCCCCGGCGGAAAGATTCACCCAGGTCTCCGTCGCCACACAGGAGCCCTCATAGAAAATATTTTCCTGGGGCAGCCATTCCAATACGGCCCCGGAATTCACCGACAGACTCACCGTTTGATGCGCCGTCGCTCCCTCGCTGCGGTAGAACTTTCCCGCGGCGGGCGTGGTGGCCAACACTTGCGCGTCCGCTCCCACTTCGATTTCGATCGCCAAGCGGTCGCCCGCCACCACCCCACCCGGCGGGTGGAGCAGATAGGCATGGCAAACGCCGCCCTCGGGATAAAACGGCCGCTGTACCAGAAGCGGGCCATGTCTTCGCCGAGCGGCCAGGACGGTGCGCTCCGGGCGCTTCTCGAAACCCAGCCGGAGGCCGGCCGACCAACCTTCCCCTACCGAGTTCGCCAGCGCTATCACCGGAATTAAACTCCGGTCAAAAGATACGTCCCGACGCCGGCGCACAACATTCCGAAGGTCAAACGCGGCCAGCGGTAGCGGCAAGTCCAGCGTCCCAATCCGAACCCCGCCGTCTGCAGCATCGCGGTGGCGGTCAAAAATCCGCTGGCGTAGGCAATCGCACCCGTTTCATGCCCCATCTCCGCGGCATGCACATAGCCGTGAAACAGGGCGAATGCCGTTACCCCCATCATCGCGGGCACCATCGCCGCACGCCAATTGCGCAACAGCACTCCCCCCATCATCACCACCGACAGGGAAACCAGCACCTCGGCCTCGGACCAAACCATCCCCCATTGCTGAACGGCGGCTCCCAGCGCCATGGCCGAGACGAAGTTCAATGGCAATAACCATCGCGCGTATCCGCCCATCATCGCGGCCCACCAGCCGACCGCCAATAAAACCAAAAGATGGTCTATGCCGGCGAACGGGTGCACCAGACCGGCGGTGAATCCGCCCGTCGGCCCGATCCCGGTATGCGCCAAGGCCGCGCCGGGGGCCAGGGTGCATGCCATGAGCAATACGCCTATCATCTCCCAAACTCGAAAGTTCATCGCAAACCCTCCTATTCCAAGTTCAAAGCAATCGACCAATACCTCCCTTGTATGTTTTGTGTTGCTGGACAGTGGTTGTTTGAGTAGGTTTATGTCTGGCCCGGTGCGGCAGTTCGAAACTCCCTTGGGACACCAAGCCCGTGGGAGAGCGATGAGCGTCGCACCGGTTTTCATGGATACCCCGGACGGTTGCTTGGGCAGATAAGCCCGTATTTTTGCAAGGTTGGGAATCATGAACGAAATGAATGCAGAACAGTTTGTTGGTATTGACGTGTCGAAAGCGACGCTGGATGGGGCGGTCGAGCCTCAAGGTCAGGTATGGCAGGTGGCCTACGATGCCAAGGGGATCGATCAGCTGGTTTTGCAGTTGCAAGAGATCGGGCCGACCTTGATCGTCATCGAGGCCACCGGCGGTTTGGAAACCCAGATTGCGTCTGCCTTGGCGGGTAAGGAATTGCCGGTGGCAGTGGTCAATCCGCGCCAGGTGCGCGACTTTGCCAAGGCCAGTGGCCGGCTGGCCAAGACCGATCGGGTGGATGCCGGGGTGCTGGCGGCGTTTGCCCGGGCCATCCGTCCCCAGGCGCGTCCGCTCAAGGATGCGGACACCCGCGCGTTGGACGATCTGGTGGACCGGCGGCGGCAGTTGATCGGCATCCGGGTTCAAGAGGTCCTCCGATTGAAGGGAGCCACGACGAAACCGCTGCAAACCAGTCTGAAAAAGCATATCGCCTGGCTGGACAAGCAGATTGACCAGAACGACCGGGACCTGACCCGGCGGTTGCGCGAGTCGGACGCCTGGCGGGCCAAGGACGATCTGCTCAAGAGCATTCCCGGCGTCGGTTCGGTGACCATTGTCACGTTGCTGGCAAAATGCCCGGAGCTGGGCACCCTCAACCGGCGCGAGATTGCCGCGCTGGTCGGCGTGGCGCCGATGGCCAACGACAGTGGCCAGTATCGCGGCAAGCGCTTCATCTGGGGCGGTCGCTCCGAGGTTCGCGCCGTGCTATACATGGCCACGATCTCGGCGATACGCTGTAATGCGGTCATCCGCGCCTTTGCAGAACGCCTCAAAAACGCCGGCAAACCGCCCAAGGTCGTCATCGTCGCCTGCATGAGGAAGTTGCTCACCATCATGAATGCCATGTTGAAAAATAATACCCCTTGGCAGCCACAAAACACTTGACTTTAAACACGGTTGCTCTCCCGCTGGCGGGTCGGGGTGAGGGTGGAATCAATCAGGAATATTCCTTGAATTTGAACCACCCTCATCCTTGCCTTCTCCCGCCAGCGGGAGAAGGGACTCTGCTTGAGTTTTATACTCACACCGTCAAGTACTCCCGTACCAACTCCTCCGACAATTCCTCCATAGCCCCCGCGGCGGTGATCCGTCCCTTGTTCATCACATGGAATCGGTCGGCCACCCGCCGCACGAAATGCAGTTTCTGCTCCACCAACAGAACCGTCAACCGTTCCTCTCGGTTGAGCCTAAGAATAATGTCGCCGATCTCGTGCACGATGTTGGGCTGAATCCCCTCGGTGGGCTCGTCCAGAATGAGCAGTTTGGGGCCGACGGCCAGGGCACGGCCGATCGCCAATTGCTGCTGCTGCCCGCCGGAAAGGTCGCCGCCGCACCGGCGCCGCATCTGCTTGAGCACCGGAAAGAGCTCGAAGATCCGCTCCGGCAACTTGCGCACGCCGTCCCGGCGGGCAAGCAGACCCAAGCGCAGGTTTTCCTCCACCGTGAGGCGGGGAAAAATCTCGCGCCCCTGGGGGACATAACCGATTCCGAGGCGGGCGCGCCATTCGGCGGGTGCGCCGGCGATTTCTTCCCCCGCAAAATCGATCCGCCCCGAAGCCGAAGGCAACAGGCCCATGATGCACTTGAGCAAAGTGGTCTTGCCCACGCCGTTGCGGCCCAGCAGGCAGACACACTTTCCATCGGGCACCTCGAGGCCGATATTCCACAGAGTATGGCTTTGGCCGTAGTATTGCTCCAATCCTTCTACGCGCAGCATGTCATTCTCCCAAGTAAACCTCGATCACTCTCGGATCGGCCTGCACCTGATCCATTCGGCCCTCGGCGAGTACCCTGCCCTCGTGCAGGACGGTCACCCGCCGGGCGATGGCGCGCACGAATTCCATGTCGTGCTCCACCACGATCACCGAATGCGCGCCCGCCAGCGAGTTCAGCAGATCCGCCGTCCGCTCGATTTCCTGCTGGGTCATCCCCGCCACCGGTTCGTCGAGCAAAAGTACCCGCGGATTCTGCGCCAGCAGCATGCCGATCTCCAACCACTGTTTCTGGCCGTGGGAAAGCGCGCCCGCGAAGCGATCCCTCGCGTCCTCCAATCCCACCGTCTCGAGCACTTCATGGATGCGGTCCCGCTGGGCAGCGGTCAGGCGTGCCAGCAGAGTGGGCCACACCCGCTTGTCGGTCTTGAGAGAAAGGTGCAGGTTTTCCCAGACCGTATGCTCGGGAAAGACGGAAGGCTTTTGAAACTTGCGCCCGATGCCCGCCGCGGCGATTTCCGGTTCGCTCATCCGGCTCAGATCCAGGGTTTGGCCGAAATAGGCCGAACCGGACACCGGCCGGGTCTTGCCCGTCATCACGTCCATCATGGTGGTCTTGCCCGCCCCGTTGGGGCCGATGATGCAGCGCAGCTCGCCGTCGTCCACGTACAGGCTCAATCCATCCAGCGCCTTGAAACCGTCGAAGCTCACGGTCACGTCATCCAGATACAATATCGGGCCGTGACTGGTATCGATCTCCCCCGGAATGACCGGATGACTGCGTACAGCGACGAAGTCGAAGACGCGATCGCGCCGAAAAAAATCCTGCATCGCACTGTTCATGAGGTTTCCCTCGCCGCTCGATTCCGTTCGATCAATCCCACCAGGCCGCGTGGAAGATACAAGGTGACGACCACGAACAGCGCCCCCAGGGCGAACAGCCATATTTCGGGCAACGCCGCGGTCAGGTAGGTCTTGGCGTAGTTGACCAGAAACGCGCCGAAGGCGGCGCCGTAGAGAGTCCCCCGACCGCCCACGGCAACCCAGATCACCAGTTCGATGGAGTTGAGGGGCGAGAACTCGTTGGGGTTGATGATCCCCACCTGGGGAACGTACAGCGCGCCGGCGATTCCGGCCAACATCGCCGAGAGGACGAACATCCACAGTTTGTAATGCTCGACCCGGTAACCCAAAAACCGCGCCCGGTCCTCGCTGTCCCGAATCGCCACCACCACCCGGCCGAGCTTGGTGGTGACCACCCAGCGCGTCAGCACATATCCCCCCGCCAGGGCGACGGCGCTCGCCAGAAACAGACCGACGCGGGTCGCATCTTCCTGAAGACTGAATCCCAGAATATCCTTAAAGTCGGTGAGGCCGTTGTTTCCTCCGAAGCCCATTTCATTCCGGTAGAAAGCCAGCATCAAGGCGTAGGTCATGGCCTGGGTAATAATCGAGAGATAGACCCCGGTGACCCGCGAACGAAAGGCGAACCAGCCGAAGCAAAAGGCGAGCAATCCCGGAACCAGCATCACCATCACGATGGCAAACCAGAAATGGTCGAAGCCGTACCAATACCACGGCAATTCCTTCCAATTCAGGAACACCATGAAATCGGGCAGTATCGGATTTCCGTAGACACCGCGCGAACCGATCTGGCGCATCAGGTACATGCCCATGGCGTAGCCGCCCAGGGCGAAGAAGGCGCCGTGCCCCAGACTCAAGATGCCCACCGCACCCCAGACCAGATCCAGCGCCAGGGCGAGCAAGGCGTAGCACAGATACTTGCCCAACAAGGTCACCGTGTAGGTGGACAGATGCAGGCCCGACCCCTCGGGCACGATCAGATTCAATACCGGCACCGCCACCGTCATCAGGGCGAGCACCGCCAGCATAATCAAGCCACCGCGATCGGCGGCGAAACGGTGAATAAGAGGCTGTTTCCAAACACCCCTTGACGCCCTAGTAGGAGAAGCCGGGGGATTGCCTTCAGGGACGCCTTGAACCCTTCCCTGGGGGCTCGAATCGCGACCATCCCGGTCGCGAACGCCCTTCAGGCAATCCCCCGGCTTCTCCTCCAATATGGGAAAGCGAGTTTGTAAACAGTCTCTAAGCACGTCGAATCCCTGCATGACTCAATCCTCCGCCGAACGTCCACGTTGAGGAAATAAACCGCGCGGATGCTTTTGCATGAACAGAATGATGAACACGAGCACCAGGATCTTGGCCATCACCGCCCCCGCCCAAGGCTCCAGCAGCTTGTTGACCAGCCCCAGTCCCAACGCGCCGACCAGGGTTCCCCAGAGGTTTCCCACCCCGCCGAACACCACCACCATGAAGGAATCGATGATGTAGGACTGGCCCAGATTGGGACCCACATTGGTCAATTGACTCAAGGCCACGCCCGCCACCCCGGCGATCCCCGATCCGAGACCGAAGGTGGCGGCGTCCACCCAGTTGCTGCGAATGCCGATGGCGCGGGCCATGGCGCGGTTTTGTGACACGGCGCGTATTTGGAGGCCGAAATCGGTTTGCCTGAGAATCAAGAACAGCGCCGCGAAGACCAACAGAGAAAAGGCGAGGATGTAGAGCCGGTTGTAGGTCAGGAAAAGCGCCGCGTTGACTTCCCACGCCCCGCTCATCCAGGCGGGGTTTTCGACCGCCACGTTTTGCGCCGAAATCAAGGTGCGCACCAGCTGCTGCAGCAGCAGGCTGATGCCGAAGGTAGCGAGCAGCGTCTCCAGGGGCCGTCCGTAGAGGTAGCGGATGACGCCCCGTTCGACGGCGATTCCCATCAATCCGGATACCACGAAAGCGGCCGGAATGGCGACGATCACCGAAGCGTCGATCCAGCCGGGCATCAACTGCTGGACCAGATAAGTCGTATACGCGCCCAGCATCATCATTTCACCGTGGGCCATGTTGATCACCCCCATGACCCCGAAGGTGATGGCCAGGCCGATGGCCGACAACAGCAGCACCGATCCCAGGCTCAAACCGAAAAAACCGGTCTGCACCATGGCGTACATTTCCAGGCGCTGATTGATGGCCGCCAGGGCTTTCCGGGCGGCGGCACGTACTTTCGCGCTGGCCTCGCGGGGAGACCCGTCGAGGTTCGACTCGAGCAACTGCTTCAAGCGGTTGCGCACGGTTCGATTGACGCTGCGGGATAAGGTATCCACCGCCGCCAGGCGCCGATTCTCGTCGCCGCTGTCCAAAGCCTCCAGGGCCAGGCCGGTGTCGATCGCCTCGAGCACTTCGGGATGCCTTTCGGTTTCCCGCATGTCCCTGAGCAGCTTGGCATCCCCGGGGGAAAGGCGATCGAACATTTCCTCCACCGCCGCCAGGCGGACGCCGGCGTTTTCGCTGGCGAGACTCAGCCGGGCGATCGCATCGCGAAGAATCACACGCATCTGGTTGTTGATGATGATCTTGGACAGACCTTTTTTGTCCCCGCTGCCGAGGGATTCGCCGGTGACGGCGTCATAAATCGCGTATTCCGCGTCCCGGGACCGCAAAATCAATACCTGCCGGCCGATCTTGCGGTAATACAGGTCCCCTTCGAGCAGGGCCTTCATGACCGGAAGCACGCGGGGATGGTCGACCGCGGCGAGGTTCTTGACCGCCGCCTTCTTCTGGCTGAAGCTTCTCACGGTGAGCCCTTCGAGCACCTTTCCCAGGGTTGCCTGTCCGGACGTCGGGTCCGCCGCTTGCGCGGTCAGAATCGCCAGCATGAGCACCCATCCCAAGCCGATTGGGAACGAACGATGCCAAGGATGATGATGGAAATTGACTGTCTGCATGGATTTTCCCGGTTAATCTGTCGGTGTAACCCCTTCGCTTTTCCTGAACGGGGCAGGCACAAGGGAAGGGCCCGCCCCTATATGCGTGATGGGGGGCAAACCATCCCTCGCCCGTAGGGGCAACCGATCCGC
The DNA here is from genome assembly GCF_000421465.1 of Methylohalobius crimeensis 10Ki. Lineage (NCBI taxonomy): Bacteria > Pseudomonadati > Pseudomonadota > Gammaproteobacteria > Methylococcales > Methylothermaceae > Methylohalobius > Methylohalobius crimeensis. The sequence goes on from NZ_ATXB01000001.1 coordinate 1,828,305, forward strand.
TGTCCGACGAGGATGCGCCGTTTGCGGTAAACCATCCCGTCCGTAGGGGCAACCCTCCGTGGTTGCCCTGAACGTGGGCAGGCACAGGGGCCTGCCCCTACTAATAGTTCTGGCCCGAGCACTGGCCCGATTTCACGTTGTAATTACCGCACCCCAGCGGAGCGCGCCAATCGGAGATCAAATCCTTGCTGTCGGAGAGATAATCGGACCAGGCGTCCCCGGGCACTTCGGCGGGGGTTTGCCAAACCACCGCGAACTGGCCGTTGTCTTGAATCTCTCCGATCAACACGGGCTTAGTGATGTGGTGGTTGGGCATCATCGCCGCGTAACCGCCGGACAGATTGGGCGCGACCACGCCGACCATCGAATCGACCACCGCCTCGGGATCGGCGGTACCGGCCTTTTCCACCGCTTTCACCCACATGTTGAAGCCGATGTAATGGGCCTCCATGGGATCGTTGGTCACCCGTTTTTCATTCTTGACGAAGCGATGCCATTGGGAAATGAATTCCTCGTTGGCCGGCGTGTCCACGCTCATGAAGTAATTCCAGGCCGCCATATGGCCCAGCAGGGGCTTGGTATCGATGCCCGACAGTTCTTCCTCGCCCACGGAAAACGCCACCACCGGAATATCCTCGGCGGACATGCCCTGGTTGGCGAGTTCCTTGTAGAACGGCACATTGGCGTCGCCGTTGATGGTGGAAACCACCGCGGTTTTCTTGCCCGCAGCGCCGAATTGCTTGATCCGGGCCACTTCGGACTGCCAATCGGAGAACCCGAACGGCGTGTAATTGACGATGATGTCATCCGCCTTGACGCCTTTGGATTTGAGATAGGCCGCCAGGATTTTATTGGTGGTGCGAGGATAGACGTAATCGGTGCCTTCCAGGACCCAGCGTTTCACCCCGAGTTCGTTCATCAGATAGTCCACCGCGGGAATCGCCTGCTGATTGGGGGCGGCGCCGGTATAGAAGACGTACCGGGAGGACTCCTCGCCCTCGTACTGGACCGGATAGAACAGCGGCACCTCGAGTTCTTCCACCACCGGCAGCACCGACTTGCGCGAGACCGAGGTCCAGCAGCCGAAGATCGCCGCCACTTTTTCCTTTTCGATCAACTCGCGCGCCTTCTCGGCGAACAGGGGCCAGTTGGAGGCGGGGTCCACCACCACCGGTTCGATCTTCTTGCCCAGAACCCCGCCTTTTTTGTTCTGTTCCTCGATCAGCATCAACATCGCATCTTTGAGGGTGGTCTCGGAAATCGCCATGGTTCCCGACAGGGAGTGAAGGATCCCCACTTTAATCGTTTCTCCGGCGACCGCTGCGGGTCCGGAAGCCATCAATGCCCAGGACAGGCCAAAAACCAACCAACTCGGCAACAAATATTTACTTAAGGTCTTCATAGGATTTCCTCTTTCGCTTGCAGGTTGAATCGAAATCAAATTTGCAATTGCAGGCCCAATTTCACGGCGTGGATGGACTGCCCGCTGGCCGTCGGGGTGTAATCCAGGCCCTTGGTGAGCAGATCCCCGTATTCCCAAAGCAAGGTCACCCGGGCGTTGTGGCCGTCGATCACGTAATTGACGCCGGCCTCCCACATATCCCGGTTAGGGCTGTTGTCGGGCGACACCCAGACATGCCGCCCATAGGGCTGGAATTGACCGATCCAGGCCTGGTCCGGGAACAGATACATGAGGCTCGCGTCGTAGGCGTTGCCCTCGAACATGGCAAAACCGTCGACGTCGCCGCGCTTGACCGCCATGCGCGATTCGACGCCGAAGCCGTCGATGTTGTAGTTTTTGTACTCGCCGTTGAAAGTCAGCACCCCTTCGTTGGGGAGCACCTTCTCCATCAGCACGTCCACCGAGGTGCCGCGGAAGTCCCCCGGGTCGCTGGAAATGCCGGCGCCGTCGTTCTGATATTGGTTGGAAACCGCGAGGGTCAGGATGTCGCCCCCATGGCCGTAGTAGGTGCCGGAGGTGTAGTAGCCCGGATTCTTCTCCACGTCCCAGAAGTTGTAGGCGACCCGCTGGGCGAACAAAATGTTGTCGTCGCCGTTGGCACCTCCCCGAAGGCCTCGGAAGAAGCCCGCCGCGTATTGAAGACGACCGTCGAAGAACGCCCCCCAGATGGTCCCCCCGTCGTCGCGGCCGAAAGAACCGGCGGAGGTGCCGTCGGATTTGATGGTGAGATTGAAGTCGGCGGGCTCGAACGGCGTTCCCGCACCGAAAATGTTGTACACGGCGCTGAAGAAGGGACCGTTCATTTCCCGCCGTTCGGCGGGTACCAGCATGCGGCCCATCCAGATATTGAACATGGGATGGAATTCGAATTTGCCGATCGCATCGAGCAAGCGCACCTCCCCGCCGTCGTTGCACGTCTGGCAGTCGGTGTTGAATTCGAACTTGAAGTACTTATGGATTTGACCGTTGACGTAAAGCCGGATGTTGTCGATGTTGAAGTCGTTGGACCATTCGCTGCGATTGGGCGAAGCGTCTTCCGTGGCGGTGAAGCTGGTGCGCAGCCCGGCGCCTACGCTGATCCATTTGGTATCGTCGATCTTGAAGGTCGCCCCCCCTTGAGAAGTGGACGTATAACCCAATGTCGCCACCGCCACAGCGGCAACCGCAGTGGTACATCGGCGGCGATCGACCCTTGTTTTGAAATGTCGGCTCATGCTGAAAGACCTCGGTGAAGATGAAAATCGGCTGTGCTTTCTCAGACCGAGCCGGCATTCGCGACCGCCAACCCGGCGTGAGCTTGGCGATCATTAAACTTGCCGGGAGAGCCGGGTCACAATAAGTCAAATGACGTATGGAGCCGCACCGCGTGGGGCATTACAGTGCTTTCCGGAAGACGAAGCGAAACCGGTGGCTTGTGTAGATAGTTGCCGGGAGAGCGTCGGGAACATCCCATAAGTCAGCAGAACCTAATCACACAACACTTGTCAGGACAGGAGCGGATGCGAAAATTCTTTTGGCTGATATTCGTGCTGACGACGGCCGGCTGCGCTACGGGACCCCAACACCGAGGGACACTGCCCCGCGCCGACGCGATCCAAGGCATCGTCTTCCGGCTCGCCCCGAACAGCCCCACTCGGCTCGAGGCGCCGGATCGGCAAATACTGGAAAAGGCGGTCAGCCGCAAACTCGCCGCATCGGGATTTGCGGTCGAAGTGGACGATCCCACCGAAGGGGAAAAAGCAGCCAGTCACGTTTTGGAGGCACGCATCGGCCGCATGGAAAAAAAGGCCACGCCGGCCGGTTTTTCCCTCAGCTTCGGCGATTCGAACCCACGGGCGCTGGCATTTCAAAAAGCGAATGTTCTCCCGGTCACCTGCAGCTTGCGCGCCACCGATCGGCCGGACGAAAGCGCTTCTCTGTTCATGGATTTCGTGGCTCATACCGACCCCGGCCAAGCCGACAGCGGCTCAAGGGAGCAATTGGCGATCTATGCCGACCACATCGCCACGGTCTGTTTCAATCTGCTCGAACATCTGAATGCCCGCAAGGAGCGATTGCCCCGAGCCGGAGGCGAGGAGCCACAATGGGTGCCCGAAATTCGGATCGAATCCGTGCCGGAATCGAAACCGTCTAAATCGGAACCGTCCAAACCGGCACCTGCGGCGTCCGTCTCGAACACGCCTCCGGCGAAGGATTCCTCCCCGGCAAGGGCGCCGGCAACCGATGCTTCTCGCCATCGATCGCCCCCCACCACCGAATCAACGGAACGCAAGCGGATCATCATCCACAATCAAGGCAGCCCGGTGATCCTTGATTTCGGCTACGAACGCAAATAAGAATCAGGGCGGCAGCGCTTCCATTTTAGAAAGCTCCGTTTAGGGGCACTTTGCACCAAATAAGGGAGACCCTGCCCGAACGCACTCTGTCGCCTTTCCCCGGCGAAGGGAAAATGGTTGGTGCACTTATTGCTTATATCTTCCAAAACAACAACACAAACGATCGAGATTGGAAGAGCTAGGCCGTCAAACCATTCTGAAGGAGCGCCGCGACTACAACGCCTGGGTCACCAATGAAACGCTGGAGGACTACGCGCTTCGCTACGCGCCGAAATCCTTTCGCAAGTGGTCCGAATTTCGGGTCGCCAACACCGCTTTCGGCTCCATCGCTTTCCTCATGCTGGAAGCCATCGGCGGCTTCCTGACCCTCAACTACGGATTCACCAATGCCTGCTGGGCCATTCTGGCCGCCGGGGCGATCATTTTTCTCACCGCCTTTCCGGTGAGCTACTACGCGGCCCGCTACAATATCGACATGGATCTCCTGACCCGCGGGGCCGGATTCGGCTACATCGGGTCGACTTTCACTTCCCTCATTTACGCCTCCTTCACCTTTACCTTGTTCGCGCTCGAAGCCTCGATCATGTCGCTGGCCCTGGAGCTCTATTTCGGCATTCCCCTGGCGGCGGCGCACGTGATCAGCGCGATCATCGTCATTCCCCTGGTCACCTACGGCATCACCAACATCAATCGACTTCAACTATGGACCCAGCCCGTTTGGCTCCTCCTGTTGGCGACCCCTTACGTGGCCATCCTATTTCGCGAGCCGCAGGCATGGACGGGATTGACCAGTTTTTCGGGAACGAACGGCAGGGAGAGCGGATTCGATTGGATTCAATTCGGAACGGGCACCACCGTGGCGCTGGCGATGGTGGCCCAAATCGGCGAGCAGGTGGATTTCTTGAGATTCCTGCCGGAAAAAAACCGCCGCAACCGGAAGCGCTGGTGGACGGCAGTCATCATGGCGGGACCGGGTTGGATCTTCCTGGGAATGGCCCGCCAGTTCGGCGGAGCGCTGCTGGCCTATATCGCCATCGGGCATGGCATCGCTCCCGAGCATGCCCACGAACCGACCCAAATGTATTTGACCGCCTACCGGTACGTTTTCCACGATCCCGATTGGATGCTCGCCGCGACCATCCTGCTGGTGATGGTCTCCCAGATTAAAATCAACGTGACCAACGCTTATGCCGGCTCCCTGGCCTGGTCCAATTTGTTTTCGCGCCTGACCCATTGCCATCCCGGGCGCGTGGTCTGGCTGGTGTTCAACGTGGCGATCGCTCTCCTCCTCATGGAACTCGGCGTATTCAACGCCCTGGAGCGGGTTCTGGGTTTGTTCTCCAACGTCGCCATCGCCTGGATCGGTGTGCTGGCGGCCGATCTGACGATCAACAAACCCCTCGGGCTGAGCCCGCCCCACGCGGAATTCAAGCGGGCGCATCTGCCCGATTTGAACCCGGTGGGCGTGATTTCCACCCTGGTGGCATCGGTTTTGTCCATCGCCGCCTATTTGGGCGTGTTCGGTAATTTGGCGCAGGCGTTTTCCGCCTTGATCGCGCTCGCCGCCGCTTTCGTCCTGCCGCCCTTCATCGCCTATGGGACGCGCCCCCAGGCATTCACGGCAAGCCGCCCGCCGGTCGACGCCGCCGACTTGGATGCCCGCTGCTCGATCTGCGGCAATGCCTTCGAACCGGAAGACAAGGCCTACTGTCCCGCCTATCGGGGCACCATTTGTTCCCTCTGCTGCACCCTGGAGGCGCGCTGTCTCGACGCCTGCAAGCCGGGCGCGCGGCTCGCCGATCAACTCATGGGGATCGCCGGCCGCTGGTTGCCCGGACGCTTATCCCGCCACTTCAAGCTGCGCCTGGTTCAATTCGCCCTGGTCTACGTCATTCTCGCCGTCCTCACCGGGATCTTCATCGGCGTCATCTATTACCAGGACCTGCTTGCGGCGGCGCCATTCCCTCGAGTCGCCGGCACACTTTACGGCAATTTTCTCAAGGTCTATTCGGCGCTGCTGGTGTTCCTGGGGCTTGCCGCGTGGTGGCTCGTGCTCAACAACGAGAGTCGCCGCACGGCTCAGGAGGAATCCGGCAAACAGACCCGGCTTCTGCTGAAGGAAATCGAAGAACACCGCGTCACCGACCGAAAGCTGCAGCAGGCCATGCAAGCCGCCGACCGGGCGAATCAAGCCAAGAGCCGGTTTCTGAGCGATATGAGCCACGAGATACGCACTCCCTTGAACAGCATTCTCGGCTACGCCCAAATCCTTCGCAAGGATCCCTCGATTCCGTCCCATCGCCGGGATGCCGTCAACATCATGCTGCGAAGCGGTGAGCACCTCGCCACCCTGATCGAAGACATCCTGGATATCGCTCGCATCGAAGCGCGCAAGTTCGAGCTCAAACCCACACCCATGGATTTTCCCGCATTCGTCGAGCAACTGGTCCGCATGTTCCGGCCCCAGGCGGAAGCCAAGGGACTCGCCTTCCGCTGCCAGATCGTCGATCCCCTGCCCGCCCGAGTCCGCGGCGACGAAAAGCGCGTGCAGCAGATCTTGATCAACCTCTTGGGCAACGCGGTGAAATTCACCCATCGAGGAGAAATCCTGCTGCGGATCGGCTACAGCGGAGAAATCGCCCGCTTCCAAGTGATCGATACCGGACCGGGGATTCCCGGGGATCAATTGGAAACCATCTTTCTTCCTTTTCAACGGCTGAGCAACGGCCGCAGCAACGCCGCCCCCGGCAGCGGTCTCGGTCTCACTCTGAGCAAGATTCTCACCCATATCATGGGCGGCGAGCTGAGCGTGGAAAGCACGCAAGGCCGGGGTTCCACATTTTCGATTCGGCTCTTTTTGCCCAAACTCCGAATCGCCGACGTCGCGATCCCCGAGGACGAAATCGTCGGCTACCACGGAGCCCGACGAAAAATCCTGGTGGTGGACGATCAAGCGGAGCATCGCGAACTGCTGAAGTCGGTGTTGGAACCGTTGGGATTCGTGCTGCGGGAAGCCGGCAGCGGAGAAGCATGCCTCGTCCGAGTCCAGAAAGAAGCATTCGATCTGATTCTGCTCGACATCGCGATGCCGGGCATAAATGGTTTCCATACCGTCCATCAATTGCGGGCTGACGGCTGCAAAACCCCCATCGTCATAGTCAGCGCCAACGCTTACCACGGAGATCGGCATCAGGCCGGAGTCGCCGGAGCCGACGATTTTTTGGCCAAACCTATTAGAATGACCGAACTTCTGCATAAACTCAAACTGCACCAGGGGCTCGACTGGGTCCTTGATGCGCCGCCATCCCCGGCTTCGCATCCTTCTGGCGCATTTCACCCGCCCGAACAATCGCCCCCGCCCGCCGAGGCGCCCTGGCTTCGACCGGATTCGAAAAACCTGGATGCTTTGATCGCCTGCGCCCGGATCGGCGATCTCAAGGGATTGTCGGGGCAACTGGACAGATTGGTGGAAGCGGACGAGCGCCATCTTCCTTTCGCCCGCCACCTGCGGTCCCTAATCAAAGAATTCCGCTTGGGCGATATCAAGCAGCTACTCGAGGAAACCCCATGAATCCATATGATCGGGAAAGCGCGGAAACCGTCATGATTGTGGACGACGCCCCCGCCAATCTGGCCTATTTATCCGACGCCCTGGAAGACGCGGGTTACCGGGTACTGGTCGCCACCGATGGGAGCCAGGCGCTGGAGCAACTGCGCCTCGTCTCCCCCGACCTGCTCCTTCTGGACGTGGTCATGCCCGGGATGGACGGTTTCGAAACCTGCCGGCGGCTCAAATCCAATCCTGCGACCAAAACCCTTCCCATCCTTTTCATGACCGCCTTGAGCGAACTGGACGATCTGCTGCGAGGATTCGGCGAAGGGGCGGTGGACTATCTGGTCAAACCCGTCCGCCACCAGGAAGTGTTGGCCCGGGTAGCCGCTCAATTGGCCCAAGCCAAGCTTATTCGCAAAGCGGAAGCGGCGCTTTCACAAGGCGGATTCGCCGCCGTTGCGGTCGATGCCGACTGCCGGATCACCTGGATTACTCCGGCGGCCGTGGATTGGTTGGAAAAACTCTCCGAGACATCAAATACGGAGTGGCATCCGGCCGCCGCGCAACTCCCCGAACCGCTTGCCGAATGGATGCTTCGACAGCTTGAAAAGGCCAAAGAGGCGGATCGAGAATCTTTTAATTTCCAGCGGGGCGATCATCGCTGGATCGCAAATGGCGATTTTCGTCCGAACCAGCAGGAATATTTACTCTTGCTGCAACAACGCAGCATGGATTGGCAACTCGGCTCCCTGCAAAAAGGATACGGACTGACCGTTCGCGAAGCCGAGATTTTGATGTGGGTCGCACGCAGCAAAACCAATCGCGAAGTCGGTCAGATCCTGGGCATCAGTCACCGCACCGTGAACAAACACTTGGAACACATTTTCGAAAAATTGGGGGTCGCCACTCGCGCCGCGGCCGTGGCCGCCGTTATGGAGCAAATTCATCCCTCGATCGAAAGCTTGGGTTAGGTATTCCGGCCCAACCGCGCAATCCGCCATTCAAACCCCACCCGGATAGGGAAACCCCGCCGGGGGCGGCAGGGTCTTATCCACAAAAGTTCTTAAGGCGGCATCGGTGACGGCGTACCCCCAATTGATCAGACGCGCTTGAAGTCCCTCCGGCATGGCCTTGAGGCGGGTGGGAATATTGGCCAGTTCCTCGGTTCGATCAAGCGGGCACACCAAGGCATGGGGGGCCGGATAGTCGCCGATGTCGGCGCGGATACTCCAATAGGCGCCTTTGCGGGACTTGTTCTTGTAGGATTCGATCAAGCTGCGTTTACGAAGGGACCGAACCTGATTGTTGATAACGCTGCTGACCCGGATGCTTTGTTGCACCCAGTCGATCGCCGGGCGGGGTTCGGGAGCCATCTTCTTGCCGGCATTGCTGACCAGGATCGTATCGTAGCGTTTGTAGGCGGTCTCCAAGCCCAGATTGTCGTACACCCCGCCGTCGCTCAGAATGGCCCGACGGGTGTAGGGTTCGCGCTGTAGATCGGCGCCGGAACCGGCCTCGAAGGACGGGGGATCGAGCTTCAGCCGATAAGGGGACAACACCGGCGGGAAGGCCGAGGAAGCGGCCACCGCATCGGCCAAAGGCAGGGTTGGATGCCGGATCATCCCCACCCGCCAGTCGGCCATGTAGGGTTTGGAAAACCGCCACAGGGCGCCGGACTGGAGATTGGTGGCGTTGATCACGAAGCGCGGGGTGTCGGGCAAATCCTGCAGGGTGGCTTCGCCGTAGAGATTTTTGTGGTAGGCCTTGGCCACGCGCTCGCCGATGGTGTCGAACCAGACCAGTCCGGTCAACACGGACTTCACATCCAAGGTCTGGCGGGCCAAGGCTCGAACGGGGGTGACGATTTCCGCCTCGAAGGCCTGACCGACGCCGTTGGCATCGAATCCCAAATTCGACCATTTGAGTCCCAGGCGAGCGGCGGTGATGGAGCCGCCGGAGACACTGGAAATGCGGTCCAATTTAGGCAGATACCCCAGTTCGTTCAAACGCCACAACACGCCCACGTGAAACAGCATCGCCCGGTAACCGCCGCCCGACAGACAGAGGGCCGTACCGGCTTCGGGTTCTCGACCCCGGTCCTCGGGGATGAATTCCACCGGGGCTGGTTGCATCAACAATGACTCGGGCATCACGACCTCCTTCAATCCGGTCCGGGAAGCAGATTTAATCGTCCCACCGCCTCCTTGACATCGAACGGCCAAAGGAATAGGCGGTGATACGGTGGAATACGGTGATAGCGTTGGGGTTCGAAGACTTCGCGAGTCGTCAGATCGGCGCAGTAACGGTCGATCCAGGCGTTGCGCTCGCTGGAGCCGAGGCGCCGGCCGCGCTCCAAATCGCGGGTGACTTTCCAAAGCTTGTAGGCCATGCGGAATTCATAGCCGGCCAGTGTGTTCGGATCGAGCCAGATGCCGCGCTGTTCTTCGTAAGCGGTTTGGGCCTGTTGACAGAACAGCACCAGATCGCGGTATTGAGGCAGGCTGGGATAGATGAGAAACGGCGCCGCCCATCCTTCGGCCACCAACAGCAGGTTGAAGGTGGCTCGCTCCAGCAAGGTCATTTGCAAACGTTCCTCGGTGCTGTAGGACGGCGCGATATAGGCCAAAAGCCGACCGTAGCGGTCAAAGGGTTCGTCCGCCGCGCGCAGGAACAGGGAACGCTTGCGGCCGTTGGGTTTTGCCAACTTTTGCTCGAGCAATGCCTGAAAAGCCCGGGTGGCGGCTTCTCCTTGCTGGCGTTGAAGCGTACCCGCCTCGCCCGTTTTCAGTTTGGGGTGGAGATAGGCAGCCAAATCGTCTTCGACGGGTGCCTTGCCCGCCTGGAGCCAGTCGGCCAATTGCCGAAGATTTTCATCGTGGCGTGCCGGGTTGGCATTGCCCGGATAATGCACTTCCGGGGTGTCGATACTGAGCATCCGGATCGACAGCTCGACGAAGGGCGTGTCCCCGTCGGTGATGCGAGTCAATTTATTCCGCCCCAGGCTATCCAGTTCGAACCCGCCCGGGTCCCAGAAGATCTGCACCCCGCCCATCGGCACACCTCCCGCGGATTGCTTTATGCCACTTTACACTGAAAACGGGAACATTAAAACGATTCTTATAGGCATGGGTATTGGCGTGGTGCAAGGCTTGCGGGGAACGCCGTGGACCCTTCCTTGGGGGCTTGATGGCGACCATCCGGGTCGCCAACATCCCCGCAAGCCTTACCCCACACCTTTGAACTCGGAATGACTCAAGAAGCGTCCCTTCTCCCGCTGGCGGGAGAAGGTTAGGATGAGGGTGGATCTAATTGAGAAGATTAAGGCGATTGATCCGAGTCCCTGTAAAATCGCTGGGCGTCCTGATACATTTTTTCCCGCGAATCGCGGCGGAAATAGAGCATGTGGCCCCCTTGGTAGACATCGATCCGGACGTTTTCCCGAACCGCCGGGTCCAAGCCCATCTGATTGACGGCGATGACGGAGCCGAAATAAGGGGTCACCAGGTCGTAGACACCATGCACGATCCATAGGCGCAATGCGGGATTCAGGCTCATCACGGTTCTCAATTGCTCGATCACGCCGGCGTATCCCTGTTGGCCGTGAAATCCCGAGCGCCAATTCCAGGATTCGAACACTTCCTCGTTGAGCAAGCGGTAGCGCAGATCCGTTTTGAACCCCAATCCGTCTTGGATGTAGCTATTGAAGGTGGGGGTGAGCAGCGCGTTGATTCGGGTCAAATAGGGGTCCCTTGCCCTCAAGACGGAAGCTGCCGGATCCGGATCGATCAGGGTGATCGATCCGTCGTAGAGACTGACCAAGCGTCGGCGATCGGCCAACAGGGTCTTGGCCAGGCGTTCCGGAGGGATGCGTCCCCGAAAGCGCCGCACGGTTTCTCGATCCAGCCCGGTATAACCGGCCAGACGCTTCCACAGATCCGATTCCGCGGCATTCTCGCGCACAAGCCCCGTCAACAGCCCGGACAGAGCAAAATCCTCCACTGTTGCCAGCCGGGTTCGAAGATCCTTGCCCGTCCCGGGAAGATCGTCGCCGCGTTCGTGAAACGCCGCCACCGCGGCATAGGTGGGCAACAAGGCGGCCCAGGAGAGCAAACCGTGCTCTCCGCCCCACAACAATCCGAACTCCAAGGCGGGGGAAATCATCACCAAGCCCCCGGGCTCGATTCCGAATTCGCTTTGCAGCAACTTCGCCAAGCGCGCCACCCGGAAACCGCCGTAGCTCTCGCCGGCCAGATAGACGGGAGACAACCAGCGCTCCTCCCGGGTCAGATACAGACGGATGAATTGCGCCAGGAAACGCGCGTCTTCCGCCACACCCCAGGGCGACTCGCCATGGGCCTTGTCCTTGGCCGATTTGTCTTTCCGGGCTCTTGCCTTCTTTGCTTCGGCGGGAATCATCCGGCTGTAGCCCGTCCCGATGGGATCGACGAACACCAAATCGGTGAACGCCAACCAACTCAGGGGATTGTCTTCTAGCCGCGGCGTCCGGGGCGGCACCGTTCCATCGTCATTGAAGACGACTCGCTGCGGCCCCAAGGCGCCCAGGTGGAGATAGGCCGACGCCGCTCCCGGCCCTCCGTTGAATACGAAAGTCAGCGGTCGGCGAGCCGATTCGGAATCGTCGGCGGTATACGCGATATAAAAAATCCGGCCGCTCGCCTCGCCTTTTTCGTCATGAATGGTGAGCGATGCCGCGGTGGCTTGATATTCGATGGCGCGGGTGGGCGTGGTCAGGGTGTGGCGGGAAACCGCTCGCTTCGAGGAAAGCAAAACCCCGATTTCCGGGGCTGAATCTTGATCGCCCGGTGCGGTTTCTTTCGCCGCGGCAGAAGCCAAATAACACGATAATAAAACCGCCCCTACAAATACCGGGAAAGACGATTTACTCGCCGTACCCCAACCCCCGGCCGCGGCAATTGCGCGCGAAATAATTCGGGCTTCCCTTGGGCACCACCACCACCCCGCCCGGGGTGACCTCATAAAGTTTTCTATCCGCTGCGTGATCATAACCGATCTCCGAACCCGCCTGAATGGTATTGTGCCGGTCGACGATGACCCGGCGCAAGCGGGCGCCTCGGCAGATACGCACGTAATCCATGATAATGCAATCCTCCAATACCACATCGGGTTCGATCACCGCCTCGCGCCGGACGATGCTGTTGCGTATGGTGGCATTGTCCACCAAGGCGGCGGCGCCGATCTGACTGTTGTCGATGCTGCTGTTGAACACCTGGGCGACGGGTCCTTGGTAATGACTGGAAAAAATCGGCCATTGGGGGTTGAAGGGTTGGAAACGCGGCTCCCGACCCAGCAAGTCTTCATGCGCCTCGAAATAGGCATCCAGGGTGCCCACATCCCGCCAATATCCCACTTCTTCATAAGCTCGAATGCCGGGGATGTAATTGTCGGCGAAATCATAGGCATACAGACGATGAGTCTGCAGCAAGCGTGGCAGCACATGATGGCCGAAATCCGTCTCCCCGCGTTGGTGCGCTTCCTCCAGCGCATTTATCAATACCTCGGTATTGAACAGGTAATTTCCCATGGAGGCATACGCGCTGGTGGCATCCGAGGGCATCGGTTTACCCCGATCCGGCTTTTCCTCGAAACCGCGCACTCGAGCCTCGTCGTCCACTTCCAGGATACCGAAACTGGCCGTCTCTTCTATGGGGACGGGACATGCCGCCACTGTGACGTCCGCTTGGCATTGGCGGTGAAATCGCACCATCTGGCGCACATCCATTCGATAAATATGGTCGGCCCCGAACACCGCAACCAGGTCGGGGCGATGAATGCGCATCAAATTGATGCTTTGGTAGACAGCATCGGCGGTTCCTTTAAACCAAATTTTCCCATCCTCCATCTGGGGCGGCACCACCGTAACGAACTGGTCCGGCAACAAGGGCGAGATGGTCCAGGCCTTGCGCACGTGTTCTATCAAACCTTGCGGCTTGTATTGCACCAAAAGGTAGATGGAGTGAATGCCGGAGTTGACCAGATTGCTGAGAACGAAATCCACCATGCGGTAGCGTCCTCCGAAAGGTACCGCCGGCTTGCAGCGTTCGTTCGTCAATGGTCGGAGCCGTTTGCCCGCGCCGCCGGCCATCACAAAGGCCACGATTTTTTCCGATTTGCGCTGTTCTTTCATGCTGTGCTCCGCCACTTAGCTGAGGTATTCCGGACTCAAAGCGCGAGCAACCCGATACCCGGCTCCGGGTCTCAATTCTCTCTCCTCGCAAATTACGTTGAATTGAAACCTGACTCGTTTCGCAATTCTTAACTCTAAGTTCTCTAATCGTCCAAGACATTGAAAAATTTCAATTTCATGGAGCCCCCTCAGGGCGATGACAACGGCATATTATCGGACGTAGACACCCTGAGCGGCTGCCCCTTACAATCGAGATCAAGCAGGCAAGATTCAATCAAGATGAGCAATCGTCCCCCTATGAATGGCATCCCTCGTGAGACGGAAAAACCGACCGGAGAAATCGTCGCCGTGCGCGGCAATGTGGTGGACGTGCGCTTCCCCTCACCCCTGCCGCCCCGCAATCATCAGTTGCGCACCGGCCCCGGCGATCGCGTCGTGCTCGAGGTTCAAACCCACCTGGACACCACCACCGTCCGCTGCATCGCCCTGAATTCCACCCGCCGCTTGGGGAGGAAGATGCCGGTACGGGATACGGGATCGATGTTGGAAATGCCGGTGGGCAAGACTTTGCTGGGCCGAATGCTGAATGTATTCGGGGAAAGCGTCGACGGCCAAGGTCCCATCGAAACCGACGAGCGTTGGCCCATCCACCGGCCGCTGCTGCCCCTGGCCGACCGCACCACCGGCACCGAGGTGTTCGAAACCGGGATCAAGGCCATCGATCTCTTGGCGCCTTTGGAACGGGGCGGCAAATCGGGTATGTTCGGCGGCGCGGGGGTGGGCAAGACCGTTTTGATCAATGAAATGATCAATAATATGGCCAAACGCTACGAAGGCGTCAGTCTATTCTGCGGCATTGGCGAGCGGATGCGCGAGGCCGAGGAAATGTACAGCGCCATGCAGGAATCGGGGGTACTGGAAAAGGCGGTATTGATCTACGGCCAGATGAACGAGCCCCCCGGCGCGCGTTTTCGCGTCGGGCACGCGGCGCTGACGGTCGCCGAGTATTTCCGCGACGTGGAAAAACGGGACGTGCTATTGCTCATCGACAACGTCTTTCGATTCGTTCAATCGGGGACCGAAGTCTCCGGATTGATGGGGCGCATCCCTTCCCGGGTAGGCTACCAGCCCACCTTGGCAAGCGAACTCGCCGCACTGGAGGAACGCATCTGCAGTTCCCACAGCGGAAGCATCACTTCGGTGCAGGCGGTCTATGTCCCCGCCGACGATCTGACCGATCCCGCGGCCACCCATATCTTCGCCCATCTTACGGCTTCCATCGTTCTTTCCCGAAAGCGTGCCAGTCAAGGCTTGTACCCGGCGGTGGACCCTTTGCAGACCGATTCCAAAATGCTCACTCCCGGGATGGTGGGCAAGCGCCATTACCAGGTCGCCCAAGCGGTCCGCAGCACCCTGGCTCAATACGAGGAACTCAAAGACATCATCTCCATGCTGGGCATCGAGGAGCTGTCCCGGAAAGACCGGGCCACCGTCAGCAAAGCGCGCCGGCTGGAACGTTTCCTGACTCAACCTTTCTTTACCACCGAACAATTCACCGGGAAAAAAGGAAAATTGGTTCCCCTGGAGAAGAACATTGAAGGATGCGAACGGATTCTGGATGGTGAATTCGCCGAAGTGAGCGAACAGGCTCTCTATATGATCGGTTCGGTGGATGAAGTGGATAAAGCCGGTGCCTCGAAATCATGACCGATCACGCTAGCGGCCATCCTGACTCCCCGGCAGGACAGCCGGGGAGGACGCACGCCGTGCGCCCGAAGGGGGCGGAGCATCAAACCATACGCCTGCAGATATTGTTGCCGACGGAAGTCTTGGTGGACGAAGAAGTGGGCAAGATCGTCGCCGAGGCTGAAAACGGTTTCTTCTGTCTTCTCCCCCGCCATATCGATTTCGTCACCGCCCTGGTACCGGGGGTGCTGTGTTTTTGCTTCAAGGAGGGGGAAGAAAACTTCGCCGCGGTGGACGAAGGCGTATTGGTGAAGCGCGGTCGGGAAGTATTCGTCTCCACCTTCAATGGCGTCAGAGGCAGCGACTTGAGACAATTGCAGACCTTGGTCGAGGAACGCTTCCTGGCGCTTAATGAGCACGAGCGCAAAGTGCGCTCGGCCTTGGCCCGGCTCGAGGCGGGGACTTTACGGGGTTTCTTCGAGCTTCAGGAGAGGATGCATGAATAAAAGTCCTTATGTTTCCGTACGGGGCAAAAAGACAGTGGCGCTGGCGTGACGGAGGAAATCAGCACGCACACGATTTGGACCTTGCTGCTCGGGCTGACGGTGATCGCCTCGGGGCTGATCGAGGCGGGTTTCACCCGCCTTAGAATTCCCGCATTGGTAGGCTATTTATTGCTGGGCCTGTTGTTAAGATTCATTGATAGCCGGTGGGGAATACTGGACCCACCCACCCGTAACGCCGTCCAATTCCTTGCCGATATCGGCGTCGTCGCTCTCTTGTTCCGAGTGGGGTTACAGAGCCATCCAGGAGCATTAGCGCGCAAATTACCCCAAGCCATGAAGATCTGGCTCGGTGACGTGAGCGGTTCCGCTCTGCTCGGATTTGTGACCAGCTATTATCTGCTCGAGTTTGCGCTCATTCCGTCCTTGATCATAGCGACCGCACTTACCGCTACCAGCGTCGGCGTTTCGGTGGCCGCCTGGCAGAGCCGTTACGCGATCGACTCCGACAACGGTCGGCTGTTGGTGGATGTGGCCGAGCTCGATGATATTTCGGCGGTGGCATTGATGGCCTTGTTGTTTGTCTTGATTCCGACGCTACACGATGCCAAAACCGGGGTCGTATCGACGTTGGCAGCGACCGGTGCCAGCTTCGCCGCCAAATTCGTCCTGTTCATCGCCGGCTGCTACTTGTTCTCGCGCTATGTGGAACCCTGGTTGACCCACTTCACTGCACACCGGGAGCCGAAGCCGCAACGCATGCTCACCGTGATCGGCGTAGGTTTCGTGATCGCCGCCTTGGCCAATTGGCTGGGATTTTCCCTGGCCATCGGCGCTCTGTTTGCGGGACTGGTCTTTAGCCGCGACCCGAAGGCCATCCAAACAGAAAAATCATTCATCGATATTTATGCTTTCGTCACCCCATTTTTTTTCATCAATATCGGCTTGGGGGTCAACCCCGGGCAAATTGTCGCAGGAACGGGACTGGGCTTAATATTGCTACTTGCGGCGGCGGCCGGGAAATTCATCGGGGCGGGAACACCCGCCTTGATCACCAGCGGCGCGACCGGTGCCGTCCTAATCGGCATCAGCATGATCCCGCGCGCGGAAATCACCATGATCGTCATCCATCAAGCCCAGCGGCTGGGAAATTGGGCCCTGCCGCAAGAAATCTACGCCGGCATAGTGTTCGTCAGCCTATCGACCTGTATTATTGCCCCCTTGATCCTGTATCGTCTTCTGCAACGCTGGCCTCAAACCGATCAGGAAAAGATCTGAACGATTTGCCCAACAACGTTGAAGAGAACCTCCCATGACCATCAGTCCCGACAATATCGTCTTCTGGCAATGGGGCTTGTTTTCCCTCAATGCCACCATCGCATACACCTGGGGGGTCATGGCCCTGCTGACCCTCATTTCATGGTTGGTGACGCGCCGCTTGTCCACGGGAACTCGGCTGTCGCGCTGGCAAAATCTGCTGGAGGTTCTGGTGACCGGTATCCGCGATCATGTTCGCGATATCAGTCAGCAGGATCCGGGCAAATACCTGCCATTCGTGGGGACCCTGTTTCTCTACATCGCCATGGCCAATTTGCTCAACGTCGTTCCCGGCTACATGGCGCCCACCGGCTCCCTGTCCACGACGACCGCCCTGGCCATTTGCGTATTCGTCGCCGTGCCCATTTACGGCATCTTCTCCGAAGGACTGGGGACTTACTTGAAACAATACGTCAAACCCACCTGGATCATGCTGCCTTTCAATATCATCGGCGAATTTTCGCGCACCCTGGCCCTGGCGGTGCGTCTCTACGGCAACATCATGAGTGGAACGGTGATCGCCGCCATCCTGCTCAGCATCGCCCCCTACTTTTTCCCCATCGTCATGCAGCTACTGGGGTTGCTGACCGGGATGATTCAAGCCTATATTTTCGCCGTTCTGGCCATGGTCTATATCGCATCCGCCACCTCGGCCCATCGGCAAGCCGAACAAAACGATCGGCAACCGGAAACGGACGGTTCAAGCTAAAACCACCGCCAATCCCATCAACCCATTTCAATCAGGGGAGACTCATCCATGGACATCGACTGGATCACGGTTTCGGCGCAAATCGTCAACTTCCTGATCCTGGTCTGGCTGTTGAAACACTTTTTGTACCAACCGATCATCCGCGCCATGGACCGCCGCGAACAGCGCATCACCGACCAATTGATCGAAGCCCGGGAACGGGAACGTCAAGCCGACGCATCGGCGAAGCGATTCGAGGAAAAAATCCGGGAATTGGAAGATGAACGGGAACAAACCTTAGCCAAGGCCAAGGAGGAAGCCGAACAACAAAAAAAACAGATGCTCGATCGAATCCGGCAAGAAGTGGCCGAAACCCGTGCCGATTGGCAGCGTCAGGTCCTGCATGAGAAAAAGGCGTTTTTGGACAAGCTGCGCCATGAAGGAACTAAAGCGATTCAAGCCATCGCACGCAAGGCATTGGGCGATCTCGCCAATGCCGAACTGGAAAAGCAAATCGTACTCGCCTTCCTGGAACGCCTCAATTCACTGGATGAAGCCGCGCGCAAGGCACTGACCGAAACTTCCGAGCCGGCGCAAATCGTCAGCTCCTTCGAGCTCGATCCCGACTTGCGCCAGCGGTTGACGAATGCGCTGAATGCCACCTTCGACGACGATATCGAGGTACGATTCGCACGGTCCGGCGATCTGATGTGCGGCATTAAACTCAGCCGCGGAGGCCAGCAGCTAGGCTGGAATCTCGACCAGTACTTGGATGATCTGGAAGGCCGTATCGAAGCACTGGTTAAGTCCCACGAACCCCCAAACAAGGGAGAGTGATCCGTTGCTGAACGAACTGCTCGACGACACCCTGACCGCCTTGTACTCGGCGACCGAAAGCGCCCCGCCATCCTTGCGCCTCCGCGAGACCGGGGTTTTGCTCCAGGTGGGCGGCGGCATCGCCCGGGTGAACGGGCTCCCGGGAATCACCTCGGAAGAATTGGTACGGTTTCAAGGCGGCCTGCTCGGCATCGCCATCAACCTGGAACCGGATGAAGTCGGCGTCATGCTACTGGGCGACAATGAAAACCTGACCGCCGGCATCGAGGCCTATCCCACCGGCCGCGAAGCGGACGCGCCCGTCGGCGAAGGATTGCTCGGTCGCGTGATCGATGCCACCGGACGTGTCCTCGATCGCGGCCGGCCACTCCCCATCGAAGAAAGATGGCCGATCGAGCGCCCCGCCCCCGGCATCATCGAGCGCGCGCCGGTCACCGTGCCCCTGGAAACCGGGATCAAAACCATCGACGCCTTGATTCCCATCGGCCGCGGTCAGCGCGAACTGATCGTGGGGGACCGCCAGACCGGAAAAACCTCGGTGGCCATGGATACCATCATCAATCAGCGCGACAAGGACGTGGTGTGTATCTACTGCGCCGTGGGGCAGCGCGGGACCGCCGTGGCCCGAGTGGTGGACACCCTGCGCAAGGAGAACGCCATCCAAAACACCATCGTAGTGGTGGCGTCGGACGCAGACCCGCCGGGGCTTCGCTTCATCACTCCCTATGCCGCCACCACCATGGCCGAATATTTCATGGAACAAGGTCGCGATGCGCTCATCGTCTACGACGATCTCACCCGCCATGCGCGGGCCTACCGCGAACTGTCGCTGCTTTTGCAACGCCCGCCGGGCCGGGAAGCCTATCCGGGAGATATCTTCTATATCCATTCCCGCCTACTCGAGCGCGCCACCCATCTGCGCCGGGAGCACGGCGGCGGTTCGCTGACCGCGCTGCCCATCATCGAAACCCAGGCCCAGGACATCTCGGCGTATATCCCCACCAACCTGATTTCCATCACCGACGGGCAGATATACCTCTCGCCGACCCTGTTTCACAAGGGCTTGCTGCCCGCCATCGACGTGGGCAAGTCGGTGTCCCGGGTGGGAGGGAAAACCCAATACCCGGCTTTCCGGAGCGTGGCCGGAGATCTCAGGCTGTCCTACTCCCAATTCGAGGAACTGGAAACCTTCGCCCGCTTCGCCACTCGCTTGGACGAGGATACCCGGGCCACCATCGAGCACGGCCGCCGGGTTCGCGAGATTCTAAAGCAAAACGAGCACCATCCCTTGCGCGCCAGCGAACAGATGGCCGCGCTCAAAGCGGTCAACGCCGGCCTGTTCGACGACCTGCCGCTGGCGCAAGCGAGCGATGTCGAGGCGGCGATCCAGAAACGCGTGCTCGACCGATTGCCCCAGCTCTGCGAGCGCATGGAATCGGGCCAAAAACTGGATGATTCGCAGTGGCAAGAAGTCCTGAATATCGCCAGCGAAGTCATCGACGAAATCCGTAGCCAGCCCCATGGCTAAGAGTCCGTTTCAAACTCGTGCGAGGGTCAGGGAAGGCGAAGGTGTCGCGAAGCCCCCTCTCCCGCTGGCGGGAGAGGGATGGGGTGAGTGTGGTTTAAATAAAAATGTCTTTCATTTCAATCAGATCCACCCTCTTCCCAACCTTCTCCCTCCAGGAGGGAGAAGGGACTCATGCTGTTGCAGCATCCTCGCCAACGGGAGAGCAACCGTGTTTAAAGTCAAGTGTTTTGTGACTGCCAAGGGGTATTATTTTTCAACATGGCATTCATGATGGTGAGCAACTTCCTCATGCAGGCGACGATGACGACCTTGGGCGGTTTGCCGGCGTTTTTGAGGCGTTCTGCAAAGGCGCGGATGACCGCATTACAGCGTATCGCCGAGATCGTGGCCATGTATAGCACGGCGCGAACCTCGGAGCGACCACCCCAGATGAAGCGCTTGCCGCGATACTGGCCACTGTCGTTGGCCATCGGCGCCACGCCGACCAGCGCGGCAATCTCGCGCCGGTTGAGGGTGCCCAGCTCCGGGCATTTTGCCAGCAACGTGACAATGGTCACCGAACCGACGCCGGGAATGCTCTTGAGCAGATCGTCCTTGGCCCGCCAGGCGTCCGACTCGCGCAACCGCCGGGTCAGGTCCCGGTCGTTCTGGTCAATCTGCTTGTCCAGCCAGGCGATATGCTTTTTCAGACTGGTTTGCAGCGGTTTCGTCGTGGCTCCCTTCAATCGGAGGACCTCTTGAACCCGGATGCCGATCAACTGCCGCCGCCGGTCCACCAGATCGTCCAACGCGCGGGTGTCCGCATCCTTGAGCGGACGCGCCTGGGGACGGATGGCCCGGGCAAACGCCGCCAGCACCCCGGCATCCACCCGATCGGTCTTGGCCAGCCGGCCACTGGCCTTGGCAAAGTCGCGCACCTGGCGCGGATTGACCACCGCCACCGGCAATTCCTTACCCGCCAAGGCAGACGCAATCTGGGTTTCCAAACCGCCGGTGGCCTCGATGACGATCAAGGTCGGCCCGATCTCTTGCAACTGCAAAACCAGCTGATCGATCCCCTTGGCATCGTAGGCCACCTGCCATACCTGACCTTGAGGCTCGACCGCCCCATCCAGCGTCGCTTTCGACACGTCAATACCAACAAACTGTTCTGCATTCATTTCGTTCATGATTCCCAACCTTGCAAAAATACGGGCTTATCTGCCCAAGCAACCGTCCGGGGTATCCATGAAAACCGGTGCGACGCTCATCGCTCTCCCACGGGCTTGGTGTCCCAAGGGAGTTTCGAACTGCCGCACCGGGCCAGACATAAACCTACTCAAACAACCACTGTCCAGCAACACAAAACATACAAAGGGAGGTTACTTGAGCCGTTTCCGAACGAAAAGGGGATTAAGGGGATATCGTGCTTCGTAGGCTTGCACGGTATGTCGAGTTTTGAAACAGACTGTAAGTAGCAATCTGATGGAATCTCTGGAACAACTTCACAAGCAATTGGACAGCCTCGACGAGCTGCGCACCATCGTCAAGACCATGAAGGCCTTATCGGCGGCAAGCATCCGTCAGTACGAGCAAGCGGTGGGCGCCCTTGCCGGCTACTACCGAACCGTGGAGCGGGGATTGTTCGTGGTGTTGAAAGATAGGCCATATCCTCCCGCCTTTTCTTCCCGCCGCGCCGGCGAACCCCACCGTCTCGCCGCCATCGTGTTCGGCTCCGATCATGGTTTGTGCGGGCGCTTCAATGAGGAAATCGCAAGCTACGCCGTGCAGCGAATGGCCTCTGCCCCCGCAAAAGCGAGGAACCGCCTGGTACTGGCCGCGGGCGGACGGGTCGCGGCCAGCTTGGAAGCCGAGGGGGAAACCATCGAAGAAGATTTCTTGGTTCCCGGTTCGGCTTCCCAGATCACCGCAACGGTGCAACAAATTCTCCTCAAGATCGATGAATGGCGCGAACAAGCCGGGGTGGATTACGTCTACCTGTTCTACAACCGCCACGCCGGCGGCGGCGGTTATCATCCCACCGGGGTCGCTTTGCTGCCTCTGAATCTCCGCCGCTTCCACCATCTTCGGGAAGAAACCTGGCCCGCACGCAGTCTGCCTATTTTCACCATGGACCGCGACCGGCTGCTCAGCCGCCTGCTCCATCAGTATCTGTTCGTTTCCGTCTTCCGCGCCTGCGCCGAATCTCAAGCCAGCGAACACGCCAGCCGGCTGGCGGCCATGCAATCGGCACAACGCAACCTGGACGATCGGTTGGAGGAAGTCACCATACGCTTCCGCCGCGCCCGTCAAAACACGATCACCGCCGAACTGCTCGACGTGGTCTCGGGCTTCAAGGCGATCACGGCAGAGCGGAAATAACCCATGGACTTCAAACAGCATCCCTCTACCGACTTCAAGGGCATCGATCAGTTGGACAAAAAAGCGGCGGCAGAGGAGATCGAAGCCCTGCGGGAGGGCATCCATTACCACGACCATCTCTACTATGTGAAGAACCGGCCCGAGATATCCGACGCCGTCTACGACCGCTTGTTTCAACGCCTGATGGATCTGGAAACCGCTTTTCCCGATCTGAAAACTCCCGATTCCCCCACCGCTCGCGTCGGCGCCGAACCGGTCGACAAGCTGAAAAAAGTGCGCCATACCGCCGCCATGCTCAGCCTTCAGGCCACCCTGGACCGGTCCGATATCGAATCGTTTCTGGAAACCGCGCGCAGCAAAGCTCGACAGGAAACTGTCCGTTGCTGCCTGGAACCTAAGTTCGACGGACTCTCGGTGGAGGTGGTCTACGAGCGCGGCCGCTTCCAATATGGCGCCACCCGCGGCAACGGCGAGGTAGGCGAAGATATCTCTCATAACCTGAAGACCATTCATACTTTGCCCCTGGCGTTGCAAGACAGGAAACACGCCCCCGGATCGCTTGCCGTGCGGGGGGAAGTATTCATGCCCAAGCCCGGGTTCGTGGCCTTGAACCGCCAACGCGTGGAACACGGCGAAGAACCGTTCGCCAATCCCCGCAACGCGGCCGCCGGCCTGATGCGGCAATTCGAATCGCGCCAGGTCGCGGACAAGCCGCTGGCTATCTTTTTCTACGAGATCCTGACCACCGACGGCGACTTGCCGCCAACCCACCGGGAAACCCTGCAGCGCTTGTCCGACTGGGACCTCAAGACAGCGCCCCTGAACACGACCGCCTCTTCACTCAAAGAAATTCAAGAGTATCACCAAAAACTCGCCGCGCAACGCGACGAACTCGACTATGAAATCGACGGTATCGTGATCAAAATCGACGATCACCGGCTGCGCGAAGCGCTGGGTACTCG
The DNA here is from genome assembly GCF_000421465.1 of Methylohalobius crimeensis 10Ki. Taxonomy (NCBI): domain Bacteria; kingdom Pseudomonadati; phylum Pseudomonadota; class Gammaproteobacteria; order Methylococcales; family Methylothermaceae; genus Methylohalobius; species Methylohalobius crimeensis. Next base: position 1,851,704 of record NZ_ATXB01000001.1, read on the forward strand.
CGAGCGTAATCCCCGTTGGGCGATCGCCTGGAAATTCGAACCGCGCGAAGAGGTCACCACCGTCGAAGACATCGTGGTCCAGGTCGGGCGCACCGGCATTCTCACCCCGGTCGCCCTGCTTCAGCCGGTAGATGTGAGCGGCGTGACGGTGAGTCGAGCGACCCTGCATAACGCGGATGAAATCCGGCGTAAGGATATCCGGGTGGGCGATCGCGTTCGCATCATTCGGGCCGGTGACGTCATCCCCGAGGTCAATGAACGCATCAAGCAGCCCGGCAAAAAACGCTCGTCCCCGTTCACCATGCCCAAACGTTGTCCGGTATGCGACTCGCAAATCGTGCGCGAAGGCGCCTACTATCTGTGTACGGGCGGACTGAGCTGTCCGGCGCAGTTGGCCGCCCGCATTCAACATTACGCCACCCGCGACGCGATGGACATCGAACATCTGGGAGAAAAGACGGCGGCACAATTGGTCAAGCGAGAATTCGTCCACGATCTCGCCGACCTCTATGCCCTCACCGTGGACGACATCGAATCCTTGGAAGGATTTGCCGAGCGCTCGGCCCGACAACTTTACGAAGCCATCCAAAACGCGAAGCAACCCCGGCTCGACCGCTTTTTGTACGGACTCGGTATTCCGCATGTGGGCCAACGCATGGCCCGGTTGCTCGCGGAGCGATTCCGCAGCCTGGCTACATTGACCGAGGCCGGACAGCGGAAAATCGAACGGATTGAGGGAATCGGTGAGGAAATCGCCGAGGCGACGGCGGAATTCTTCGGCGACCGCCGCAATCTCGACGTCATCGAGCGAATGCGCGAGGCCGGAGTCGAAGTACGCCCCATGCCCCGTAGACGACAACCTCTGAAAGGAAGGACCTTCGTATTTACCGGATCGCTGAAGCACTTCACCCGCGACGAGGCTCAAGAACAGGTCGAGGCCTTGGGCGCCCGCGCCACTTCCAGCGTCAGCGGAGAAACCGATTTCCTCGTCGTGGGCAAGAATCCGGGCGGCAAGCTCGAAGAGGCGAAAAAGCTGGGGATTACGCTTATCGACGAGGATGAATTTCTAAGCATGTTGGATGAATGTGGCGCGCACTCCCCACCTTGATCAGATTCATAATTTACTGAAAAAGCTATCTACTTGCTTTTCCGCTTCATCCTTTGCTATTCCATAACGTTCTTGGAGCACTCCGATAAACTTGTCCCGCTCACCCTCAATTCTATCCAAGTCATCATCAGTCAAATCAGCCCAGTTTTTTTTGGCTTCACCTTTAAACTGATTCCAGTTGCCTTTAATTTGTTCCCAGTTCATATCTATCTCCTATGTTTTGTTCTAAACATGCATTTGTTGGTGCTTTTTCATCCATGATTTCGACCATAATAGGCAAATGTTTTGATTATCCTTTCGGTCCCAGAAAGAACCAAAGCACTAAACCAATCACGGGCAGCACCAGGATAACAACCACCCATAAAACTTTGATGCCTATATCTGCCGAGCTTTGAATAACTTTGATGATAGCCCAAACATCTAGAATCAATAGAACAAGGCCGAGCAGGCCACCAACTTCAATATCCATAATTGTTCCCCACTTCGGTTATTGTTTCGATTTTACGATTGCTTTATAAAATTACTATGGGGCGGATTTTTTATTTAAACATTGACATTTGTCAATAAATAAAAAATTCTTGTGACCGGTGTTGCGAGTGCGAGAAAGTTGGGAGCAAAATTCACCCGCCGACGGCATCTCAGTTCAAGAAACCGTGCAAGGTTTGCGCAAGATGACGGAACGCCAATGCCTTGATGATGGTTTATTGAAATTTGTCAATGACCTACTCCATTTACTATTCAATGATATAGATTCAAATACCGCCAAAAGGGGTATTTTTATATTCCGAAATGGCGATCAGAAAACTGAGATTGCACAATTTTATAGAGGAGAAAAGCCATGGCCACTTTAAAAGTTATCGAAGTCCTCGCCCAATCCGAGAAAAGCTGGGAAGACGCGGCTCAAGTTGCTCTGGCTAAAGCCGCTGAGACGCTGCATAACGTCAAATCCATCTATATCAAGGAAATGGAAGCTAAAGTGGAAAATAACCGAATCACTCAATATCGGATCAACGCAAAGATCTCGTTCGAGCTCGATTAGACGGTGGGCGAATTTCGCCGGCAATAGGAAATCCGGTTGCGTTAACCCTGCTGCTTCGACTACCGTTGCCGATAATTCAAGCTGTATTAGGTAAAAACCTCCCCCATGACACATGTACAAAAAGTTGACGTCGCCATCTTAGGCGCCGGAACCGCCGGTCTTACCGCCCGGCGCGAAGTGGCCCGGCACACCGATCGTTATGTGGTCATCGATCCCGGTCCCCTGGGAACCACTTGCGCCCGGGTGGGATGCATGCCTTCCAAGAGCTTTATCCACGCGGCGAACGTCTATCACCAGGTGAGCCGGGCGCCTCGAGGGCTGAACGTCGGTCCTGTCGCCCCGATCGATCTGCCCGAGGTGATGAGCCATGTCCGCGAACTGCGGGATTTTTACACCGCCAGCGTCATTCAGGGCATGGAGGACTGGCGGGATAGCCACCTCATCACCAAACGCGCGCGCTTTCTCGACCCGCATACCCTGGATTTGGAAGGCGATCGCTTGACGGCCGATCGGATCGTCATCGCCACCGGATCGAAACCGTTCATTCCCGAGTCCTGGCGGCGGTTCGACGCCTACCTCTTGGACACCGACCGTTTCTTCGACCTTCCGGACCTGCCGCCCAGGCTTGCCGTCATCGGTTTGGGCCCGGTCGGTATCGAGCTGGCCCAGGCCATGCAACGACTGGGCGTGGAAATCACCGCCGTCGATGCGCACCGAAATCTCGGTGGCCTCACCGATCCGGAAATACAAGATTATGCGATCGAGTATTTTTCCAACGCCATGAATCTCTGGATCGGAACCGCAAACCTCAAAGAGGCGGAAGGGGATAGAATAGTCGTTCAAGCCGGCGACCGAGAGGTGAAGGTCAATCGGGTATTGGCGGCCATGGGCAGACAACCGACCGTCTCCGATCTCGGCCTGGAAAATCTGGAGATTCCTCTCGACGATCGCGGCCTTCCCCAATTCAATCCTGAAACGCTGCAAATCTCCAATTTACCCATTTTCCTGGCGGGCGATGTCAACGGCAGGCGGCCCGTGCTGCACGAGGCTTCGGACGAAGGCCGCATCGCCGGCTATAACGCGCTCCAGGACAGCCCCGACTGTTTCCACCGACGTGCCCCGATGGCGATCACTTTCACCTCGCCGACCATCGCCCTGGTCGGCGCTACTTTCCGCGAGCTGAAGGAACAAGGGACCGATTTTGTGACCGGGAAAGTCAGTTTCGAGCATCAGGGGCGCGCACGCCTCATGAATGCCGCCCACGGTCTGCTCAAGGTTTATGCCGCCCATCACGACGGCCGGGTCCTGGGTGCCGAAATGTTCTCCCCCGGTGGCGAGCATTTCGCCCATCTCCTCGCCTGGGCGATCGCCATGAAGATGACGGTGACCGATCTATTGAATATGCCTTACTACCATCCGGTGCTGGAGGAAGGACTGCGCACCGCCGTCCGCGATGCCGCAAGCCAGCTGGAAGTACCCGCCTCCTATACCCAGACCATGCGCTGCGAGGACAATCCGGTGCTATGAAGCGCTCGGTTTCCCCATGCCCATCCCTAATGCCGAAATCGCCGATACCTTCGACCGGCTCGCCGACCTCCTGGAGGTAGAAGGCGCGAACCCTTTCCGGGTACGGGCGTACCGCAACGCCGCCCGCGTCGTGCGCGGATACGGCAAATCCATGGCCGACCTGATCGAGCGGGGCGAAGACCTGACCCAACTCCCCGAAATCGGCGAAGACCTGGCCAAGAAGATCAAGACCCTGGTGGATACCGGCAAGCTGCCCTTGCTGGAAACGGTCGAAGCGCGCACCCCTGCCACCCTCAGCGACCTGATGAAAATCCAAGGATTGGGGCCGAAGCGGGTCAAGACTTTGTACGAGGAACTCCGGATCAGCGACCTCGAGGATCTCAAGCGCGCCGCCCAAAACGGCAAGATTCGGGAAATCAAGGGATTCGGCCAAAAGACCGAGGAGATGATTCGGGAGCGGGTAAAACGATATACCGGCGCGCAGCACCGGACCCTGTTGAAAGACGCCGAGCAAATCGTCGAACCGTTGGTGAAATACCTAAAGCAAAGCAAAGGAATCGAGGCTGTCGTCGTGGCGGGCAGTTACCGCAGACGCAAGGAAACCGTCGGCGACCTGGATATCTTGGTCACCGCCAAGCGGGGAACGAAAGTCATGGACGATTTCGCCGCTTACGACCAAGTCGATGAAGTGCTCTCCAAGGGGGAGACCCGCTCCACGGTCCGCCTGCACTCCGGCATTTCCGTGGATCTTCGGGTCGTGCCCAAGGTGAGTTACGGCGCGGCTCTGCACTATTTCACCGGTTCCAAGGCGCACAACATCGCGGTACGCAAGCGGGGCGTGGAAAGAGGCTACAAAATCAATGAATACGGTGTCTTCGAGGACGACAAGCGCATCGCCGGCAAAACCGAAGAAGCCGTCTATGAAAAGGTCGGACTGCCCTATATCCCGCCGGAACTCAGGGAAGACCGGGGGGAAGTGGCGGCCGCGGAAAAAGACGAACTGCCCGATTTGATCGCGCTGGATGATATCCGCGGAGACCTGCATTGCCACACCCAGGCCACCGACGGCCACAATACCCTGGAACAGATGGTCCAGGCCGCCGTAGAACTCGGTTACGATTACCTTTCCATCACCGATCACTCCCAACGCGTCACCATGGCCCACGGCCTGAACGAAAAACGCCTGCGGGAACAGATCGAAGCCATCGATCGATTGAACGAAAAGTTCGATGGTTTGATCGTGCTCAAGTCGATCGAGTGCGACATACTCGAGGACGGCTCCTTGGATCTGCCCGACGCCGTCCTCAAGGAATTGGATTTCACCGTCTGTTCCGTCCATTACCAATTCAATCTGTCGCGCCAAAAGCAGACCGAGCGCATTCTGCGCGCCATGGACAATCCCTACTTCAATATTTTCGCCCATCCCACAGGACGCCTCATCAACGAGCGTGAACCCTATCCCATCGACCTGGAGAAAATCATGGAGGGAGCCCGGGAGCGCGGCTGCTTTCTCGAGGTCAACGCCCAACCTCAGCGTTTGGATTTGACCGACGACGCCTGCAAGATGGCCAAGGAAATGCATCTCCGGGTGGTGATCTCCTCGGATGCGCACAGCACGGCCAATCTGGAATTCATGCGGTTCGGCGTGGATCAGGCCCGACGGGGATGGCTGGAGGCGAAGGATGTCATCAACACCCTCCCCCTCAAACAGCTGACAAAGCTGTTGTCCAGAACCTGAAATGCCCGAGCTGCCCGACGTCGAGGTTTATAAGCGCTATCTCGATGCCACCGCGCTGCACCAACGCATCGACCATATCCACGTGGACAGCCCCGAGCTGCTGCGGGACACTTCCCCTCAAGGTCTGGGGCGGGCCCTCAAGGGCAAAACCTTCGAATCCACCCGACGCCATGGCAAATATTTGTTCGTCGACCTGGACCCAGGCGGCTGGCTGGTCCTGCACTTCGGCATGACCGGAAAGCTCAAGTATTTCCAACCCCCGGAAGACACGCCCGAGTACACTCGGTTCTTGATCGTCTTTGACAATGGCTTTCGCCTGGCTTATATCGCCCCGCGCAAGCTGGGTATGATCGGATACGTGGATTCTCCCCAAACGCTGATTGAAAATCAGTCCCTGGGACCGGATGCGCTAACCGTCACCGAAAACACATTTCTCGAACGGGCGGCGAAACGTCGGGGTGGCGTCAAATCCTGGCTCATGGATCAACAGAGTATCGCGGGAATCGGCAACATCTACTCCGATGAGATTCTTTTTCAGGCGGGCATCCATCCGAAAACCGCCGTCCGGGATCTGGATGAGGACAAGCTGCAACAACTTTACCAAAGGCTGCGGCGGGTGCTGAATTCCGCCATCGAGGCGGGCGCCGACCCGAATCAGATGCCCTCCGATTTTCTTCTGCCCCAACGCCGACCCGACGGCCGCTGCCCCCATTGCAATACCCCTCAGTACGGGACAAAAAACTTCAATAGCCATAGAAAATCCGTCCATCGATCGAAGAGGTTGAAGAGGAGATTGCGGATGAAATCGAGGCCATGTCGGAAGACGGACTTGACCGGTCGCTGGAGCGTTTTTTTACCTCAATGGGCTTTTGTTCAGTCAGTACCTCACCGGTACGCCAACTCCAAGCAAAGGCGAGCGCCAAAAGCGCCAGCAGTTTGCTGAGGCGGTCGGGATGAGTCAGATGGGTGTCCTCCAAATTGAAGCCGCGGGACTTCAAGGCGCCGAACAGGGTTTCGATTTCCCAACGCTGCCCATAGGCGGTGAACGCCTCGCTCTGGGGCGCACCGTGAGTTGCCACGATCAAAAGTTCGTTATCGGCCAGCCGCAAAGCCGATATATGAATAAAGCAGTCCCAGACCGGTCGACGCCCTTCCAAGTGACGCATCTGTCCGGGCCTAAGCGATCTAAAGAACAGCCAGGCTGGGGTGGCGCGATTCCAGGTGTTGGGAATTCGGGTGTTTTCCTTGATCCGAATATGAAAGGGAATGCCCTGGGTCTGAAGCCAGGTAAACCATTTTTGACCGACAAACTCTCGATCGGCCAACAGCGCCCGGATGCGGGTTTTACCAAAGTTCGCCAGAAAGCGTTGCATCAATTCGATGCGCTGGTCGGTATGAGAATTGCCCGCTTTGCCCAACACCGTCCACAGCACCGGCAAGGCCATCCCCTTCTGGGCAATGCCCAACACCAGAAAATTGATTTCGATCTTACCCAATTTCCAATTGGTACGATCCAAGGTCAGATACCACGGCCCTTCACCCACCGCAAACAAATGCACCAGCAGCCGCGCCAGCACGTCATAGTTGATCGTAAAGCCCCGAAAGAACCGCTGCAAACGCTTATAGTGCGAAGCCACTTGCGCCTTGCCACGGAAAGCCGTGGCCAATTCGGCCAGATTGACGCTGCGTACCTGGAACAAGGCCAACAGAAACTGAGCCAGAAAGTTCAAGCGGGCACCATGCCAGGGGAGATGCTCAGCCAATACGGCCCGAAGCGCAGAAACGGAATCATTCATATCAAGGATAGGGTGAAAATCATCAAATGATCCCCATACTATCAGTAGGTTACAGATTTTGTCCTGTACTAAGGCAATACCCTTGTCCGCAAAATGAAGGCCGCGGGACGGACCGCTTGGTTTTGTCCCCGTTGTCAAAACCGCTGATCCGAGGGTGTTATTGAAATATCTCAATGCTCTGCCCTCGACGCACCACTACAGTATCGAACTATGCCCGTCGACCAAGCTTCTGAGAGGGAGATCATGACGCAATCCAACCCGCCCCTGTCTGCGGACAAACTGTACCGGCGCTGCGTTATCAAAGCATTCGCCTTTGAAACGACCGCCGAACTGGAAGATCTGAACCGTATGCTCGGACAGGCCCGCGCGGTCGAAGCCATCGAGCTCGGCACCGACTTGGAGCTGCAAGGATTCAACTTGTTCGTTCTCGGCCCGCCGGGCACCGGCCGCCACAGTTTCATCCGCCAATGCCTCCAGGAAAAAGCCGGCAGACGACCGATACCCTCGGATTGGTGCTATGTCAACAACTTCGACGAACCCCGCAAACCCAAGGCGATCGAATTGCCAGCGGGCATGGGACGCCAGCTTCAGGAAGACATGCGGCAACTCATCGAGGAAGCCCGGTCAACGATCCCCACTGCCTTCGAAAGGGAGGACTACCAAAACCGACGGCAGGCGATAGAACATCAAGCGACCAAGGAACAAGAAAACGCGTTCCAGGAAGTCCAGAAACACGCGCATGAAGTCGGCCTCGAAATCATACAAACCGCCACCGGCTTTCAATTCGTCCCCAAACGAGAAGGCAAACCCATCACCCCGGAAGAATATAGAAAGCTTTCCGAAGAAGAACAGGCGAAGCTGCAGCAGGACACCGACAAGCTCAGCCAAGAGCTGCGCAAGATGCTCCAGTCCATCCCCCGCCGGGTACGCAAGGTCCGGGAAAAGATTCGCAGGCTCGATCGCGAAGTGGCGCGGTTCGCCGTGGGCGGATTGATTGAGGAGCTGCTGGAGAAATATGCCGAATTTCTCAAGGTGGTCGAATTTCTCAAAGCACTCCAGCACGATATCGCCGAGCATGTGGAACTATTCACCCCCGCTGCTTCCGAAAAGAAAAAATCTCTGGCGGCGTTGTCCGCCATGGGACAGAGGGGAGATCGGGAATCCGCCATCACTCAACGCTATGCGGTCAATCTTCTGGTCGACCGCGATAACGCCGAAGGCGCACCGGTCATCTTCGAAGACCATCCCACCTACCCTTATCTGATCGGACAAATCGAGCACATCGCCCAGATGGGAACCTTGACCACGGATTTCACCCTGATCCGCGCCGGCGCCCTGCATCGCGCCAACGGCGGTTATCTGGTCATCGATGCGCGCAAAATCCTGCTCCAGCCGTTCGCCTGGGACGCCCTGAAACGGGCTCTCAAGTCACGAGAAATCGATGTCAAATCCCTGGCCCAGGAATACAGCCTGGTAAGCACGGTGTCCCTCGAGCCCGAGCCGATTCCCTTGAACGTCAAAGTCGTCATTATCGGAGACCGTCTGCTCTATTACCTGTTGCAGCAACTCGACCCCGAATTTCCGGAGCTTTTCAAGGTGGCGGCGGATTTCGAGGACGATATGGAACGCAGCGAGGACAATGTTCAGGATCTTGCCCGGCTAATCGCCACCATCGCGCGCCGGGAAAAACTCAAGCCCTTGGATAGGGATGCCGTGGCCCGTATCATCGAGGAAAGTTCGCGTCACGCAGGCGATGCCGAAAGACTCTCCGCCCAAGTGCGACGGATGGCCGACATCGTCCGCGAAGCCCACTATTGGGCGGGCCGCAACGGGCATGAGATCATCGACGCCGAAGCGGTGCATAGCGCCATCGAGGGCCAACAACGCCGGATGAATCGGATTAACGATCAAATTCTGCGGGAAACCCTGAGGGGCACCCTCTTGATCGACACCGAAAGCGGGGTGATCGGTCAAATCAACGGTCTGGCGGCGATTCAATTGGGCGACCATCTCTTCGGCCGCCCCACCCGCATTACCGCTCGCCTGTCCATCGGATCGGGCAAAGTCATCGATATCGAACGTGAAGTAGAATTGGGCGGGCCCATCCACTCCAAGGGCGTGCTCATTCTGTCGAATTTTCTGGCCTCCCATTACGTCACGGATCGCCCACTGTCGCTGTCGGCCAGTCTGGTGTTCGAGCAATCCTACGGTCCCATCGAAGGGGACAGCGCATCGGCCGCCGAACTCTGCGTGCTTCTCTCGGGCCTCGCCCGGCTACCGATCAAGCAGTCGATGGCGATTACCGGTTCGGTGAACCAACATGGACGCATTCAGGCCATCGGCGGCGTCAATCAGAAAATCGAGGGCTTTTTCGAACTCTGCCGGGCACGCGGATTGACCGGCGGCGAGGGGGTAATCATTCCTTCCGCCAACGTCAAACATCTCATGCTGCGCCAACCGGTCATCGACGCCGTCGCCGACGGCCAGTTCCAAATTTATTCCGTGAACCATATCGACGACTGTATGGAAATACTCACCGGACTCGAAGCGGGCATACGCGACGAGGCGGGAAACTTCCCCGAAAATTCGCTCAATCAAAAAATTACGCACCGATTGATCGAATGGGCCGAAAAGCGTCGTCAGTTTGCCGGCAAGCATCAGGAGGAATCGTCCTGATGCTTCCTGCCGCTGAACGCAATCGCTAATAGGACATCGTTTCTTCGACGACCTTGAGATGGTTTTCCACCTCCACCACACCCTTGGTATTCAGGGCGATTTGACGGGCCATTTCGGCTTCTATTTCAGCACCCACTTGTCCTTCAAGGATGACGACGCCATTTTTAGTGGTCACATTGATGGCCAGACCCTGGGTGTGCTTATTCATGAGCAGCCTGGATTTTACCTTGGCGGTAATGGTCGCGTCCTCCACATAGCGTTTGAATGATCCCTCTTCCTCCGCGGGTTGGAATTCTCGATCGATTTTCAATTGATTATTCACTTCTTTGACCCCTTCAACCCCCTCGGCGATCAATTCCGCCAGCTCCCGCTCGACATCGTTCTCCACCGTACCGGTTAAAGTAACGGTCCGATCGTTTACCTCCACCTGTATCGGAAATGGATTCAAATGCTCGTTCAAGGCATAAGAAGTCACAATCTTGGATTTTATCCAGGTATCGGAATATATTTCTTTTTCTTTCGCAGCACTTGCACAACCCATTATCATCCCGATACAGGCCAACATCATTAAAAGTAGATTTTTCATGTTTCTCTCCCTATTACACCGACAGCCTTCAATTTAAGAAACCAATCCCAATATTCCGATAAGAATCAGATAAATAGCCACGATAAAATTGAGCGCACGCGGCATAACCAAAATCAAAATCCCTGCGACCAAAGCCAGAATGGGTTCCACGTGAGTTAAGTTGATACTAATATTCATAATCGCACCTCTTCGACGATAGAAAAATAAGCGTCAATGCGCTTCGGACCGGAAACCGCCCCTAAATCCATTGAACACAATTACCATAAGGTCGGCCGTTGGAAATTAAAATTTGTCAAACGCACCGACATGACTCCAGAGTCAGGAAAACTTTTCAGCGGCCATGTATGTTGCGCACTTCAAGTAAAAATAAAATATAGCGGGTGATCGTTCTCGTCTTATTGTTTGATTTTTCTCAATGTCATCGGCTCGTTTGACGAGTATGTTCGAGCATGTGGTCAAGGGATAAATACGTCCAAAACTTTCCGGCATGCGCGAATTCATCGACAAGTCGTTTTCACCGGACTGCTTCGACGCCGTCGTATTCGATCTCGACGGCGTCGTCACCCGGACCGCCAAGGTTCACGCCAAGGCGTGGAAGACTATGTTCGATGACTATCTGGCAAGCCGAACTCCATCGTTCAAACCCTTCGATATCGAAACCGACTACCGCCCCTACGTGGACGGCAAGCCCCGTTACGAGGGGGTTCGCAGCTTCCTCGAATCTCGCGGTATCGACATACCTTACGGAGACCCCGAGGATAGCTCCGACCAGGAAACCATCTGCGGACTGGGCAACCGCAAGAATCGGCTGTTTCGGGAAATGCTTCGCACCGACGGCGTCGAAGTCTACGAATCGAGCCTTGCGTTCATCCGCGCCGTGCGCCGCGCCGGAATGAAAACGGCGGTGGTGTCTTCGAGCCGAAACTGCCGGGCGGTGCTGGAAGCCGCCGGGATCGCCGATCTCTTCGACGCCCGGGTCGACGGCACCGATCTTGAGCGGATGGGCCTTTCGGGCAAACCCGCGCCGGATATGTTCCGGGAAGCCTGCCGCAGGCTAGGCACCGATCCCCAACGCACGGTCGCAATAGAAGACGCCGAAGCGGGCGTGCAAGCGGGATACGCCGCCGGTTTCGGATGCGTCGTCGGCGTGAACCGGGGCGATCGGAGCAAGGCTTTGTACGACCACGGCGCGGATGTGATGGTCGATGATCTGGCCGAACTGCAGGTCGCATCCAATGCGCCAAAAGCTTCCGAGGAAAAGATCGCTGTTAGCAGCCTGCCATCGGCGTTCGATTGCATGGAGGAGATCCTCCGTGACGATCGGGCGCCGATGTTTTTTCTCGATTACGACGGCACGTTGACCCCGATCGTCCCCCACCCCGATGACGCCGTCCTCAACGATTCCATGCGAGCCACCCTCAAGCGACTCGCCGAACGATGCCAAGTCGCCGTCATCAGCGGGCGGGATCTCAGCGATGTCAGGGAACGGGTCGGCATTGAATCCCTCTGGTATGCGGGCAGCCACGGCTTCGACATTGCCGGTCCTGGAGGCCGGCGCACTTCCCATCAGCAGGGCGGCGAATTTCTGCCTTCCCTCGATGCGGCGGAGAAATCCCTTAAGAAGGCGTTGGCGTCCGTTCCCGGTTGTCTCGTGGAGCGCAAGCGATTCTCCATCGCCATCCATTATCGCCAGGTAGGGAAGGACGACGTCCCCAGCGTCATGCGCCTGGTCGAGCAAATCCACGCCGAACATCCCGATTTACGCCTGTCGACGGGAAAGAAAATCCGGGAACTGCAACCGGATATCGATTGGAACAAGGGAAAAGCGCTGCGCTGGTTGATGCAAACCCTGAACTTGGATTCGAAAAAATTCATGCCCGTCTATATCGGCGACGACGTCACCGACGAGGACGCCTTCCGCGAAATCGAAGCGGAAGGCGTCGGAATTCTGGTGGCGGAACGAGACCAGTCCACCCGAGCGGCCTATCGCCTCGACAATCCCGAAGCGGTGGAACGATTTCTCAATCGAATGAGCGACAAACTCGAAAGGCGAAAATAATGAGCGGCTGGAAACTCGTCTACGAATCCTTCGAGCCCGCCCAAGAGGGCATCCGCGAGGCGCTGTGCACGGTCGGCAACGGCTACTTCGCCACCCGCGGCGCGGCACCGGAGTCGGCGGCAAGCAATTTCCATTACCCGGGCACCTATATCGCGGGCTGTTACAATCGGCTGCGCACCGAAATCGCAGGCGAAACGGTGGAAAACGAAAGCCTGGTCAATGCCCCCAATTGGCTACCCCTCACCTTCCGGATCGAAGACGGCGACTGGTTCGATATCGATTCGGTCGATATCCTCTCCTATTATCAGGAGTTGGATCTGAAACAAGCGATTTTGAAGCGGACGATTCGTTTCCGCGACCCCGAAGGACGGCATACACGCATTGAGCAGAGGCGCTTGATTTCCATTGAATATCGCCACCTGGCCGCGTTGGAAACGACGATCCACGCCGAGGATTGGAGTGGGACGATCGAGGTGTGCAGCGCACTGGACGGCTGCGTCGAGAACGGCGGCGTGGCGCGCTACCAGGATCTCAACAATCACCACCTCTCCTTCCTCGCCGCGGAAACTCTTTCCGACACAACCATGGCGTTGGAAATGGAGACCCACCAGTCCCATATCCGCATCGCCCAGGCGGCCACCACCCGTTTTTGGCTGGGCGACAACCCCATCGAGCCCGCCCTCAAGACGGAACAGGCGGAATGTTACATCGCCCATCGCTATGCCGTCGAAGTCGATTCCCAACAGACTCTGCAAATCGAAAAAACCGTCTCCCTTTACACCTCCCGCGATCGCGCCATCAGCGAAGCGGGGCTCGAGGCACGCAAAGCCGTCGCCGAGGCGCCGCGCTTTGCCGCGCTGGCCGCCCGCCATATTCTGCTCTGGAAACAATTGTGGCGACGCTTCGATCTGGATATCGAGCACGACGACCCGGCGGAGGAAAAACACACCGAACGCATCCTCCGGCTACATATCCTGCATCTCATTCAGACCACCTCTCCCCATATCATGGACCTCGACGTGGGGGTGCCGGCACGAGGCCTCCACGGCGAAGCCTACCGAGGCCACATTTTTTGGGACGAACTGTTCGTCTTTCCCCTCTTCAATCTGCGCATGCCGGAGATTACCCGCGCCCTTCTGCGCTACCGCTATCGCCGTCTGAACGAAGCCCGCCGGGCGGCGCGCGACGCCGGTCATCGCGGCGCCATGTATCCCTGGCAAAGCGGCAGCAACGGACGCGAGGAAAGCCAACGCCTGCACTTGAACCCGCAATCGGGCAACTGGATACCGGACAATTCCCACCTGCAACGCCATATCAACGCCGCCGTCGCCTACAACGTCTGGCAGTATTATCAGGTCACTCGCGATCTGGAATTTCTCTCCTTTTACGGCGCAGAAATGATCCTGGAGATCGCCCGTTTTTGGGCCAGCATCGCGACCTATAACAATGCGCTAGAACGCTATGAGATTCTTCGGGTGATGGGGCCGGACGAATACCACGACGCCTACCCGGATGCCGAACAACCGGGTCTGAATAACAACGCCTATACCAATCTCATGGCGGTCTGGGTGATATTGCGCGCCCTCGAACTGCGCGATGTGCTGCCGAGCCAGCGCTTCATTGAACTGTGCCGGCAGCTGGAATTGTCCCCGGAAGAGTTTTCCCATTGGGAGGAGGTCAGCCGCAGGATGCATATCCCCTTCCACGACGATGACATCATCAGCCAATTCGAAGGCTACGAGAAACTGGAGGAATTCGATTGGGAAGGTTATCGTGAGAAATACGACGATATCCAGCGTCTGGACCGGATTCTCGAGGCGGAGGGCGACTCGCCCAACCGGTACAAGGTCTCCAAACAGGCCGATGTATTGATGTTGTTCTATTTGTTTTCTTCCGAGGAACTCGGCGAATTGTTCGCCCATCTCGACTATCCGTTCGAACCCGAGATCATTCCTCGCAACATCGACTATTACATCCAACGCACTTCCCACGGTTCCACCCTGAGCCGAGTGGTCCATTCCTGGGTGCTGGCCCGTTCCAACCGCCCGGGCGGCTGGCCGCTGTTTTTGGAGGCGCTAAAAAGCGATGTCTCGGACATCCAGGGCGGCACCACCGCCGAAGGCATTCATACCGGGGCCATGGCGGGCACGGTGGATCTGATTCAGCGCTGCTTCACCGGCATCGAAACCCGCGGCGATAGGTTGTGGTTGAACCCCTGCCTGCCGGAGGGACTGCAAAGCCTCACCCTGAATATCCGCTATCGGCAGCACGTATTGAAGTTATACGTGACACCGGTCTGTATTCGGATCAGTACCGAACCCTCTTCCGAGCATCCGATCAAGATCGGCATCCGGACCAAAATTCATCGGCTCAACCCGGGCGATGTGCGTGAATTTCAGCTTTGAAATGCCGTTGACATTCTCCCGTGTGGAGAGCCGAACCCCGAAAGCTTCGGAATAGGAGGGCACCATGACCCACCCCAATACTATCGAATCCCATGAATTATATGTTCAGGCCGGCGAGACCGAATTGGCAGGGAATCTGGCCGTTCCCGAACACGCGAAGGGCGTGGTGGCTTTCGCCCACGGCAGTGGCAGCAGCCGTTTCAGCGCGCGTAACCGTTATGTTGCCAGTGTACTCAACGAAGCGGGATTGGCAACCCTCTTATTTGACCTTTTGACCGACGCTGAAGAGGTCATCGATCAACGCACCCGGGCGCTTCGCTTCGATATCGGCTTGCTGAGTCAACGAATGGTCGACGCCGTCGATTGGTTATTGAAACAGCCGGTCCTAGGGGATCTCCCGGTGGGACTGTTCGGTGCCAGTACCGGCGCGGCGGCGGCGCTGAATACGGCGGCCGCCCGGCCGGAAAAAGTAAAAGCCGTGGTATCGAGGGGGGGACGTCCCGATCTGGCCCCCGAGGCCCTTCCCTTGGTCCGATGCCCGACCTTGCTGATCGTCGGAGGCAATGACCCGGCGGTCATTGAAATGAATAAACAAGCCGCCAACCGTCTCATCGCCCCCCACGAGTTGGATATTGTCCCCGGAGCGACCCATCTTTTCGAGGAACCGGGCAAACTGGAGGAAGTGGCGAGACTCGCCCGCGATTGGTTTGTAAACAGTTTTTCTGAAAATACCTCCTGACACCCTCTCCGCCTTTTAGGTTGAGAATCAAAGCAGATAACGCATATTTAAGTCCCTCTAAACAGCGACGAGGATAATTCCCATGACGACGCCAGACACCCATATCCGGACATTTGATTCAACCCTCCAGACCACCCACCGTTGGCTCCAGGAGCTGAAGCTTGTCGCCTCCCTGGAAAATGAATCCCAAGCTTATGCCGTGCTACGCGTTGTGCTCCACGCATTGCGCGATCGCTTGCCCGCCGATGAAGCGGTCCAACTCGGTGCCGAATTGCCCATGCTTATCCGCGGTTTTTATTACGAAGGGTGGAAACCGAGCGCAACGCCCAAAAAACAGCGGTCCCTCGATGCTTTTCTCGAAGGCTTGCAACCCATGCCCAGACTGAAAGGCGAGTTGAGCGCCGAGGAAGCCGTACGAAGCGTCTTTATGATGCTCGATCACCGCATCAGTGAAGGTGAAATAGCGGACGTGCGCCATGCGCTGCCCGCAGAAGTTCGGGACCTGTGGCCCAAGCATTGATCCGGATCGCGATTAGGGACACCATAGCGCTCCTTTTCACGATCCCGGATCGAGACGCGGCACAAGGGGACGCTATTTTCGCGCCTCTTGATGCAGCATTTGGATATCAAGCTGATAAATGGGACTGACTTGCTTTTGCAGCAAGTCGCAACGCTTGAATCCCGCCAGTATCCGGCTGACGCTTTCCGACGTCACTCCGAGTATTTCGGCCATATCGTGCACCGAAAGCAGTGAGACCTTATCTGCGCTTTGACCGTATTCAAGCTCGGCGAGATATTCCAGTAGGCGCGCTAGCCGGGCCTTGATGCCACCGGTGGAAAACCCCGCGATCCAACGATCGGCTTGAGCCAAATCCTGGTGCCATTGGCAAAGCAGCTGACTGAATGTATCGGGATCGTCACGGAAAAGTCGGCGCAGGCTAAGGATCGAAAAATACTCGGCTTCCACCTTGTCGACGGCAATGGTGGTATGCCGATAGGATTGCCCCAGCAACCCCTCCAGTCCCAGCCAGTGCCCCGAGGGATGCAATCGCACGATCCGAGCACGGCCGTTGGGAAGATAATTGAGCTGCTTGACCAGGCCGCTACGAATCAGGTAAACCCTATCTATCTGCTCGCTTTCGTGATAAATGACATCCTTGGCCGAAAAGCTTTTCCGCTTGCCTTCATTCGGCGCCATGGGAGACCTAAAAGCCGACCGTAAGTCGTCGCTCTTCTCTCTTTCCGGAAGCCCATAAGCCGGATGCCCAAGGTCGCGGTGATTCTCAGTCAGTGGTTTCGGCATCCCCCCTCCTCTTGCGCTGTTGGTTATATAGATGGCCTTATTAGCCGTTGAGCAGATTCACCCCGCTCTTCCCATAGCATACTTTTGATCGCAGGCGGGGGGCCCGGCTTCAACCCTTCCGCCCGGACCATCTTCGGAGAGAATATGGGTGACCGCCTTATAGTATCGGGGATTCACGTCTATCAATACGAGGCCGATGCCGTGGGTCTCTCGGCGAACCACCAAGCCTCGCATGAGGTAACGCTCGCCAAATAACATCAGGTCTACCTGGATGACATCGTTCTTGAAGAAATCCAGATCGCCCGTTTCTACAAACATGCCATCGAGGCTAATATCGCGGGTAGCGAAACGCCCAAGATGCGTATCGCCGTGATAAAGTTCCACCGGCAAGGCGTTCTTGAGTCGAGTAAAGCAGCGGTGTTGCATCTTGGCCTCCTTTGGGTTATTGATCGGGATTCGACCTATCCTGAAGACCAAGTCTAATATTTTGAATCAAAAAGAAAATTAGGGCGGACACTAAGCATAATCACGTAGGAATACACCTACACGAGACCATGCGCATTAGGAGGTGCAGTGGGCGGCCATGCTCACCAATTCGGCCAGATTGGCGGCGCCCATTTTATGCATCACGTGGGTGCGGTGGACCTCCACGGTGCGGGGACTGAGATCCAGTTTACGGGCGATTTCCTTGTTCGACAAGCCGGAGAGCACCAGATCCATGACTTCGCATTCTCTGGGGCTTAATCGGGCATAACGCTGACGGATATCGCAAGCGCGGGCTTCGGTCTGGCGACGCTCCTCGTCGATCGCCAAGGCCTGCCGCACCCGCTCAAGCAACTCGGCGGTATCCACCGGTTTCTCGAGGAAATCCACCGCCCCGGCCTGGATGGACTTGACCGCCATGGGAATATCGCCGAAACCGGTCAGAAAGATAATCGGCAGTCGCATGCCGTGTTTCTGGAGCGCCGCTTGCACTTCGTAGCCATTCATATCGGGCATGGCCATATCCAGCACCACGCATCCGGCACAGCCTTCTCCGCATGCCTTTAGGAAGGAAGAACCGTCCGGATAGGTTTTCACCTGAAAGCCGACCGATTCCAGCAATTGACGGAGGGCGCTGCGCAAGTCGGCATCGTCGTCGACAATGTATACGATGGGTCTCATGACGCGAACGGTACCTCTAAATGGAAAATCCCCTTGTCAGAGCCGAATTCCGCCCACAAGCTGCCGCCGGAGGCTTCGATCAAACTGCGGCTAATGCTCAAGCCCACGCCCAAGCCCTCACTTTTGGTGCTGTAGAAGGGCTCGAATAAATGCTCGGCGACCTCGGTGCCGACACCCGGGCCACTGTCATAAAACGTGATCCGGGCCATATTCCCACAGCGCCGCGTTTGGATGCGGATACGACCGTTCTCCATGCCCGCCTCATAGATGGCTTCGATGGCGTTGCGCAGCAAATTGAGCGCGATCTGCTCGAGATAGATATCCACCCCCAGGACCTCTGGCAATTCATCGTCAAGGTCCAAGCTCAAACGGATGCCCAAGCTCATCGCTTTCGGTCTGATCAAGGAACAAGTGCTTTCCAGCAACGGATTCAATGCCAACGGCGCCGCTTCGATCTTTTTGCCGTTCACGAACCTGCGCATGCGACGGATGATCTCACCCGCGCGCATGGTTTGCTGGGCAATCTGGCGCAGATTTTCATCCAACCTGTCTTTATCTAAATCTCGATGGTCGAGCAGTTTACGGCTAGCCTCGGCGAACATGGCAATGGTGCCCAAGGGTTGATTGATTTCATGGGCGAATAGGTTGGCCAGTTCGCTGACCGTTTGCAGGCGCTGCAATCTCGAGGCCTCTTCCAGATGGCGGCGGGCATCCAGTTCGGCTTTCCGCTGTTCCGTGATGTCGACGCCGCTGCCGATGATATATTTCACCTCGCCCGAGGCATCCTTGAGCACCGTATTGTTCCAGCTAAACAGACGCTTCGAGCCGTCCTTGTGAAGCCAATGATTTTCATGCCGGAGCGGCGCTTTTCCCGCTAGCAAGGCATCGAATACCGCCGTTACCTCTTCCCGTTCCTCGAGTGGGATCAGCTCGAGCCAAACTCGGCTACCCCGCATCTCGCCAAAATCGTAACCCGTTGCCGATTCACAAGCCTTGTTGAACCGGACAATGTGCCCCTCCCGATCGAAGACCACTACCGGCGCCGGTTGACAGTCGAGCAACTTATCCATCAGCAGCATCGCCAGATCCCTCTTGTCGACGTCATCATATGGGGAAGATTCAGAAGCAAGCGAACGACGCTTTCTTTCCTTTTGAGCCATGGGCTTATTTTTGACTCTCTGCTAAGGGTCGTTCTCGGCCTTTAAAACCGGGAGAGCCGACCGATTGGTGGGCGACGGGGTCATTGCCTTTCGGCGTGATGATGGGTTGTGGCGCGCATGTCGTCACTGGTCTATCCCTCTTTTCTCATCGCGTCGCATTCAGGTGAGGAGAAGCCGGGAAAGCCGTGTCTCAGAGACCAACCGGGCACAGCTTACGGCATCTGCTACCAACCATGCGTCAGCTTCCTCGATCCCTTGCATTGTTCGTACTTTACCTAAGAATTGAAAAATATCAATGATCTCCTTTTCCAACAGGTTTTAAATTTTTTCAGGCGATCGCTCCTTCAGGCATACCTTCCACCCAACCGCTGCCATGAAAGACAAGCTCCAAACGTATCGAAGCAAGCGCGATTTCCGCAAAACCAAGGAACCGGCGGGACGCATGATTCAACCGCAGGAGGGGAAACGCCGCTTCGTCATCCAGAAGCACGACGCTTCCAGTTTACACTACGATTTCCGCTTAGAATTCGGCGGCCTCCTGGTTTCTTGGGCGATCCCCAAGGGTCTTTCCACCGATCCTCGGGAAAAGCGTCTCGCCATCCAAACCGAAGATCATCCGCTGGAATACATCGATTTCGAAGGGGTTATTCCCGATGGCGAGTACGGCGCAGGCACGGTGCTGGTCTGGAATACCGGAAGCTATCGCAACCTGAAAGCCAACCGGGACCCACACGATCAGAGCATGGAAAAAGCCTTAGACAACGGGCTGATCGAGGTCTGGCTGGAAGGCGAGAAGCTTCAGGGCGGATACGCGCTGAAGCTTCTCGAAGGTGGAAAGAAACCCCGTTGGCTTATTATCAAGATGAACGATGAACACGCCGATGCGAGGCGGCGTCCTACAAGCACCGAGCCCGCTTCGGTCAAAACAGGCCGAGATCTCGACCAAATCTCCAAAGAAGAGACTCAATAAATCACTGGCAGGACATAGTAAATCGAAACCAAAGCAAAAACCCGCCCGCCTGTCCCAAGCGGCGAAGATATGAAAAACATCAATACTCTTTGCAAAAAACAAAAAATTGGGTCTGAAAAACCTCCTTCAACCCTCAATAAAACGCTTTGTTATTTATCAATTTCAAGCAACTTAATTCAAAAATATGGAAGAAATAAATTGATATTTTTCAATTTTAAATATTCACTTCATAAGAAAAATCTTGCAATAAAAAAATCATCTTGCATTCAGCGGGTAACGATGTCATTCTAAAAATACATCCACACAGGAGAGACGTTATGCTAAAAGCTACATTATATAGTTTTCTGACAGCAGTCTTTCTCGTATTGGTTTCACCTTCCACGCTAGTCGCCCAGGAGATGAAAACCGAAGCAATGCAGCAAGAGGAGGTGTTTTCTCAACCGGTTGAAGAACTGACTAAAGGGGAAAAGAAAGACGAAGATTATATCCCCGTCTATTCCCATATTTATGGCGCTCAATTTATGACTGAGCAGGAGCGCTGCGAATACTTGTTAAAGTTGGACGGCATGAAAACCAGGGAAGAGCGCGACGCTTTTCGGGAACAACATCATAAGAAAATTGATGAACTTCGCAAACGAATGGGAGGTTAAAACTTCGTTTGTCTAAATATACGCGTAGATTCTAGCAATTTATACATGCCATAAAATCAGGGCGCAGATCTCTTTAATAGAGACATACAACCCGCTTTTTCATAGCGGGTTTTTTGTGAGTCATGAAAAATATCGAGTTACCGCTGGTATTGTCAACAATGGGAACCGAGTGGACATTCAAACAAACCGGCGTCAATATAGCCTTCCTTCCAGCAAACCAGAATAGCGTGAATCGAAATCACCGCGAGGCTATCGCAGATACATGACTGAACCCTATCAACAGTCAGTCGAGGAAGTCCTTGAACAGCAGAAAACCTCTGCAGATTCCGGGCTGTCCCCTGCCGAAACTCGCCGTCGACGCCGCCATTACGGTCCAAACCGTCTTCGCAAGACCGCCGTGCGTCCGACCTGGCGCATTCTTATCGACCAGCTCAAGAGCATCGTCGTCCTGTTGCTTTTAAGCGCTTCGGCCGCAGCGGCTGTTTTCGGTCACAACGTCGAGGCGGTAGCCATCGGGGTGACGGTGCTCATCAACACGCTGATCGGATTCGGCATGGAGCTCCGAGCCACCCGGGCCATGGAAGCCCTGCAGCGCATGGGCAAAATGACGGCCCGGGTACGGCGCGGCGGGAGAATCCAGGAAATCGAGGCCGACGCCCTGGTACCCGGCGATATCGTGCTGTTGGAAGCGGGAGACATGGTCGCCGCCGATCTGCGCCTACTCGAGGCCAATGAGCTGCAATGCGACGAAGCCGCCTTGACCGGCGAATCCGTCGCCACCGACAAGCAGATGGACCCACTGCCTGAACGAGAGATTCCTCTGGGCGAAAGAAACAATATGGCCTACAAAGGCACCGCCGTAACCCAGGGTTCCGGGAGCGGCGTGGCGGTGGCCACGGGCATGGAAACGGAATTGGGGCATATCTCCCGCTTGGTGGAGGAAGCCGAGCAGGCGGTCACCCCGCTGGAAAAGCGGCTGGATACGCTGGGTCGGGGACTCATCTGGCTGACCCTGGTCATCGCGATGGCGGTGATGGGCGTCGGTTTTATCGCGCATAAAAATCCGCTGGTTATGTTGGAAACGGCCCTCGCCCTGGCCATCGCCGCCGTGCCCGAAGGACTGCCAGTGGTAGCCACCCTGGCTTTGGCTCAGGGAATGCGACGGATGGCGCGGCGCAATGCCGTGGTAAAGCGGCTCTCCGCCGTGGAGACCCTGGGCGCGGCGAATCTCATTTTTACCGACAAGACCGGCACCCTGACCGAAAACCATATGACCGTCGCCCATCTCGCATTGGCACGCGGAACGTTGACTGTCGAGGACAACCACGGCACCGGATTCGTCCTCGACGGCAAGCGGCTTACTCCCGCCCATACGCCCGAACTGCAAGCGGCATTGGAAATCGGGGCTTTGTGCAACAACGCCAGCGTGGAAGAAGATCCCCCGGTGGGCGACCCCACCGAAGTCGCCCTGCTGGAAGCGGCGGCCAAGGCAAACATTACCCGGGAAGACCTGCTCGAGAAGTCCCCCGAAGCGCGCGAGGTAAGCTTCGATCCCGATATCAAGATGATGGCGACCTTTCATCACCAAGACGGCGGCTACCGAGTGGCCGTGAAAGGCGCGCCGGAGGCGGTCATCGATCTCTGTTCCCGGGTACTGACGCCGGAGGGAGAAATGGAACTCGACGACAGCGCCCGCGAGCGCTGGCATGAACGCAGTGACACGCTGGCTTCGGAAGGACTGCGCATCTTAACCCTGGCGCAAAAATCGGTCGATGACGAACAGACGGAGCCTTACCAAGATCTCACTCTACTGGGCTTGGCCGGTCTCTACGACCCGCCTCGCGCCGGAATCCAAAGCACCATCTCCCAATGCCAGGCCGCGGGTGTCCGCGTCGTGATGGGCACGGGGGACCATGCCGCCACCGCCCGCGCCATCGCCACGGAAATCGGTTTGGCCGGCGATAAAAACGCGCCCGTGGAAGCCGCTCAGCTCAAGAACCTGGATTCGCTCGTGGATGACGAACGCGATGCCCTCCTGAAACGCTCGGTATTCGCCCGCATCAGTCCGGAGCAAAAACTGGATCTCATCCGTCTTTATCAGGACACCGGCTGGGTGGTGGCCATGACCGGCGACGGGGTCAACGACGCTCCCGGACTCAAGAAAGCGGATATCGGCATCGCCATGGGCAAGCGCGGCACCGAAGTGGCACGCGAAGCCGCCGACATGGTGCTGAAAGACGACGCCTTCGCCACCATCGTCGCGGCCATCGAGCACGGTCGCACCATTTTCCAGAACATTCGCCGCTTCATCGTCTATTTACTGTCGGGCAACCTTGGAGAAGTGATGGCCATCTCCGCCGCGGGGCTTGCCGCCGCGCCGCTTCCCATGCTGCCGCTGCAGATTCTCTACATCAATTTCGTCTGCGACGTTCTGCCGGCCCTCGCCCTAGGCCTGAGTCCCGGCGAAATCGACGTCATGCGAAAACCGCCGCGCGACCCCGGCGAACCCATATTGCTGCGCCGTCATTGGGTCGCCATTATCGGCTATGGGGCATTCATCGCGGTTGCGGTGCTGGGCGCCTTCGCCGTCGCCCTTGAAATGTTGCATTACGAAGCAGGCCAGGCGGTCACCATCGGCTTTCTCTGTTTCGGCTTCGCTCGGTTATGGCATATCTTCAATATGCGCAGTCCCGACTCCCCCACCTTTCTCAACGAAGTGACTTGCAACCGCTTTGTGTGGGTTTCCATCGCGGTCGGAATCGGTCTACTGCTCGCCGCCACCTATGTTCCCGTCCTCGCCAAGATCCTGTCGGTGCATGCCCCGGGCAGGGAGGGATGGTTGTTGAGTCTGTCTTTTTCAGTGCTCCCCCTCATACTCGTGCAACCCCTGAAGTGGAGCGGTTTGCTGTGGGAAACCCATGCCACCGGAAAGCATCGATTGGATTGAATTGCGAAATTTCATTGTCCCTTGCGGTATAGTCGCTAATATGGCGATCAATGGAAAAGCGACAACCGCCGGACAGTTTTTTCTTTCCCTTCACCCCCGCCGATCGTCCAAGGTGTGATGTGGGGAGCCGTCGGATATGACACGCGCCAAGTTCGATACACTGATCGATACGCTTGAGAGGCGAGGCGATCAAGCGCTGGTTCAGGTATTCACCGCGGCAGAGACGGAAAAATGGTCGTATCGCCGTGTTGGTGAGCAAATACAGGCACTCGCCCGCGGATTGCGTGAACGTATCGAACCGGGCGAAGCCGTGGCGTTGCTCGGCACCACCCGCCCGGAGTGGATCGTCGCCGCATTCGCCGTCTTGCGCGCCGGCGGCGTGGTCACGCCTCTGGACACCCAACTCGCCGACGATACGCTGAGGTACCTGCTGAAGGACAGCGGCGCGCGCTGGGTATTCACGACCGCCGAGCATCGGGAACGCGTGGGCGCGGCCGCGCCGGAGGCCCGGATCGTATTGCTGGATGCCGGCGCAGAGGATCGAAATAGTTGGCGCGCGCTCGCCGGCGGTGCAGTCGCTCTGCCCGAAAACCACGCCGACGACCCGGCGGCGCTGTTCTATACCTCAGGCACCACCGGTCTCCCCAAAGGGGTGCCGCTCAGCCATCGCAATCTGGAATTCCAATTGGACGTTTTGGCCCAAGCCGGAATAGCGCTGGCGAACGACCGCGTGTTGCTGCCCCTGCCCCTGCATCATGTCTACCCCTTTGTGGTGGGTTTGCTGACGCCTATTTCGCTGAACCTGACCCTGATTCTGCCTTATGCGCTGACCGGTCCCCAGCTGGTCCGCGCGATACGCGAGGGCGAAGTCACCGTCGTCATCGGCGTACCGCGGCTCTATGCCGCCATGTTCGAAGGCATCGCCGCCCGCGCCGCGGGCACCGGCCGGATCGCCAGCGCGACTTTTCAGGGACTGTTGCGGCTCAGCCGAACCATTCGGCGAAACTTCGGCCTGCGGCTCGGAAAAAAATTGCTGTATCCCCTTCACCGCCAAATGGGAACCCAACTGCGAGTATTGGCTTCCGGCGGCGCCGCGCTCGACCCGGATTTGGCCTGGAACCTGGAATCCCTGGGATGGCAGGTGGCGGTCGGCTACGGTTTGACCGAGACCGCGCCAATACTCACCATCGCCCCGCCGAACCGGACTCGGCCCGGCGCCGTCGGCCAACCCGTGCCGGGAATAGAGCTGCGCATCGATCGGAAGGCCGCCGCGGCCAAGGCGATCACCGGCAACGAAGGCGAAATCCAGGTCCGCGGACCGAATGTATTCACGGGCTATCGCAATCGGCCGGAGGAAACCCGCGAAGCGTTCAGCCCCGACGGCTGGTTTCGCACCGGCGATCTGGGCTGGCTGGACGAGGACGGCTATCTGCACATCACCGGCCGACTGTCGACGCTGATCGTCACCGAAGGGGGCGAGAACATTCAGCCCGACGATCTGGAAGCCCGCTACGCGGCCCATCCAGCCGTCGAGGAGATCGGTATCCTCCAGCACGAGGGCCGTTTGGCGGCGCTCGTGCTACCCGCCAAGGCGAACGCCGACGAACCGGAGCATCGAGTTCGGGAGGCGATCGGCGAAATCGCCGCCAAACGGCCCTCCTATCAGCGACTCGTCGATATCGTGCTGACGCGGAAACCGCTGCCTCGCACCCGACTCGGAAAGATCAAGCGGGACGAACTCGTGCAGCGCTTCCAAGAGGCGCGCGCGGCGGGCGTCGAACCGCCAGAAACCGCCCCCCTCGCCCTCGAGGAAATGGCCGCCGAGGATCGCAATCTGCTCGAACTGCCCGCTGCGCGCGCTACCTGGCAATGGTTGGCGGAACGCTATCCCAAACAGGGGCTCACCCCCGATACCCGCCTGCAGCTGGAGTTGGGGGTGGATTCGCTGGAATGGCTCAACTTGACCATGGAAATCGGCCAACGCACCGGGATCGAACTGGATGACGAAGCCATCGGCCGCATCGAGACGGTACGCGATCTCCTGCGGGAAGTGTTGAACGCCGCCGGCCGGCGCGAGCAGTTGGTCGACCCGCTCGCAGCCCCTGAACGAGCCCTCGACGCGGCACACCGTCGCTGGCTCCGTCCACGCGGCCTTCTCTTGCGCCCTCTGGCCATCGGTTTGCATGCACTCATCCGATGGCTCATGCACGGTCTCTTCCGGCTGCAGGTGTTCGATCGACAACGACTGCCCGAATCAGGACCGCTGGTGCTGATCTGCAACCACGCCAGCTATCTGGATCCTTTCGCCGTGGCGGCGGCATTGCCGTGGTCCCGTTTACACGCTTTGTATTGGGGCGGCTGGACAGGGGTGGCGTTTACCAATCCTTTGACCCGTTTCGGCAGTCGTGTCGCGCAAATCATTCCCATCGATCCGAAACAGGGCGTACGCGCCAGCCTGGCGCTCGCCGCCGCCGTACTCGCGCGCGACCGCGGCCTGATCTTGTTTCCCGAAGGCCAGCGCTCGCCGAGTGGTCAGCTGCAGCCGTTCCGCCCGGGCATCGGTATGCTGCTGGAACGCTATCCCGTCCCGGTGATGGTCGCCTCTATTCGCGGCAGCCACGAAGCGTGGCCGCCGGATCGAAACCTCCCGCGCCTGCACCCCCTGACGATACACTTCGGCGAAGTACTCGATCCACGCCGACTCGCCCAACAAGGCCGCGGGGATAACGCCGCGGAAAGGATCGTCGATGCCCTGACTCAGCACATGCGCGAATTGATAAACGGGGCAGATCGACAGCAAGAAGGATTATCGTAAGACTCGGGACACGAACTCTGGACCGTGCCGAACGATTCGAACCATGCCGCGCTCCTCATCCAGCAGATCCGAAGCACACTTCGACGGTGGCGGCACCTGCTTGTTCGGATAACCGGAGAACGAGTCGATCGCCATCACTTCGGTAGCGGTCGAACGTCTCGCCGTTTATTTTGACACCGCCGATGCTTGGCATTCCCGGCAGTTCCAAGCGAATCTCACGTCTTTCGGGCACGAAAGTCCCTTCGCGCGCTCCCAGGCGAATGGTTACCCCGTCGCCGGTCTCGCAGGAGATCGAGCGACGGGCATACGCTCCCTTCCGGTAACCGAAACCGTCCCCCGCATCCTCATAAAGAGCGAACTCGCCTCGTCCTTCCGCCGGATAGATCAGCAAAGTGAGCGGATCGATGGGCCGCTCACCGGTATGGCTCATCGACGGCCCCAGGGGCAGCGGTGTGTTGGCCTTGACATAAAGCGCCGGCTGCCCCAGGGGGGCATGGGCGAGTATATGGGCCGGACCGTCGAAGCGTTCGCCGGTCCAGTAGTGAAACCAGGTGCCCGCAGGCAGATAGACGTAGCGGTATTCCACCCCGGGGCGGGTGACGGGGGCGACGAGCAAGGCGCTGCCGAGGAGGAATTGGTCGTCCATGGCATCGCTCGTCGGGTCGTCCGGATATTCGAAGAGCAAGGGGCGCAGGATCGGGGCGCCGGTCCGGTGACATTCCTCAAAAAGGGTATAAAGATAGGGGATCAACCGCATTCGGAGCTGGATCATCTTGCGGCAAACCGACTGGCAGGGTTCCCCGAATGCCCAAGGTTCCTGGGGAATCGTTCCCTTGGCGGAATGATTGCGGCAAAAGGGCTGAAACACGCCGAATTCGGTGAAACGCGCCAGTAGCTCGCCGTTGCAGTCGTCGTAGAAACCGCCGATATCCACTCCCGCCCAGGCCGCCCCGGAAAGACCGAGGTTTTGCAGCTGCGGTAGGGCCATGGCCAAATGTTCCCACCAGGAAGAGTTGTCCCCGGTCCACAATAAAGCGTGACGCTGAACCCCGGCATATCCCGAGCGGGTGAGCACGAAGGGACGGGATTGGGGGCGCAGCCGCCGGATTCCCTCGTGGGCGGCGCGGGCCATCAGGGTGCCGTAGAGGTTGTGGACCTGACGGTGCAGGCGTGGCTTGCCGTCGCCGGGATGGACCACATCGGGCGGCATGGTTGCCCGCTCCGGAATGCCCAACGCCGGCTCGTTCATGTCACACCAGATGCCGGCAACGCCCGCATCCAGGAGCGCCGCGTGATGCCGGCCCCACCATTCCCGGACCCGCCGGCCGGTAAAGTCGGGAAACGCGCACAGACCCGGCCAGACCGTGTTGCGGTATTCCTCGCCCTCGAAGGTCTGGCAATAGAAATCCTTGTCCCGACCTTCCGTATAAACCGGATAGTCCTCGTCCACCTTCACCCCGGGATCGACGATGGCGACCACTCGAAAACCGTCCTTGCGGAGCTCGGAAATCAGGGTCTTGGGATTTGGAAAACGGTCCCGGTCCCAGGTGAACACCCGATAACCGTCCATGTAGTCGATGTCCAGATGAATGACGTCGCACGGAATATCCCGGTCTCGGAACTCCCGCGCCACCCGGCGTACATGGGGTTCGTCGCGGTAACTCCAGCGAGATTGCTGGTTGCCCAACGCCCACAAGGGCGGCATGGGGATGCGGCCGGTGAGCTCGGTATAGCGCGCCAGAACCGCCCGAGGGGTGGGGCCGCAAAAGACGTAATAGATCAGGTTTCCGCCCGTCGCCTCGAAGCAGGAGAGATCGGCATTCGTCCTGGCCAAGTCGAATACCGCCCGGTGGGTATTATCGAACAGCAGACCGTGGGCCGCCCCCTCTTGGAGGGAGAACACAAAGGGAATGGACACGTAAAGATTATTGAAGGAAGGCGCGTGTCCGGCCGGCGGGTCGATATTCCAGAAAAGCGGGCGCGAGCCGGTCTTCTCCAGCCCTCCGGTGCGCTCCCCGCAACCGAAATAGCGTTCGCCCCGCCCGCGCCGCTTGTACACTCGAACGACAGCTTCCGGCGCGCATAAGCCGATGGCCGGCTCATCGCGCCCGGCAAACCCCATCCCCAGCCTCTCGTCGTCGGCGGCGAAAACCCGTCCTGACGGATCGCTGAAGCGAATCCGCAGCGGATTCAGGGAGATGCGGGCCGTCGCCTTCGAAGTCGATAGGCTGAGATTTCCGGCTTGTTCGGCCACGGATACTTCGATAGGGTCCCACGCCGTTTTGGCCACCGCCTCCGAATCGTATTCGACGGACTTGCCATGCGGGAATGCCCCCACCCGAAACAGATCCTCGGCCAGGGCCGCGATTTCCACCGTGGTGGCGCCGACTTTCAGGCGCAGGGTAGCGCCATTTCGCCCCAGAATTTCCGCCGTTCCCAAGGGCTCGTAACCGTCCCCGGCTCGCGGCCATTTAGAATGCGCTTCCGTCAATTTTTTTCCTCCCCCATGCGGTCGTTCACGGTTGTCCACGTTCGCGAAGAATCTGCTGAATCGCCGGCAAGACTTCCTCGGCGGCCCGCTCCCCCCGCTCCACCAGTTCGTCCATCCGCCCGAAATCGGCGGCCGAGAACGAGCCCACCGGCGGCTGCACGCTGGCGTCCGCCAGAGCCAAGTTGGTGAGGGTCCGTTCGCGCGCCCCCACATCCAGAGAACGCAAGACGATCCGGATGATCGACGGCGTCAAATGTCGGCGCAGATGCTCGAACTGGCCGGCCCATCCTCCCATCCGATCGACGGGTGAAAAATCCGGCATCGCCTCCACCTTGGCGGAGGTAGCCACCGCCACGACGATGTCCGCCCCCTCGCGCCGCAGAATATCGGTGGGAAGCGGGTTGACGATCCAACCGTCCACCAGCAAATGATCGTCCACTCTCACCGGCGGAAACACCGCCGGGACGGCGCTGGTGGCATCCAGTATCTGCCAGAGGCGCCCGCTTCCGAACGCCACCTCCCGCCCGGACATCAAATCGGCGGTCACCGCCCAAAACGGAATCGGCAAATGCTCGATATTCGCATCGCCGATATATTGGCGAATCAGCGCCCGCTTTTTCGTGCCGCGCAGCAAAGCGGTCGCCGGAATGCCGTAATCGAGCAAAAGCCGCCGCGAATGCCGCGCCAGGTGCCGAAAATCGGTCAAGAGCTTGTCGTTTCCGTGACCCTGGGCATACAGGCCACCGACAATGGCCCCCATGCTGGTACCGGCGATGAGATCGAATTCCAATCCGGCGCGCTCGAAACACCGCAAGGCGCCGAGATGGGCCAGGGCCTTGGCCCCGCCCGCGCTCAAGGCCAAACCCAGCCGGCACCCCAGGATTTGGCGGGCGAAACGGCGGAGCGTGCGGGCGGCGGGGCTTCGGGGAGCCAGTTGGAGAATCGGCACGGAATCCAGCAGCGCCGATTCCAGAACCACGGTATCGGTCATGCGATCTGCGAGATGCGACCTTCGCCCCGGAGAGGCGCCCCCCATGGATGGATCGCATGAAATGGCGGTCCAGCATTTTTTCGCTTTCATCTTTTCCAGCCACTTTTCCCCCTCCCTGTCCAGCGACCAAACCGTCTCGGCCTTTCGGAGCCAATCTCCCGCCCGGGGGTCGATGGCCGAAAGACGGAGAATCACCAGCGAGTAGCTGGCTCGAAGCGCATCGAGATCGGCAAAGTCATCATCGGCGAGAATCGATATCCCCTCACACCCGCCGGCGGGTAGGACAGATGGGAGGGTCGGAAGCGCCGCCCCATCGACGATGGCCACCCGAATCGCGCCCACGCTTGCCAGCGCGGCGGCCAGATTCAAGACCAGCCGCGCCTCTTGGAGGTTGGGATGTCCGCTCACCGCCGCAATCACGCCGGGATGGGCTCGCCGAGGCTGAAACAGCGTCTGCATGCGGAGGCGGTGGCTCAGATAATAGCTGATCCCCAGCGCGACGGTGGGGGCTTGCTGCAATAGCCGATAAAAATCGGATCGCGCAATGGTTAGGAGATTAACCTCCGTGGCGGCCGCCGCGGTGGCCGAACGGGGTTCTCCGGTGAGCAAAGCCATCTCGCCGAACCAATCCCCCGCTCCCAGTTCGTTGACCACCGGTTCGCCCTGCTCCCTCGGTCCAAGCAGGCGGATTTTCCCATTTACGATCAGGTAAAATTCTTCCCCGTGCTCGCCGATGCGAAACAGCACTTCACCGGCTTGCAGTAGGCGGCGGTGCGCGCGGCTGCCGAGCTGATGGAGGATTTCCGTGGCCAATCCGGCCAGCAGCGGAGAGCGCCGCAAGCTGGCAAGCAGGTCGGAATCGACAGGAGTAGACACGCTCAAACCCAGGACGGTATTTTGAACTTCAAGGAAAATCGATTAGCCATACCCATACATCCACACATCCTCGGCACACAATCGTGATTGAACCACTTTCGGCGTTAAATAAACAGACCGAGCAAACACTTCGAGCAGGCAGGATATACCCATGCTCCCGCGCCCTGCTCATTGGCTTGCTCACTTGGCTTTCCTTCTGGATTCCGCCTGCTGTCGCCCAGCCCTCCTATCCTTGGACCGTTCCGGATGCCCACGGCAATCCCCGGGTGCAGTTGTGGTTCTTTTGGTCCTCCCACTGCCCCCACTGCCTGGAAGCACGCCCTCACGTGGTGAAAATGGCCAAGGAAAATTCCTGGCTGATCCTCCACGACATGAATCTCACCGGTCACCCCGAGTATATGCGGCGTTATATGGCCATGGCCGCCGCCCTGAACCGAAAGGCCCAGTCCGTCCCCGCTTTCATCTTCTGCGGAGAAATGCACGCGGGGTGGGGAAGACCGGAAACCACCGGCGCCATGCTCCTCGAGCGGCTTACCCAATGCCGACAGCGCACCCTCGCCGGACGGCCGGATGCAGCCACGACGGAGGCGGAGAACCGCTTGGATTTACCTTGGATCGGTGAGGTGGATGCAGGCACCCTCTCCCTGCCCGTCCTCACCCTGGTAATCGCCGGCCTGGATGCGTTCAATCCGTGCGCGTTCTTCGTGCTCTTGTTTCTGCTGTCCCTGCTGGTGCATCTTCGGGACCGACGCCGAATGCTCCTGATCGGCGGGCTCTTCGTGCTGATCTCGGGAGTCATGTATTTCGCTTTCATGGCCGCCTGGCTGACCCTGTTCCGAATCATGGGTGGGTTGCCCTGGGTCACCGCGGCCGCAGGCGTACTAGCGGTCTTCATCGGCAGCGTCAACGTGAAGGACTTTTTCGCCTTCCAGCAGGGACTGTCCTTATCCATTCCCGAATCGCGCAAGGCGGACATCTTTCGCCGAGGCCGAGAAGTCCTTTCCGCCGGCAACCTACCCGCCATGTTAGGGGCCACTGTCATTCTGGCCGTCGCCGCCAATTTCTACGAGCTTCTGTGCACGGCGGGCTTTCCCATGGTCTATACCCGGCTGCTTACCTTGCAAGTGAAAAACGGTGTCGAACATTTTTTCTGGCTCGTCTTCTACAACCTGATTTATATTCTTCCCCTACTGTTGATCGTTCTGGTCTTCGTTCATACCATGGGAACTCGGAAGCTCTCCGAACGGGAAGGTCGTCTGCTGAAGCTCTTTTCCGGACTGATGATGCTTGGACTGGGCCTGTTGCTGTTGACGGCACCGGAACGACTCGACAATCTTGCCATTGCATTCGGTATCCTTGGCGGAGCGGCACTCATCACCGCTCTCGCCGCACAATTTCAAAGGAGCACGTCATGAACGAAACCCTCCATAAATCCACCGATCTTATCGGCCGCATTTTCATGGCGGTCATCTTCCTGACCGCCGGCCTGGGCAAAATCGGCGGCTACGCCGCCACCCAAGCCTACATGGAATCCGTCGGGGTGCCCGGCATGTTTCTGCCGCTGGTGATCCTGATCGAGGCGGGCGGCGCCCTCGCCCTCATCGTCGGCTGGCAAACCCGTATCGCGGCCCTGGTTTTGGCGGGCTTCAGCGTGCTATCGGCGCTGCTGTTCCACGCCGATTTCGGAGAAAAGATGCAGATGATCCAGTTTCAAAAGAATATCGCCATCGCGGGCGGATTCCTGATTCTGGCCCTCCACGGCCCCGGCTCTTGGAGCCTGGACGCTTACCGGAACCGCGCTTGACGGGGGTCGACTTATGGGTACACGCAGACTTTCCAAGGTAATTCCCTCCCGGGCCACTTCCGACGGTGCCGGGGTCAAACTGCGACGCAGCCTGGGCAGCTCCCAACTGCGGCACGACCCTTTTCTATTGCTGGACGAGTTCTTCTCCGACGACCCGCAGGACTACATCCGCGGCTTCCCGCCCCACCCCCACCGCGGTTTCGAAACCGTCACCTACATGCTCGACGGCCACATGCGCCATGAAGACAGCGTCGGCAATCGCGGCGACTTGGGTCCCGGCGACGTCCAATGGATGACCGCCGGACGCGGCATCGTCCACTCGGAAATGCCGCAGCAGAAACAAGGCCGGATGCGCGGTTTCCAGCTCTGGATCAACCTACCCGCCGCGGAAAAAATGAAACCGGCGAGCTATCGCGATATTCCATC
This sequence comes from Methylohalobius crimeensis 10Ki, assembly GCF_000421465.1. Lineage (NCBI taxonomy): Bacteria > Pseudomonadati > Pseudomonadota > Gammaproteobacteria > Methylococcales > Methylothermaceae > Methylohalobius > Methylohalobius crimeensis. The sequence continues at coordinate 1,884,974 of NZ_ATXB01000001.1, forward strand.
CCACGAGATCCCCACTGTGGCGCTGGAATCCGGCGGCGAAGTCCGGGTGATCGCCGGCACGTTCATTCCCGGTGAACAAGGCGTCTCCGGCCCCATTCAAGGCTTGACCACGGATCCCCTGTTTCTCGACGTCCACCTGCCGGCGGAGGCCGGCTTAGAAGTCCCGGTGAATCCCGGCTATAACGCTTTCATTTATCTCTACGACGGACAGACCACCATTGGCGACGACGAGCAATCGTTACCGGAGCATTCCGCGGGGCTCCTGAGCGACGGCGACGAAATTCACGTCCGGGCCGGACCGAACGGCGCTTGCTTCCTGCTGCTCGCGGGAAAGCCCTTGGGCGAACCCGTTGTCCAATCCGGACCATTCGTGATGAATACCCGCGAAGAAACCGAACAGGCTTTGGCCGATTACCGAAACGGAACCCTGACCGGCTGATACTGTCTGATTTATTCAGTTCCCGAGACGCTCGGGCCACTTATATCAATTGATTCGAAATCCGATCATTTGCTATGATGAACTGTCAATTTCGGGAGGGATGAAAAACCGCTTCAAGGCTGAAAACCTTGGAACTTTTCCGATAGACGCAAGTCTATATAAACGTACCAGAGGGGGCGATCTGGCTTCGACGCGGGTCGCGAAACCTACAGGTGCATGCCGAGGTGCAGAATACCTCGTAAAACCATCTGCAAACTCTATAGTTGCCAACGACGACAACTACGCACTCGCTGCTTAAAACCCAGTAGGGTGCCATCTGACCGGAGCCGTGCTTGTGCGTCCGGATTTCAGGTGTCATATCTCACAAGATCGCGGTGAATCGCGTCCGGCGCGGATCCGTTAAAACCTATACCGGACTCGCCGTTTGTTTTCCCCGCCGTTCGGGTAGCAAACGGTTAAATGAATAGAACGGACAAGCATGTAGAGCCTGAGGCGGAGGATTCGCGGACGGGGGTTCAATTCCCCCCGCCTCCACCATTAGCACTTCCGAATACACCCGATAAAGCCTTACATCCCGCCGCGTTGCGGGCTTTTTCATTCCTACCAATTCCGACGAAATCCGGTGAAAGCAACCACGCTTCTGTGGTATTTTCGCGTGGCAACATGCCCCATTGAATCGGAGTTACCCCACATGGCCAAACTATCAGACGCCAAGATCAAAAACGCCAAGCCGGGAGACAAGCTGTATAAGCTCTACGACGAGAAAGGCTTGTTCATTATCGTAACCCCGAGCGATTTCTTCAGTCGAGTCTTGGCCATTACCGAATGGCAGGCGTTGGTCTCGGACGAGCATTCAAAAGCTTCGTGAAGAAAGACGGCAGCGGGCCGGACAAGCCGCCGGGACGGCGACTCGGCCAATACGCCGTCACCTGGCAAGACGGCAAATCCGTCGTTAAGGGCGAGGATGCGCCGAGCGCGAATGACAATGGTCATTGAAAGACATCATATGAAACAGATGAAACCGTTTACCGGAAAGTGGCGCATCGCCGAGATGGAGGTGTGGGACCAGGATTATGTGGATATGGAGGTGCCGGGTTACATCCGAATCGACTCGGAAGGGACCGGACAGTTTCAGTTCGGGCTGGTATCCGGAGATATCGACGGCCGGGTGGAGCAATACGGCAATGCTTCACGTTTTGAGTTCTCCTGGTCTGGACAGGATGAAAACGATCCGGTCTGCGGCCGAGGTTGGGCGGTCATTGAAAATGGCGAGTTGAAAGGCCGCATCTATATGCATTTGGCTGACGATTCGGCCTTTCAGGCCATCAAGAGCAAATAACGGGGCCTATGAAAATCGAACAAGTACCATCGCGGGCATGCGGTGGAAATTTGTGAAGATGGCGTTATTGCCCCTGCCATGGCACAGAAGCATTGATCAAGAAAGAAAACTGGTATGGATGATTTCCAACTACTCATAGACCTCCACCGACCTGCCGAACGGCAAGGACCCGGCGGAAAAGCTGAAACAAAACAGGCGCTGGAACTGGCCGGACTCGACCGATCGCGCCCATTGAAGATCGCGGATATTGGCTGCGGCACCGGCGCATCGACCATTACCCTTGCCAAGGAGCTGGATGCCGACATCACCGCCGTGGACTTCTTGCCGGAATTCCTCGACGAGCTTCAATCCAGAGCCAACGACCATGGCGTGGCGGACAGGATCACCACGCTGAACTGCTCCATGGATGCCCTGCCATTTGAGGAAGGTGAGTTCGACGTGATCTGGTCCGAAGGGGCCGTCTACAACATGGGTTTTGAGGCCGGGGTATCCGTCTGGAGCCGATTCCTGAAGCCCGGGGGAAAGCTCATCGTTTCCGAGATCACCTGGCTCCGCGCCACGAGACCGGCGGAGCTCCAGTCCCATTGGGAAATTGAGTACCCGGAGATCGATCTCGCTTCGGCAAAGATCGGAATCCTTGAGCGGCATGGCTATAGCCCGCAAGGTTACTTTGCCCTGCCGGTGCATTGCTGGCTTGAGAATTACTATCGCCCCCTACAGAGCCGATTTGATGCGTTCCTTCAGCGGCATGGCCGAAGCGATCAGGCCAAGGCTGTCGTCGAAGCGGAACAGCACGAAATTGCCCTTTATGAAAAATACCGTGACTACTACAGCTACGGCGTTTATGTGGCAAAAAAGGTGTGAGGCATGACGACTCGGCAGTGGTTAAATTTTTCGTGCTGGCTTCCATGGGATTCACATACCGGAACGATTTTGAATCTGTCGGAGATACCTCGAACCCTGAGTTGCATGCCGCATAGCGGATGTAATATTACCGAACAGTTTTGAATGGCTCTTGTGCGCCCCACGCTTTCCGGTGGGCAAAGGCTCAAAAAATGAATAGGACCGTTTGGAGGTTGAACGATGAACAGACAGCGAGCCCTTGAGCTGTTGAGCCACAGCAAGCCGGAGCTGCAGGTCCGTTTCGGCGTGACCCGGCTGGCCCTGTTCGGCTCCACCGCCCGTGACACGGCGACCAGCGGCAGCGATGTCGATGTGCTGGTGGCCTTCGACGGTCCGGCCACATCCAAGCGTTATTTCGGAGTGCAGTTCTATCTGGAGGACCTACTCGGTTGCCCGGTCGACCTGGTCACCGAAAAGGCCCTGCGGCCAGAACTGCGCCCCTATATTGAACAGGAGCGGGTCAATGTCTGATGCCAGCCAGCGCGAATGGCGCTTCTACCTCGACGACATGATCGACTTCGCCGGAAAGGTACTCGCCTACACTGACGGCATCGATCAGGCCGGTTTCGTGGCCAGCGGCCTGACCTACGACGCTGCCCTGCGCAACCTGGAACTGATCGGTGAAGCCGCCACCCATATCCCGGACTAAGTCCGCGCCGCCCATCCTGAAATCCCCTGGCGGATGATCATCGCCACCCGCAACCGCCTTATTCACGGCTACTTGGGCATCGACGACGACACCCTGTGGAGCATCATCCAAGATGACGTGCCTGAACTGCTGCCGCTGCTCAAGGCACTGAAAAACGAGGCGCAGTCATGAAACCCGGCAGCGTCAAGATTGTCGACCGCGTCTCCGCCATCGAGGCATCAAGCGATTGGCAGTTCTCCACCGGCCGCCTGATCGGTGAAGGCTTCGACCATCCGCCGCTCGACACGCTGGTGCTGGCCATGCCGATCTCCTGGAAGGGAACCTTGCAGCAATACGCCGGACGCCTACACCGGGAACACGTCGACAAGCAGGATGTGCGCATCTACGACTATGCCGAGACTGATCAACCCCGGCTTGCCCGCATGTGGGACAAACGCCAGCGCGGCTATAGGGCCATGGGATACGAGATCAAACCGATGGAGACCGTAGTTTTAGGAAACGGCACGAACCTAAAATAAGACGAGCTGCTATTTTATGTTCGTGAGCCCATCGCCAGCAGAACGCCAGATCGGCACTACTTGATCAGATCCACTTGATCCACCATCTCCATCACAAATCGGGCCAGATGATCTTCCGGCAGATAGTCCTGGATGCTCGGTGGAAGCAAATAAGGGGTGTCGCGATCTACGGGGACAAACTGGACAGCCATATTTTCGCCTATCGAAAAATATACAAAATTTTGTATAATTAACCGCATGCCGAAACGCAAACCACTTAGTTTTCTTGGAAGCGCCCTTTCAGATCTTCGAAGTTTTCCAGCGGCGCCTAAACAAGAAGCCGGTCACCAGCTCGACCAAGTGCAACGAGGACTTGATCCGGACCACTGGAAGTCGATGAATACGATAGGCCCGGGTGTTCGGGAAATTCGGATTCAGGATGCCGAGGGTGCGTTTCGTGTGATCTATATTGCCAAGTTCGAGGAGGCCATCTATGTTCTGCATTGCTTCCAGAAAAAAACCCAGAAGACCAGTAAAGCAGACCTCGATCTTGCGAAAAGGCGATACCGAGAGTTGATCAATGAGGTGAGACGGTGAGTAACGAGACGTTTGAAAGTGTGTGGGATGCTCTTGAAGACACGGTGGCGGAAGCGGAAAGCATGAAGCTCCGGTCGAGCCTGATGATCGTGCTCAAGCAGCACATAAAGCAAAAAGGTTGGACCCAGGCGGAAGCGGCCCGGCGACTCGGGATCACGCAACCACGTGTTTCGGATCTCATGCGTGGAAAAATTCAGCTTTTTGGCCTTGATGCCCTAGTGAACATGGCGGCATCCGCGGGATTGCATGTCGAGTTGCAAGTCTTGAATGCTGCATGAAAAATCTCGAACAAGTACCATCGCGGGCATGCGGTGGAAATTTGTGGAGATGGCGTTATTGCCCCTGCCATGGCACAGAAGCATTGATCAAGAAAGAAAACTGGTATGGATGATTTCCAACTACTCATAGACCTCCACCGACCTGCCGAACGGCAAGGACCCGGCGGAAAAGCTGAAACAAAACGGGCGCTGGAGCTGGCCGGACTCGACCGATCGCGCCCATTGAAGATCGCGGATATTGGCTGCGCACCGGCGCATCGACCATTACCCTTGCCAAGGAGCTGGATGCCGACATCACCGCCGTGGACTTCTTGCCGGAATTCCTCGACGAGCTTCAATCCAGAGCCAACGACCATGGCGTGGCGGACAGGATCACCACGCTGAACTGCTCCATGGATGCCCTGCCATTTGAGGAAGGTGATTTCGACGTGATCTGGTCCGAAGGGGCCGTCTACAACATGGGTTTTGAGGCCGGGGTATCCGTCTGGAGCCGATTCCTGAAGCCTAGAGGTAAACTCATCGTTTCCGAGATCACCTGGCTCAGCGCCACGAGACCGGCGGAGCTCCAGTCCCATTGGGAAATTGAGTACCCGGAAATCGATCTCGCTTCGGCAAAGATCGGAATCCTTGAGCGGCATGGCTATAGCCCACAAGGTTACTTTGCCCTGCCGGTGCATTGCTGGCTTGAGAATTACTATCGCCCCCTACAGAGCCGATTTGATGCGTTCCTTCAGCGGCATGGCCGAAGCGATCAGGCCAAGGCTGTCGTCGAAGCGGAACAGCACGAAATTGCCCTTTATGAAAAATACCGTGACTACTACAGCTACGGCGTTTATGTGGCAAAACAGGTGTGAGGCATGACGACTCGAAGGGGGGAGAAAATTGTTTCTCTGGTCGGGTTGGCGGAAAGTGGTTGATACTCTTCATGATTCCGTCAAACAGGTCGTTGATGCTTATGGTCGGTCGCTCCTCGTTGTGAATTTTGATTGCTTCCCCGCTTACTTACCGGAGAGACGGAGACAAGTCCGCAGGAGAGCGGATTTGGACGTCCCTGAGGACGCCCGCAGGGTGAGCGCCATGGATGGCGCGAATCACAGTGTCGGGCGTCAGCTGATTTTTTTATGCTGGCTTTCTGAGGGCTTACTTACCGGGTGGCGTTGGGATGTGTCGGAAAAATCCCGCAACTGGTCAAATTTCCTGTTTTCTTCTTGTCTTTATAGATGGCCAGGGTTATTTTTCTTTATCAATTTTTTACTACGAATCTCTTCCGAACGGTGAGGTCATGGATACATACGACAAATGGCTGACCATTGATGAACTGGCGGGCTACATCAAGATGAGCAGGACCAAGCTCTACGGCATGGCCCAGCGCGGCGAGGTTCCCGCTTCCAAGATCGGCAACCAGTGGCGTTTCGACCGGGAGGAGATCGATCAGTGGATGAAGGCGCACGGGACCGGCAAAGGGGGAATCAAGGAATGATCAGTCAGGACAATTTCATCGCGCTGCTGGACTTCCTCGGCTTTGCCAAGAATAAATCCATTTACAGCAAGACGATTGGCGCAACCTCTTTAAGTGTCGATGTCACCAAGCAGACCATCCATTACCCGGAGTCTGACGGGCTGGTCGTGAACGAACGCCAGACCTGCAACTTTACGGCGAATGAGAACTTTGTGGTGTTCGAGTGTGTTCATCGTCTGCTGGACAAAGGCTACAAACCGGAACACATCGAGCTGGAGCCAAAATGGAAGCTGGGCCGCGGCGCCAGCGGCGGCCGCGCCGATATTCTGGTCAAGGACAATTTCGGCAAGCCGCTGCTCATCATCGAGTGCAAAACTGCCGGGGCCGAGTTCAAAAAAGCCTGGAACAAGACCCTGCAGGACGGCGACCAGCTTTTCAGTTACGCACAACAGATCAGCGAGACCCAGTTTCTTTGCCTCTACACCTCGGATTTTGAAAACGCCGAACTGAGCTACCAGAGCCATATCATCGCCCACCGCGACAACGACCAGTATCTGGTCGCCAATCCGCACTTCAAACCCTTCCGCAGCGTCACCGACGTCAAGGAGAGATTCGCGGTCTGGCGCGATACCTACAAACTCGACTTCACCACCAAGGGGATCTTCGAGGACAACATCCAGCCCTACCAGATCGGCAAGGACAAGTATTCCTTGGCTGATCTGCACGCCATTTCCGCCTCGGATCAGCAGAAGAAATATCATGAGTTCGCGACCATTTTGCGTCAGCACAACGTATCGGGCCGGGAAAACGCCTTCGACAAGCTGGTGAACCTGTTTCTCTGCAAGCTGGTGGACGAGATCGAGAACCCCGACGACCTCAAGTTTTACTGGAAGGGTGTCGCCTACGACAGCCATTTCGATCTGATGGATCGCCTGCAGCAGCTCTACCAGTCGGGCATGGACAAGTTCCTCGGCGAGGACATCACCTACATCAATCAGAACGATGTCAATAACGCCCTGCGCTTCATCCGCCAGAATCCGGACGCCACCCAGCGGGCGGTGTGGAATCTGTTCATTCAGCAGAAGTTTTTCACCAACAACGACTTTTCCTTTATCGACGTCCACAACGAACGGCTTTTTTACCAGAACGCCGACGTGCTGCTAAAACTCCTGCAAATGTGGCAGGACATCCGCCTGACCAACCCCAACGGCCACAACCAGTTTCTCGGCGACATGTTCGAGGGCTTCCTCGACCAAGGCATCAAGCAGAGTGAGGGGCAATTTTTTACCCCCATGCCCATCTGCCGCTTTGTCCTGATGAGCCTGCCACTGGAAAGCCTGGTGCGCGACAACCCCACGCCGCCCATGGCCATCGATTACGCCTGCGGCGCGGGCCATTTCCTCACCGAACTGGCCTTGCAGCTTCAACCCCTGCTCAAACAGCACAAGCCCCAGGCCAACCCGGCCGAATACCACAAATCGATGGTCGGCATCGAAAAGGAGTACCGGCTCTCCAAGGTCGCCAAGGTATCCGCCTTCATGTACGGCCAGCAGGGCATCCAGGTCTGCTACGGCGATGGCCTGGTGAACAGCCACGAGGCCTTTCCCGACATCCGCGACGGCCATTTCGACCTGCTCGTCGCCAATCCGCCCTACAGCGTGCGCGGCTTTCTCGAAACCCTGCCCGAGGAGGAGCGCAAGGCCTATTCGCTCACCGACACCATCAACGACGCCGAGACGGCCAACAGCATCGAGACCTTCTTTGTCGAGCGGGCCAAGCAGTTACTGAAGAGCGACGGCGTGGCCGCCATCATCCTGCCCTCGTCGATCCTCTCCAACGGCGGCTCCACCTACATCCGCGCCCGCGAAATCCTGTTGCAGTATTTCGATATCGTCGCCATCGCCGAATTCGGCAGTGGCACTTTCGGCAAGACCGGCACCAACACCGTCACCCTGTTCCTGCGCCGCAAGCCGACCCAGCCCGACACCGCCGAGCACTACCGCGAACGGGTGGAGGAATGGTTCAAGGGCTGCGCCGCCAGCAAGCGCAAGCAGGCGATCTACAAGGACGGCCACCTGATCGAGCAGTATTGCGCCCATATCAATGTGCCCCTGGCCGATTACCAAAGCCTGCTGCGCGGTGAGACGGAGGGAAGCTGGAAGCCGCAGGAGCATTTCCAGCCCTATCACGACAAGTTCGACAGGAGCACCGAGCTGGTCAACCTGCGCAAGCAGAAGAAATTCAAGGCCCTAAGCAAAGCCGAACAGACGGCGGAGATCGCCAAGCGCTACCTGGCCTATGTGCAGTCCATCGAGCGCGACAAGCTCTATCACTTCTGCCTCGCCTCGGATCAGAGCAACCCGGTGCTGATCATTCGCAGTCCGTCCGGAACCAAGGAGATCAAGCAGTTTCTCGGTTACGAGTGGAGCAGCGCCAAGGGGGATGAAGGCATCAAGCTCATCGAGGACGCCGCTGGCCGCCACATCACCGCCCTGTACGACGGCCCGGACCACGCCAACCCGATGCGCTTTACCCGCGCCAACCCGGCCAAGCTCAGCGGCCACATTGCCGCGAATTTCGATGGGACACTTGGGACGATTCCGGCTGAATTGAGCGAGGTGGCCAACCCGGCACGGTTGGTGGATATGCTGGATTTTTCCCAAACAGTATTCGAAAAACAGTTCTCGCTTGTAGTCCGTGCCAGCCTCACGTCCGTCACAAAGTGGCCGCAAATGCCAATCCGACAGGTTGCGGTGTTGAATCCGCGAAAGAGTGAGTTGAAAGGTGTTTCTGCCTCAACAGAAATATCTTTCGTTGAAATGGCCTCTGTGAGCGAGGATGGTTTTATCACCGGTGCGGTCCCTAGAAAACTTGGAGAAGTATTGAAGGGCAGCTACACCTACTTTGCCGAGGACGACATCATCATTGCAAAGATTACCCCTTGCATGGAAAACGGCAAATGCGCACTTGCAAGAGGATTAAGCAATAAGATCGGGATGGGAAGCTCTGAGTTTCACGTCATTCGTGCGGATAAAGGAAAGGTTCTTCCTGACTATGTTTTCGGCTACTTGAATAGAGCGGAGGTCAGGAAAGTTGCCGAGAAAAACATGACTGGTTCAAGCGGCCACCGACGAGTCCCTGAATCGTTCTATGCCGACCTGAGAATCCCGGTACCGCCCCTCAAGGTTCAATCGCAAATTTGTGACGACTTCACAAAGGTTGACAAAGCTGTTCAATCTGCAAGAACCAAGATCGCCAGCACGCAACAATCTATCGAACTACTTGTTGAGTCCATCTACGCCTCCACCGCCCCCCGCATCGAAATCGCCAAGCTGAGCACCAACATCCAATACGGCCTGAACGAGAAGATGAACGAGGCCGGTATCGGCTACAAGATTTTCCGCATGAACGAGATCATTCAGGGGCGGATGGTGGACAACGGCGCGATGAAGTGCGCCGACATCAGCGCCGAGGAGTTCGCCAAGTACCGGCTTAACAAGGGCGATTTACTTTTCAACCGCACCAACAGCATCGAGCATGTCGGCAAGACCGGCCTCTTCGATCTGGACGGCGACTACTGTTTTGCCTCCTACCTGGTTCGCGTGGTGCCCGACACCAGCAAGATACTGCCGTTGTTCCTCGTCAAAATGATGAATTCTCCGGCCTATCAAGCTGAGGCCAAGGGCAAGGCTTCAAAGTCGATCAACCAGTCCAACATTAACGCCACCGTGATGAAAAACATCAAGGTGCCGGTTCCCTCCCTGGCCGAACAGAAAAAATTCGTCGCCAAGGTCGAGGATCTGGAAAAACAGATCACCGAGGCACAGGCCATCATCGACACCGCCCCCGCCCGCAAAGAGGCGGTGATGAAAAAGTATCTGTGAGGGGTGACATGAGCGCGCAACGAAACGACAATACCAACCCCACCTGCTGGATCATCGCCGGGCCCAACGGCGCGGGAAAAACCACCTTCGCCTTGGAGTACCTGCCGAAGGCTGCGGGTTGCACCCATTTCATCAACGCCGACCTGATCGCTGCCGGGCTCTCGCCGCTGGCCCCGGAGCGGGAGTTGCTGGCCGCTAGCCGTCTCTTTCTGCGCGAGATCGAGGAACGCATTACAGCCCACGAGAATTTCGCCTTTGAAACCACCCTGGCCGGGCGTACCTATCTGCGGCTGGTCGAGCGGTTGCGTGCCGATGGCTGGCGGGTGGAACTGATCTATCTAGCCCTGCCCAGCGTCGAGATGTCCAAACTGCGTGTCGCCGAACGGGTCGCCCACGGCGGGCACAACATCCCGGTGGCGGATGTCGAACGGCGCTTTCCCCGCAGCCTGCGCCATCTTTTGAACGATTTCAGCCATCGCGTCGATAGCTGCACCTGCTTCATGAACAACGGGGAAAGCCCGGTGCTGGTTTTCGAACAGCGCGACAGTGAACGCGATATCTTGCATGACGACTTCTATCAGCTTCTGCTTGAGGAGGCCAAACAATGACTACCAAACGAAAAACCACGCCATCTCCGGAAGGGCTGCGGCAGTTGGAAACGCTGCGTCAGGCCGTCGGCAAGACGCTGGAGAAAAAGCGCCGGTTGGGCCAGTACTCCGTGACATGGCAGGATGGCAAGCCGGTCGTGAAGGGTGAGGATGCGCCGGGTGCGAATGACAACGCTCATTGAATGGTGAGCTTATGAGCGTCTACCAGCCGCCCTACACCATCACCCCCGAGATCCTGAACCGGGTCGCCGCGATCAGCGAGGCCATCGGGCGGCTGACCGTGCTCACCGATGATGACGCGGCAATAGCTCAAAGAGGCGCTTGGGCTGAAAGACGATGAGCATTTCCGCAAGGCCTATCTGCTCCCCGCTTTGGATTCCGGACTGATTGAAATGACCATCCCCGACAAGCCGTGCAGCAGCAAACAGAAATACCGACTGACCGACAAGGGACGCCAGCGACTGGCGCAGTTTGGCGGTGGATAACTTGCGACAAACTCTCGCGACACGGCCTGTGAGAGCGAGCTGTGTCAAAGCTACGACGAGGGATATGACATCTTGGGGGGAAGGCCGAGCACGTCGAGTTCATCGAAATTGCACGAAAAATGCGCGTGGTCACGGCAGGACGACGCCACCCATTGTTTAACGACACCGAAATCCGTTTTGCCGCTTCCGAGTTTGGGAATGGCTGCCAGCGTGATCACTTCCGACGGGATCATCAATGGATTGCATTTCGATTCAAGCAAACCGGTTCTCAACGCATCGAACGAGATTGGTCGGGTGACCGCCAAAACCACCCGTTCGCCTTTTTTGGGATCCGGGCGGTTCACCGCCACGAGATCCGTTTCCGGATCGTGCAGTACGGATCGAACCGCTTGTTCCACCGCCCCGAGACTGACCATTTCCCCGCCGATTTTGGCGAACCGTGCGTATCGATCTTCGATGGTCAGAAATCCGTCCTCATCCAAATGGCCTTTGTCGCCGGTTCGGTACCAACGGCGCCCATCGATTTCGATCAAGGCTTCATGCGTTTTTTCGGATTGGTTCAGATAACCTTGCATCACTTGAGGGCCGGCAATCAAAACCAGACCGCCCTCCCCGATCGAACACGCTTTCAAGGTCACAGGGTCCACGATTTGGAGGCTCGTTCCCGGAAGCGGCAAACCGACGGTTCCGGATTTGGCGCCTTTTTGCGCTTTCCAGGAAGCGGCGTCCAGGCGATCGGGAATATTGACCGCGGCAACCGGCGAGGTTTCCGTGGCGCCATAGCCTTCAAAAACGGGTCGGTTGAATTTCAACCGGAAGGCTTGCTCGGTGTCGGGATTCAATTTTTCGGCGCCGCTCACCACAATTCGCAAGGATTCGAGCATCAAGGGATGGATGCGGGGATTTCGGGCAAAAAGCCCCAAAAAGGTGGGGGTGGTGCAAAAAATCGTGGCCCGGTGTTCGGCGATCAGCTTGGCGATCTTAGCGGTATCGGAGGGATCGGGGTGGCACACCACCGGCATGCCTTCGACCAGCGGCATAAACGTCGTCACGGTGAGTCCGAAAGCGTGAAACAGCGGCAAGGCGTTCATCACGACATCTCCGTGCTCCGTATTCAATACATCGGAAGTTTGCTTCAAATTCGCCATCAGATTGCGATGACTCAAAACGATACCTTTGGGTTTGCCCTCGCTGCCACTGGAAAACAGGACCGTCGCCGGTGAATCGATCGAAACCGGCGCCGCATGCAGCCATTTGAGCACCCATGCCGGAAATGCCCGCACCTGAAGGAAGGTGGTCAACCATTGGAAGGTTCCGATCCGGGCGAAGATGTCCTCGAGATAGGATATTTCGAGGTCTTGAAAGAGTTCTTCCGACGAGAATCCCTTCCTGTCGAGGCGCTTCAAAAACGATCTCGCGGTGATCACCCGTTCGATGCCGGCCTGTTCGAGGGCTTCCTTCAACGCTTTTTTGCCGGCGGTGTAATTCAAGTTGACGGGGGTTTTCCCGGCCATCAGCGCCGCAAGGTTAGCAATAATTCCGGCCGCGCCGGTCGGCAGCAACAAGCCGATCATTCGGCCGGAAAGCGTTTTTCTAAGCCGTCTCGAAACACACAGCACGGAGATCAGAAGCCGGCTGGATGTCAGACGCTTTCCGGTCGAATCGACGACGCCGATCTCCGAAAGGGCCCGTTTGGCCGTCTCCATCCAGGCGACGTGCAGGAGCGGCAGCTTTTCCGTGTAGATCTCCCAGGCATCGGTGGACAATGCCAGAATGCGTTGCTTGACGACTTCGGCCCGAACTGTCTTCGGTAACGGTTCACCGAACACGACCGTCACATCGTATTTTCCATTGACCCTCCGCTGCCGTTTCAATTTATCGCTCGACCGGGAAAACCGGCTCCCCCAAAGTCCATGCAAATAAAAAGGCAGGACCACGGCGTCGGTCCCTTCGAGGGCCTTTTCGAATCCGCGCTGAAAGGCATTGAGATGCCCGGTCCGGCTGATGGTGCCTTCCGGAAACAGGCAGACCACTTCGCCTCGATTGAGCCGTTCGGTGACTTGGGAAAGCGCGGATTTGGCACCCCGATCGGAAATGGGAATCACCCCGAACCGGTCGAACAGCCATTTCAGATACCACTTTTCGTAAATGCTTCGAATCATCACGAATCGAATCGGGCGCGGACTGACGATTTGGAGGAGCGCCCAATCGATCCAACTGATGTGATTGCCGAGCATCAACACGCCGCCGGATTCCGGGAGATGCTCGAACCCGAGCACGTCCACCCGGTAACGCCGTTGGATCAGGCAAGTCACCGCGATACGAATCAAGGATTGCGGAAGCTTCCAAAGGGTGTAGAGCGCGCTGATCGAGGCAATGATCGTCAGCGAGGCAAACAGGCCGGTGCTGCCGGCGCCGACCGTCACCAACATCGCCGAGGCGGTGAGAAACCCCAGCATCGCCACGTTTTGGATGAAATTGTTGCCGGCCAGGATGCGGCCGGAATCATGGGAGTGCGCATGGAATTGAATCAGCGCATTGAGCGGAATGACCAAAAGACCGCCGAAAATACCCCAGACGGCGAAATTCAAAGCCTGCCACAGGGGATCATGCAGCACGGGAAGCAGTGAGAGCGTCACCACCACCCCGAGGGCGCCGACGGGAATCAAACCGGTCTCGATGTGTCTTTGAGAACTTTTCCCGGCAATGACCGAACCGATGATGATGCCGATGCCGGCGCACGCCATCAAACCCTGGACGACGGCGGCATTCGTGATAGCCAGTGCATCCTTGGCAAAGGCGGGAAAAGCGGCCAAAACGACCTGGGAGATCCCCCAAAAAACCGCCAGGCCCAAAACGGGCAGGAAGACCTGTTCGCGATCGAACAAGGTTTTCAGGTTGCCACGCAGGTAGCGGCCACAAAGATAGTCCCGGAAATTGAAAGCAAGCGCTGCGTCGACGGGTTGTTTTTGGGGTAGCCGGTAAGCGAGAAGCGCCTCGACGACGGCAATGGCGAGTAAGCTCCATCCCAGGGGGGCGATGTGTTTCAGGACATTGGTTCGAGTGAAGGATTCGACCCCTTCCAAAAGATTTTCGAACGGAATCGAGTACACCAACACGCCGGTCAAAATGGCCGTGATGGTGACCGCTTGAACGTACCCGTTCACGGAGGCCAGGTGCTGCTTGCCGACCAGTTCCTTGATGTAACCGTATTTGGCCGGAGAGTAAACGGCGCTTTGGACCGCCAGCAGGAAGGTCATGGAGAATGCCGGCCAAAACCAGCCGAGGTAATAGAACACGGTAATCAAGCCGACAAGACCGATCGCAACCAACGCGCTCTGGCGTAAGACGCGGTTTTTGGGGTATTTGTCCGACAAGTACCCCGACGGCGAAAACAACGCCACGAACGGCACCAGGATCAAAGCGTTGACGGCTGCCGTCAGAACGATCTGCGTTTGCCCCTCGTAAACCTTGAAAATCGTGTTCTGAATCAGAATTTTGTGGCCGAGATCCACAAATGCATTCAGAAACACAATGACCAGATAGATGAGCAAAGCCTGTTTGTTTGGCATTTTTGTATTCATATTGAAGACTCAACGGGTTAAAACTTGCACTCACAGTTGAGTCTTCAAAAAACACGCCAAGACATTCCTTCTTGCCGCTCTCAATAAATACAATCACTTGCAAGACGACCCCACGCACCCTTCATTTTGGAATGCGCAATTTATGCATATATACCAAACAAAATTTGTACTCAACACAGATAAAACCTGCGAGGTGGAAAATATCAAAGATAACGGTCCGGAAGGGGGAATAATGCCCTCCATCAACACTCGATTACATTGACCGCGAGTCCGCCTCGTGCGGTTTCCTTGTATTTGGATTTCATGTCGGCGCCGGTCTGACGCATGGTTTTGATCACCTTGTCGAGCGAGACGAAATGGCTTCCATCTCCCCGCAAAGCGATGCGCGAGGCGTTGATGGCTTTCACCGCCCCCATGGCGTTGCGTTCGATGCAAGGCACCTGAACCAAGCCGCCGATGGGGTCGCAGGTCAATCCCAGGTTGTGCTCCATGCCGATTTCCGCCGCGTTTTCCACCTGCGCCGGCGACCCGCCCAGCACTTCGGTCAGCGCCCCGGCGGCCATGGAACTGGCCACCCCCACCTCGCCCTGGCAGCCGACTTCGGCGCCGGAAATCGAGGCGTTCATTTTATACAGCATGGCGATGGCGGCCGCGGTGAGGAGGAAGCGAATGACCCCGGCCTCGTTCGCCCCGCTGCAGAAACGCGTGTAATAATGCAGCACCGCCGGGATGATGCCGGCGGCGCCGTTGGTGGGCGCGGTCACCACGCGCCCCCCGGCGGCGTTTTCCTCGCTCACCGCCAGGGCGAACAAATTGACCCAATCGAGCGTTCCCAAGGGAGCGGCCGAAGCAAGTTGGGCGTCGCTGCTTTGCAGTTGCCGGTATATGGCCGGGGCCCGGCGTTTGATCTTCATGCCGCCGGGCAAGATGCCGTCCCGCCGGCAGCCTTTCTCGACGCATTCCTGCATCGTATACCAGATATGGCGCAATCCGTTTTCGATTTCCGCCTGACTGCGCCAGGTTTTTTCATGGGCCAACAGGATATCGCTGACAGCGCAGTTACGGGTGCGGCAGAGTTCCAGCAGATCTCTTGCGCTGCGGAACGCACAGGGTGCCTGGTCGCCTGCCCGGTCCGGAAACCCTTCGGCGAGCATTTTTTCGTTCACCACGAAACCGCCGCCGACCGAATAAAATTCCTCGGCGCGAATTTCCCTGCCATCCGCATCCCACGCCGTACAACGCATGCCGTTGGGATGAAAAGGCAATTGTTTGCCGCGGTGGAAAATCAGCTGCTTGGAATCGTCGAAAGGAATTTCTTTCGCCCCGCGCAGCCGAAGCAGGCGTTTTTTCCGAATGACGGCGATCCGGCCGTCGATGGTTTCCGGATCCACCGATTCGGGCATCTCCCCTTCCAGGCCCAGCAGTACCGCCTTGTCGGTCCCGTGGCCCCGACCGGTATCGGCCAAGGAACCGTACAAATCGATAGTGAGTGAAGCCAAGCGGCCGGTTAGACCGGCCTCCGACAGCGAGCCGGCAAACTGATATGCCGCCCGCATGGGTCCCACGGTATGGGAACTGGAAGGACCGATGCCGATTTTAAACAGGTCGAAAATGCTGATGTGCATGAGGGTCTCGTCGATAAAATGGCCGGAAGCGGCTCAAGTAACTTTCCTTCTTCCGCTAGAGGGAGAGGGCGCTTTTGCGACACCGTTACCAAC
This sequence comes from Methylohalobius crimeensis 10Ki, assembly GCF_000421465.1. NCBI lineage: Bacteria > Pseudomonadati > Pseudomonadota > Gammaproteobacteria > Methylococcales > Methylothermaceae > Methylohalobius > Methylohalobius crimeensis. The sequence continues at coordinate 1,901,414 of NZ_ATXB01000001.1, forward strand.
TGGAGAGAAAAACAATGACATTTGCGATCACCCCGACCCTCACACGAATCTTGAAAGAGTTTAAACCAGGGACAAACGTTTCGGGCGTAGGTTTCGAATATTTTAGGCTTTGTCGCCGCCGTGCTCCGGGCAAAAAAAAGCTCCGATCCAATAATTGACCGGAGCATTCTCAGTAGGGGCTGGATGGAAGCCACGAGGAGGCAATCGCCTTGGCGATATTCGGATGTTGGTAACTATTTATTCGGAAATTCGTCCAACGCACGCGCTTTGACCAACTGCAGAGCGGTATTCTCGGAATACCAGAGCAATGACAACGGATCTTGCCACTGCACCACCTTTTCCCCCAGATAAAGACATCTTCTGCGTTGCCAGCGGTAGCTGCTCAAAACGAGCTGATTGAATTGCCGAACGATCAGATTGTGAATGAACGCGAACATAGCTTTCCCCTTTGGTCGAATAACAAAGCCCGAAGGCACTGCTCATCTCCTCCCGGAAAACCATTATGCTTGTGAATAATTTAAAACAATATCCGTGCCATCGGCCCGAGCGACCGTTCGACGGGTTTCCGGTCCGGTGGCCGGCCTTTTTACGCCCCATCCATGCACCAGAATTCAGCACGATGAATCGAAATAGCGCAATCGCTTTCGAGCGAATGGAAATCGGCCCGTGACTTACGATGTCTTGATCCTGGGCCAAGGTTTGGTCGGCAGCCTCCTGGCTTGGCGGTTGATCCGCGCCGGATTGACCGTATTGGTGGTGGACGGCGGCGGGAATAACGCCTCCCGGACGGCGGCGGGATTGGTGACGCCGGTGACCGGAAAGCGTTGGGTCAAAACGGTCGGCGTCGATACCGCCTTGCCCGAAGCGCGCGGCGGTTACAAGGACTTGGCCCAAGACCTGACGTGTCGGGTTTGGCATGAACACCCTATCCTCCGTCTGTATCGGAACCAATCCGAACGCGACCAGGCCCGAAAGCGCCGCCGGGAAGCCGACTACCTACCCTATTTGGGAGAGGAAATCCCCCCCGGAACCGCCGGCTGGAACCTGGCCGACGATTACGGCGGCTGCTGGCTCAAAGAAGCCGCTCATCTGGATACGGAAGTGCTTTTGGATCGACTCCGGGATTGGCTGCAAGCACGCGGCGCTTATCTGGGCCGACGAATGGACTACGCCGCCCTCGCCATGAGCCAAAGCGGCATCCGATGGAACGATCTGCACGCGGATCGGGTGATTTTCTGCGAGGGCTGGCGGGGCGTTGACAATCCCTGGTTCGGCGCATTGCCCTGGCAGCCTTCCCAGGGGGAAATTCTCACCCTGGAAAGCCGGACGCCCTTGCCGCCTTTTCCGGTTAACGCCGGCTGCTGGACGCTTCCTTTGGGCAAAGGACGTTTTCGCGTCGGCGCCACCTACCGCTGGCAGCCCTTGACCGAAGACGTTTCGGAAAGCGCGCGCAGACGTTTGTTGGCCGGTCTGAACGCTTTGTTTCGAAAGCCGCTTCAAGCGCAGGTCATCGTACAGAGGGCCGGCATTCGTCCCAATACTTTGGATCACCAACCCTTCGTCGGCCGCCATCCCCGCCACTCCCGCTTGCTGCTGTGCAACGGATTCGGTTCCAAGGGCAGTCTCCTGGCGCCCTGGGCGACCCGCTGTTTGACCGAATATCTGCTCAGCGAGGTCCCCTTGCCCGCCTCCATCGATCTGAGACGCTATCATGCACGTCTCGCTGACTGAACGGGACCCTAGAGGAAGAAGAGGCGGATGCGATTTCCGCATGGCTCGCCAGCCGATCCGTCGATTTGTTAAGCTGACGGATAATTTATGATTCGACACGCGATGAATCGATATTTTCTTGTCTGGCTGGCGCTCCTGTTGAGCCTGAGCGGCTGCCAGTCCCTCCTGCCTCGATTCGGGGAAATTTCGCCGGAATCGCTGGAAACCGAGCATTTCCATGTTTCCCAACACGACCGATCGATCGGCCGAATCGCCCACATCTCGGTCCGGGAAGGCGACACCCTGGCGGATATCGCCCGCCATTTCGGCATCGGACTCCAGGCCATCCGCGATGCCAATCCGGGCATCGATCCGTGGCTTCCGCCGGCCGGCGAAGAAATCCTATTGCCTTTGGCGTTCATCCTGCCCGACGCCCCGCGAGAAGGGATGGTCCTGAATCTCCCGGCGATGCGCTTGTTTTATTTTCCGCCCGACGATTCGGGGGGCGGTCTGGTCCTATCCGGTGGGAATCGGCCGCGAGGACTGGGAAACCCCGCGCGGCAAGACGCGAATCGTCCAGAAAAAAGCCGATCCGAGCTGGTTCGTGCCGGCCTCCATCCGCCGCGAGCACGCCCGCAAAGGCGATCCCCTCCCCCGAGTGGTTCCGCCCGGTCCCGACAATCCCTTGGGCAGTCATGCCCTGCGCCTGGGCATGCCCGGCTACCTGATCCATGGAACCAACAAGCCTTATGGGGTGGGGTTGCGCGTCAGCCACGGCTGCATCCGCCTCTACCCGGAGGATATCGCCGCCCTGTTTCCGCAGGTGCCGGTGGGAACCCCGGTCGCCATCGTGGACCAACCCTACTTGATCGACCGGCTGGGGGACGAAATTTATCTCCAGGTCTACCCGCCCTTGCAAAGCGACAGCAAACGCTTGCACGCCCTGAAACAGGCAGTGATCCGCGATCTGCGCGAGATCGAACGGGCCTCCGAAGTGTCCGTCGATTGGGAAAAAGTCGATCGAGCCATCGCCGGTAGCCACGGGATTCCCCTGCCCGTGGGCGGGCGATCCCTTGCTTGGCAAGCCTATCTGGAACGGACGCCGCGGCTTTCCCATCCGTCCTCTTGGCGGGGCGATTACCAACCTCCCGCCGCGGACCCGGGTTGGTATCTGGTGGTCGATGGGGTATTTTCGGAGTCGAACGCCCGGCGGCTGGTCGCCATGCTCAAACACCAAGGACCGCCCCTTCCCGCCCGGTTGATCCGTACCGAAGCGGGGGAACGAGCCATGATTGGCCCTTACGGGAACAAGACGAAGGCCAAGACCATCCAGCGCCGCTTACAGCTGGATCTGGATCTGGCCACTCGCCTGCGTTTCAGGCAAAGCTATTCCGCCTTGTCGTCGGTATCGAGGCGGAATGCCGGTCCGTAGCTGGTATCGGCGTCGAAGTTGTCCCAAACCATCGGAGGCTGTGGCACCGGCTTGGTGGGAACGTAAAACGTCAACACATCGATGGTGCCGGTAATCGCCCGCCCGCCGGTATTCACCAAACCTTTGGCAAAGCCGCCGGTGATACCGAATATAAAGTTGGTTTGGTTGTAGGTATTGATCATCGTCTTGGGGACTTCCAACCAAGAGGTGACGATATTGGCCGCGCCCATCCCCAGCTTACGGCCCGCCTTGGCGCCGTAGTTTTCCTCCGCCATCGCGCTTCCGACGCCGATCCCCACCACCACGCTCAATAAAACACCCCGGAACCAATTCATAGGTTGTCTCTCCCGATCGTGATTTCCTACGGCAAAGCCGCTCTTTCGTTTCAAATTACTCCTTTAACCATAGAAAATTCCGACCGGATTGCAACTCACCAAGGCACGTTTTTGCCGCTGTAGTCCACAAAACGGCCGGAATCTTCCAGGGTGAAGCCCTCGATTTGCCGATTCATGCCTCGAACGCTCTCTTCCGGTGAGATCAGGGCATTGGGACCGCCCATGTCGGTTTCCACCCAGCCGGGATGGAAGATCAGCACCCCGACGCCTTGGGGACGCAGATCGATGCTGATGCTTTTCATCGCCATATTCAGGGCCGCCTTGCTGGAACGATAGAGAATCGATCCGCCGCTGGAATTGTCGGCGATACTTCCCATCTTGCTGCTCAATGCAACCATCAACTTTCGATCGCTTGCCACCACGTGCGGCAAGAAGGCCTCGCACATTTTCACCGTCCCTTGCACGTTGACTCGAAAGACTTCCTGCCATTTTCGATGATCCAGCTTGCCGAATCCCCGCCCGCGCTCATCGCCGTAGATGCCGGCGTTATTGATCAGAAGATCGATCGGTTCGGCGCGCAAATCCGCCGCCAATTGATCGATCCGCTCGAAATCGCTTATATCCAGTGGATGGATATACAGCGCATCGAAGCGGTTCGTCAAGGCTTGCAGATCGCGGGCTTCCCGGGGCCGTCGACAGCAAGCCAGCACCCGCCAGCCCGCTTGGAGATATTGGCGGACGAACTCCAATCCGATGCCGCGATTGGCGCCGGTCACCAAGACTGTGGGCATATGTTTTTCCTCCTATATCGAATAAAAACGCCTCCAAGGTTTCCCTTGAAGGCGTCTCGTTTGACCCAAATTCCGTAGGACGGATCAGCTGGCCAAATTCTGGTTGGCAAACTCCCAGTTCACCAAATTCCAGAAATTCTCCACGTATTTGGGCCGGGCGTTGCGATAATCGATGTAATAGGCGTGTTCCCAGACGTCGCAGGTCAGAAGCGGAGTTTTACCGTCGGTCATGGGATTGCCGGCGTTGCTGGCCTGGACGATTTCCAGCTTGCCGTCGGCGTTTTTCACCAGCCACGCCCAACCGGAACCGAACAGAGTCGCCGCGGCTTTGGAAAAGGCTTCCTTGAAGGCGTCGAAGGAACCGAAATCCCGATTGATCGCATCGGCGATCGCCCCCTGAGGCGCTCCGCCGCCGTTGGGCGAAAGGCCGTTCCAATAGAAGGTGTGGTTCCAAACCTGAGCGGCGTTATTGAAAATCGGTCCGGAAGCCTTGCGGATGATGTCTTCCAAGGACAGGTTTTCGAATTCCGTCCCCGGAACCAGATTATTCAGGTTGGTGACATAGGTGTTGTGGTGCTTGCCGTAATGGTATTCCAAAGTTTCCTTGGAAATGTAAGGTTCCAAGGCATCCATCGCATAGGGCAATGCCGGCAGTTCGTGTTTCATTAGATATCTCCTTTGGTTATTATTCACAGGAAGTAATTACCCTGCACCGTACTCGGAAATAGCTACTTTAACATTGCGCCCGGGACAAATAAAGCATTCCTGCGGCGTTCAGTCTCGGCGCAGTATGACTTGCTCGAGAATCCTCCCGCATTGAGGCAACGTCTAACCGACCTCAAGTGTAAAAAACCAACGCTTATAGTCAAGGGCGGAATGCATCAATCGGTTTTTTCCTCGCTCCAAAGACGCAGCAGATGGTACTTGCGTAGCCACCAAGCTGCCAGCAAACCGATCGCGACCCCGGCATAATGGACGAGCATCCCCATCGTCACGCTGCTGTGGTGAAGCGTCTCCATGAATCCGGTATTGGCAAACCAGCGCCAAAGGAACATCGCCACATAGTAGACGGCCGCTCCGATGGCGCCCCATTTAAAGGGTTCCGGATGACCGACCCGATCCGCCGAGCGGTAAAACCAGATCGCCACCAAAATCGCAAGAAGCCCGCCTAGCATATTGAGTCTCCTCAGAGGATTATTTTCTCACTCGTTCTTCAGAAGTTTTCCCCGCACCAGCCCCAGCTTATGCTTGATCATGGTGGCGTTGACCGGCCCCATCCGCAGCAATTGTTTTTGGGCGTCGCTCAAGGCCTCCAGCTTCGGATCGGCGTATTTGTACATCACCGCCGGTTTGACCAGGCCTATCTCTCCCCGCGGTTGCGGCGTCTGCAGTAGATGCTCGATCGCCGACAGCAGCACATCGTCGAATTTCGTGTCGGGCCGGCCGATCTGGGCATAGACCTGATCGATCAGGGGTTTGAGATGCTGGTACATGCGCCAGGCCAAATCGATGTCCCAACCGTCCACTGCTTGGGCGAGTTCGTCGTAACGGTGGTAACCGGCCGGATCGATCACGTAGCCTTCCTCGGTTTCTTGCACCGCAAACGGCGTCTGCGGGGCCCAAAACGGAAAGAGTTTACGCGGCACCCGACCTTGGGCGACCTCGCTGACCAAAACCACCCATTTGCGCAATAGATCGGAGGTTTCATTCAGCCAGTCCATGAAAAGGGGATAGGGGTTGGCAAGCGGCAACTGCTCCCGCAACCAGGGGTCGCTTTCGGCCTGGGACTCCGGCGCAGGCGGCAATTCGACCGTGGTGTCTTCCCTGGGCACGAACTCTTCCGAAGGCCCCTCCCGAGCCGCTTCTTCGGAGGGAGAGACGGGTTCGGAAACGCCGGGTTGAATCGGCCCGGTCGTTTCCGCCGGGGACGTTTGAGGGGCTTCCTCCTCACTCATGATGGAAGCCTGTTGCGCCTGGTAGGAACGCCACAAAATGACGCCCGCGACTGCCAATAGAATCAATATGGCGAGGATCCACAAGAGTTTACGCAAGGGAGAAGCGCTCACATCGTTTTTTTGTTTGGATAGATCGTCTGGCATCTCGGGTTCCTATGTGGCTCTTAGTTAATCGTACCCCACCCAGGCCAATCCCATGAGAGGTAAAATGCATTGAGTCATTGAGTGGCAGGCCCTCCTTGGCCTCCAACAAACATACTAAAGCGCTTTTTCGTCAGTCGCCTACTTTTCCGGGCCTTGGGATTCTTCGGCTTCACAAGTGTTGATGTGCAACGGCGCATAGCCGGGACACCAACGCAACACCGCCGTGGCGATGGGAAGGAGCCCGATCGCCCCCCACCAACTTTTAAAGTACAGGCCTACGGCAACGATGGCTACCCCGGCGATAATCCGGATCATACGATCCTTGCTTCCCACATTGGGTTGCAGTTTCAACATCGTAGTCACCTCCTCGATGGAGTTCAAATTATAATGGCCGGGCCTTGACGACCCGGCTCGAATTATCGCTCGGTTTGATCCCCCGCGGCAATCACTTAGCGGCGGTCAAGGTATCTTGCAACAACCGGTTGAAGCGGCCGACGAAGGAAGCGGGGTCCTCCAGCTGCCCGCCTTCGGCCAGCACCGCCTGATCGTAGAGGAGCCAAGCCAAATCCTCGAAACGCTGTTGCTCGGGCGCATCCTGCAATCGCTTGACCAGGGGATGTTTGGGGTTGAGCTCGAACACCGGCTTGCTGGCGGAGAAAACCGGCTGTCCCGACGCCTTGAGGATGCTTTCCATGCGCCGGCTGAGGGCGTTGTCCTCCAACACCAGGCAGGCGGGAGAATCGGTCAATCGGCGGCTGAGTTTCACATCCGCCACCTTGTCGCCGAAGACTTGCTTGATCTTGGCGAGGGTGTCGGCGAACCCCTGTTCCACCAGTTCGTGAGCCTTGTCTTCGCCCTCGTCGGCCAGCTTGCCCAGGTCCAAATCCCCTTGCGCCACCGACTGAAGCGGCGTGCCCTCGAACTCCGACAAATGTCCCACCAGCCATTCGTCCACCGGGTCCCAAAGCAGCAGCACTTCGATGCCCTTCTGCTTGAGAATCTCCAAATGGGGGCTGTTCTTGGCGGCTTGATAACTATCGGCTACCAGATAATAGATTTTCTCCTGGCCTTCCTGCATCCGCGCCACATAATCCTGAAGGGAAACATTCTGGCCCTCGGAATCGTCCCCGGTGGAAGCAAAACGCAGCAGCTTGGCGACCCGATCGCGGTTCTTCGAATCTTCGATCACCCCCTCCTTGAGCACCGGTCCGAACGCCGCCCAGAAGGTTTGGTATTTTTCCGCATCGTTCTTGGCCAGATCCTCCAACTGCCCCAGGACCTTCTTCACCGCCCCGGCGCGAATCCGGTCCAAGGTGCGGTTTTCCTGCAGGATTTCCCGGGATACGTTGAGAGGCAAGCTGTCGGAATCGATCACCCCGCGCACGAAACGCAGATACCGGGGCAGTAATTTGGGATCTTCCATGATGAATACCCGGCGCACATACAGCTTCACGCCGTGGCGCGGCTCGCGATCCCACAGATCGAAGGGTGCTCGGCGGGGAAGATACAACAACAAGGTGTATTCGGTGGTTCCCTCCACCCGACTATGCAGATAAGCCAATGGCGCTTCGAAGTCGTGGGCGACGTGTTTGTAGAACGCCTCGTAATCCTCGGCGGAAATGTCTTCCCGGGATCGGGTCCACAAGGCCGAAGCCCGATTGACCACTTCTTCCGCTTCCTCCTTGGAGCCTTCCGGTCCTTCTTTTCGCATCACGATGGGCAGGGGGATGTGATCGGAGAATTTCTTGACGATCTCCTGCAATCTAAACCCTTGGAGAAACTCGTCTTCGTCCGGACGCAGATGCAGGGTCACCGCCGTCCCCCGTTCGGGTTGGGTGACGGATTCGATGGTATAGTCCCCTTCTCCCGCCGATTCCCAGCGCACCCCCTCTTCCGCCGGCACGCCCGCCTTGCGGGTCTCCAAAGTCACCCGGTCGGCGACGATGAAGCTGGAATAAAAACCCACCCCGAATTGGCCGATCAATTGGCTGTCCTTGGCTTCGTCCCCGGTCAGGGATTCGAAGAAACGGCGGGTTCCGGAGCGGGCGATGGTGCCGATGTTTTCCATCACTTCCTGACGGGTCATCCCGACCCCGTTATCGCGCACCGTCACCGTGCGGGCTTCGGGATCGTAATCGACCCGAATTTTCAATTCGGAGTCGCCTTCCAACAAGGACTCATCCGACAAGGCTTGGAAGCGCAGCTTTTCGGCCGCATCGGCGGCGTTGGAAATCAGTTCGCGCAAAAAAATCTCCTTATTGCTGTATAAGGAGTGAATCATCAGCTTCAACAGCTGAGTGATTTCCGTCTGAAAACCGACGGTCTGTTTGGACTGGACTGTCTCGTTCATGCTTTTCCGTTCCCTAATCTGTTCATCCGATAAACGACGAGGGGCCACTGGCGTGGCCCCGGCCGTCTATATACATAGGGACGAATAAAGGGAATTTCAAGCGATGAAACGCCGTTTGCGCGCCTCTTTTCGCTCCTCCCGCTTTTTCTCCGCCACCGGCTGCTGCATTTTGTAGCAGAACCAAAAGACGATCAGGAGTAAAATCCACCACTTGACCCAGAAAAGGGTATGCATGAGGTTGATGACTTCGGCATGGGTCATGGCATAGGCGTTGAAAGCCTCGAAAAACTCGGACATGGTCGTCACCTATTCGGATTGGGACAATTCAAAATTACGCTCACCCATTCATCAAGTCAATGAAAGGGGGGACAACATGCGCTTGATCCGACGCGGGATTTTCACGTAGAGTTCCCTTCATCGGCGCTTATAACGGAAAACAATATGGCCCGTGAACAGTGGAAAAGTGAAGTGGGGTTTCTGATGGCCGCGGTGGGTTCCGCCATCGGCTTGGGAAACATTTGGCGTTTCAGCTACCTTGCCTACGAACACGGCGGCGGCGCGTTCATGATCCCCTATTTGACCGCCCTCCTGACCGCCGGCATCCCTCTCCTCATCCTGGAATACGCCATTGGTCACGAGCGCATCGGCTCGGCGCCCCTGGCCTACGCCAAAATCAGCCGGCGCTGGGAATGGGTCGGCTGGTGGCCGGTGTGTTTCGTGATGTTCGGAATCGTACTCTATTACACGGTGATCATCGCCTGGTGCCTGGCTTATTTCTTCTACTCCTTCGGGCTGGAATGGGGCGCCGATCCCGACCAATTCTTCTTTCAGAAATTTTTGGCCGTCTCCGATTCCCCCGCCGATTTGGGGGAAATCCGTACCCCCGTTCTAATGGGCTTGGCGGTGATTTGGTTCATCAACTGGGGGGTGGTCTACGGCGGAGTGCAGCGAGGCATCGAATTGGCCAACAAGATCTTGATGCCCACTCTGATGGTTTTAATCGCCGTCCTGGTTTTCTGGTCCCTCAGCCTGGAAGGGGCCTGGACCGGCCTCAAGGCCTATGTCACCCCGGATTTTTCCAAGCTCACCAACCCCAAAGTCTGGATCGACGCCTACAGCCAGATCTTTTTCACCCTCAGTCTGGCCTTCGGGGTCATGATCACCTATGCCAGCTACCTGCCGGATAAGGCCAATATCACCGGCAGCGCCCTGTTGACCGCGTGCATCAACTGCGGCTTCTCCTTGTTCGCCGGGATCGCCGTCTTTTCGGTCCTGGGTTTCATGGCCACCGCCGAAAACAAACCCCTGGCCGATGTGATCAGCCAAAGTATCGGCCTGGCGTTCGTGGCTTATCCCAAGGCGATCAGCATGATGCCGGGGGGCAATCTGTTCGGGGCGGTGTTTTTCCTGTGCCTGGTGGTGGCGGGCCTGTCGTCCTCGGTGTCGATCACCGAAGCCTTCGTATCGGCGATCGTGGACAAATTCGGAGTCCGGCGCCAACCCCTGGTGACGGGGGTTTGCGTCCTGGGTTTTGTCGGCTCGATGATGTTCACCACCCGCGCCGGCATGTTGTGGCTGGACATCGTCGATCATTTCATCACCCATTACGGCTTGGTCACCGTCGGCATCTTGGAATGCCTGGTGATCGGCTGGCTGTTCGACCTGCCCATGCTGCGCGACCACATCAACCGCATCTCCAGCGTTCAATTGGGGGGGATCTGGGATATTTTGATCAAAGGCTTCGTCCCCTTGGTGCTGATGGTCATTTTGATCGGCGATTTGTATCAGGATTTACGCGTTCCTTACGGGGATTACGATTGGACCGCCTTGATTTTGATCGGACGCGATTGGCTGCTGTTCACCCTGGTGCTGGCGTTCTTCCTCGCCACCCGCCCCTGGCGCACCAAAAACCACCGCCGTCCCGGCCGAGGTGCGAAAACATGAGCCATCCCGAATTTTCGCTGAGTTCGGACCTGATTTACCTCAACCACGCCGCGGTGGCGCCCTGGCCCCGCCGGACCCAAGATGCCGTAATGCGTTTCGCCGAGGAAAACGCCCGCTTCGGCGCCGCCCATTACCCCCAATGGCAGGAAACCGAACGGCGTCTGCGCCGGCATTTCCAGGCCCTGTTGAACGCCCCTTCCCCCGACGACATCGCCCTGGTCAAAAACACCTCCGAGGCGCTTTCTTTCGTCGCCTACGGCCTGGACTGGCAAGCCGGCGACAACGTCGTCACCAGCAACGAGGAATTCCCCTCTAATCGAATTCCCTGGGAATCGCTCCGCGCTCGGGAGGTGACTCTGCGCCAGGCGGATTTGAGCCGGGCCTCGAACCCGGAGGAAGCGCTGTTTTCCCTGGTGGACCGTCGCACCCGTCTGCTCACCGTCAGTTCGGTGCAATACGCCAGCGGCAGGCGCATGGATTTGAAGCGAATCGGCGAATTTTGCCGCCAAAACGGCACCCTGTTCTGCGTGGACGCCATCCAAAGCCTGGGAGCATTACGCGCCGACGTTCAGGCGTGGCAGGCGGATTTCGTTATGGCCGACGGGCATAAGTGGCTGCTGGGTCCGGAGGGCATCGGGGTTTTCTATACCACGCCGACAGCGCGCGACCGCTTGCATCTGACCCAATACGGCTGGCACATGGTGGAACACGCCGGCGACTACGACCGGCCCGATTGGGAAATCGCCCGCAGCGCCCGCCGTTTCGAATGCGGCAGCCCCAACCAATTGGGCATTCACGCCCTGGAGGCGAGCCTTTCGCTTTTGCTGGAAATCGGCATGGAATCGGTGGAGCAGCAAGTGTTGGCGGGTGCGGAATATCTCATCGAGCGGATCCAGGGGGATGACGAGTTGATGCTGCTGACCCCGCCGGATCGCCACGCCGGCATCATTACTTTCCGACCCCCGAGCGGGGATCTGGAATCTCTCTTTCGACACCTTCGCCAGGAAGGCATCGTCTGCGCCATGAGGGGCGGAGGAATCCGTTTCTCGCCCCATTTCTACAATACTCTCGAAGAACTGGATCGAGCGCTGGCAACGGTTAAGCAGGGACCGCCGCCAGGGTGAACAAATCGTAGAAATTACGGGCGCTGACCTCCGCCACCCGTTCGAAAGAAACGCCGCGCAGTTCCGCCACCTTCTCCGCCACATGGCGAACGTAGATGGGATAATTGGGTTTACCGCGAAAAGGCACCGGCGCCAGATAAGGCGAGTCGGTTTCGATCAGAAATCGGTCCTCGGGAACCTTGGCCGCCACTTCTTGAATCTCGGGGGCATTTTTGAAGGTCACGATGCCGGAGAAGGAAATGTACAGATTCATCTCCAGAGCACGCTGGGCCATGTCCCAATCCTCGGCAAAGCAGTGCAGCACGCCGCCGATTTCCGCCGCCCCCTCCTCGGCCCAGATTTTTAAGGTGTCCTCCTTGGCCGCCCGGCTATGAACGATCAGCGGTTTACCCAAGGCCTTGGCCACCTGAATGTGCTGCCGGAAACGGGCCCGCTGCCAATCCAGTTCGCCCTCGCTGCGGAAATAATCCAAGCCGGTTTCGCCGATGGCCACCACCCGTTCTTCCCGGCCGTATGCCAAGAGCTGTTCGGTGGAAATTTCCATTCCCTTGCAGTCGTTGGGATGGACGCCGACGGCGGCGGAAATCTCGTCCGGATAGGACTCGGCCAAGGCCCGTACCCGGGGATAGGTTTCCAGATTGATGCCCGGACACAGCATGTGGGCGATCCTCTCCTCCCGGGCATGATCCATAAATCGGTCGAAATCCTTATCGTACGGCTTCAAATCGAGCCGATCCAAATGACAGTGCGAATCGATCAACATGAGAGAATTTTTCAGGAGTCAAGAATCGTCACATGGTATGCGTCGGCCGCTCGGTTTGCAACATGCCGGCCAGATGGGTTTCGATCTTGTCCCGGGTTTTTCCCTGATCCTCCACGCTGAATTGCACCCCCACGCCCGCCGCGCGATAGCCTTCCGCGCCTTTCGGCGTCACCCAGACGATCCGACCCGCCACCGGAATCCGTTCAGGCTCGTCCAGCAAACTGAGGAGCATAAATACCTCGTCGCCGATCTCGTAATTCCGGGTGGTGGGAATAAACAAGCCGCCATTGCGGACGAACGGCATATAGGCGGCATACAGCGCGTTTTTATCCTTGATGGTCAAGGACAAAATCCCCTGTTTCGCCTTGTTCTCTTCTCCGGAGCCTTTCGATTGAGTCATGCCTTGAGTGCCGGGATTTCCAGAAACAACGTTTCCAACTGCAATTGCTTGTTGAGGTGGGTATTGAGCGCTTCCCGCACCTCCAACAAATAGCGCCAGAATTTGAACAGTCGCTTTAAGTTTAGTCCCTTCGCCTGATCCTGCAACAAATCCCGCTGATCGGGATTCGACAACCGCCCTCCCAACGCCATGGAAAGCCGCACCAAATCCGCGATGATCGCCAACAACCAGGTCACCACCTGTTCCAGCGATTCATCCCCCCACTTCTGAGCCAGCACCACGGGATCCCCCTGCTTCTCGAGCAAGCGGACCCAGGTTTTCAGGAATTCGCGCCGTTTGGCCGGCCCTTCGCCTTGCAGCCACTCGAGTGCCGCCAGCGGGGCACCGCCGTTGAGCGCCAACGCCAACTCGGCCGCTTCCTCGCCGAACCCTTGCGATGCCAGCCACGGTCGGGATAAGGCCGAAGGCGGAGCCGCCAATTTCAACTGTTGACAACGACTGCGGATCGTCGCCGGCAGACGCGAGGGAAATTCGCTGAGCAAAAAAATCACCGTGTCCGGCGGCGGTTCCTCGAGGGTCTTGAGAAAAGCGTTGGCGGCCGCCGCGTTCATCCGGTCGCTGAATTGGATAATCACCGTCCGGCCCGGACGATAATGGGGTTTCAGCGCCAAGGCGGCGATCAGATCGCGGATTTTGTCGATGGTGAGTTCCTTGCCCGCCTCCGGCGCCACTTCCAGCCAATCGGGGTGGGTCTCGGCCGCCACCCTTCGACACGCGGCACAAGCGCCGCAGGCGGATTGATGCTCACACAGAAGGTGACGGGCGAAGCGGCGCACTAGATGATACTTGCCCACACCAGCCGGTCCGCTCACCAACAGAGCGTGAGGCAAGCGGCCTTGGCCGCGATAGGATTCCAACTCCCGCCACCACCCCGTCTGCCAAGGAAGCTCGGTATTTTGAGAACTGATCGAATCTATTCCCGCCACGCGTCCACCAAGGGTTGCAGATAATGCATGATTTCCCGTTGGACCCGGGGAAGGGATTGGGTAACGTCGATGCGCTTGATCCTATCCGGATATCGCTGGCCCAAGGACAAATAGGTGCGCCGCACGCGCTGCATGAATGCCAGGGCCTCATCCTCGAATCGATTCACTTCCCCCCGCGCCCGGGCACGCTCGAGACCCACCTCCACCGGCGCATCCAAAAGCAAGGTCAAATCCGGTTTGCACTCTTTTAGCAGCCATTCCTCCAGGTACTCGATGCGCTGCCAGGGCATTCCCCGGCCCCCGCCCTGATAGGCGAAACTGGCATCGACGAAACGATCGCTCACCACCCATTTGCCCTGGGCCAGGGCCGGCAAGATCAGCTCGTGGACGTGATGCACCCGGCCGGCGAACAAAAGCAGTAGCTCCGCTTCCGGAAGCAAACTCTTTTCGGTGACAATCAGTTCCCGCAAGCGCTCGCCGATGGGCACCCCGCCCGGTTCCCGGGTCGTCACCACCTCGATCCCGACGCCTTCGAGAAAGGAACGAATAGAGTCCAGGTTGGTGGTCTTGCCGACGCCTTCCCCGCCTTCCAGAGTGATGAAACGGCCTCGCCGTTTCATGGGTGCTTTTGATAACGGGCCACCGCCCGGTTATGGGCCTTCAAGGTGGCGGAAAACACGTGACTGCCGTCTCCTTTGGCCACGAAATAGAGTTCGTCGCCGTCTTCCGGGTGGAGGACGGCGTGAATGGAATCGCGTCCCGGCAGCGCAATGGGCGTGGGCGGCAAACCCGACCGGACATAAGTATTGTAGGGCGTATCGGCGCGCAAGTCCCGGTAACGGATATCTCCATCGAAAGCATCTCCCATGCCGTAAATGATGGTCGGGTCGGATTGCAGCAACATGGCTTTTTGCAGGCGGCGAATGAATACGCCTGCAATTTTAGCCTGCTCGTCGCGGAGCGCGGTTTCTTTCTCCACGATGGAGGCCAGGATCAAAGCTTCGGTGGGGGTTTTCAAGGGCAGTTCGGGCGCCCGCCGCTCCCATTCTTCGTCCAGCACTTGCTCCATGCGCCGATAAGCCCGGCGCAATATCTTGCGATCGGTGGTCCCGCGAACGAAAAAATAAGTGTCGGGAAAAAAACGTCCTTCCGGATGACCCGGAGGCAAACCCAATTCAGCCAGCAGATTTTCCTCGCCGATTCCCTCGAGAGTCGTTTGGAGCGCCGGCGTGGAACGCATAGCGGTCAGCATTTCCTTGACCGTCCATCCTTCGATGAGGGTGAGCTTGTGCTGCTTGACTTTGCCCGAAACCAACAGATCCAGCAATCCCTTGAGGGTGGTGCCCGGTTGGATCTCGTATTCTCCGGCTTTGATGTCGCCCGACACCCCTTGCTGGAGAGCCAGGAGGTATAACCACAACTTTTCCTCCAGCAACCCTTGGGCCTCGAAACGTTGCGCCACCGATTTGAGCGATTCGCCTTTATGGATTTCGAACACGACCGTCTCGGTATTGGCCAGCGGCTTTTTCAAAGCGCTGCGATATTCAGACACGCCCCAGCCGGCGGCGCCGAGCACCGCCACCACGATCACGATCAATCCCACCAGAAGCGTTTTCATACGATTTCCTCTTGCACCAGACACCGCTTCCAATCCGACATCAGACGAGCGGTGAACGATCCCACCGGCCAACTGCCCCGAACCGGCCGATCTACACCCGCCACCACCGGAATGACACCGATGACGCTGTTAGTCAAAAAGACTTCCTCCGCCTCCGCCAAGACCTCGGGCCGCGCCCGCACTTCTTTCACCGCCGCATTCCATTGCCGGGCTCGATCCAGCACCCATGCCCGAACCACCCCGGCCACCCCGCAACGATCCACCCGCGGGGTAATGAGAACGCCCGAGCGGCGCCAAAAAACATTGCTTAGCGTCCCTTCGACCAGAAAACCTTCGCCGTCGCACATCAATCCCTCGTAGACGGAAGGATCGTTCCATTCCTTCCGCGCCAAGACTTGTTCCAGACGATTGCAGTGTTTGATTCCGGCCAACGCCGGATTGATGCCGAGGCGGGTATGGCACAAACGCACTCTGGCCCCCCGCTTCCGGAGTTCTTCCAGCCCGTCGGGCAGGGGGTGGAGGCGCCATACTCGAGTCGGCTGCGTTTCCTGCGGCGGCGTATATCCGCGCCCGCCGGAGCCGCGGGTCAACTGAAACTTTAACACGCCCTCGGGCAACCCCATGCAAGCTGTATCGGCTTCGCGGCGAAGCAACTCGGAAGAGGGAAAAGGCAGGTCCAAACGTTCGCATCCGCGGCGGAGACGATCCATGTGGCGCTGCCAGAACAAGGGCACGCCCCGGTGAATTCGGAAGGTCTCAAACAGACCGTCTCCGTACTGAAATCCTCGATCGGCCGCATCCACCCAACGATGCGGTCGACCGTTGATCCATACAGACGAGGTCATAGATAGCCGGCGCCCCACAATGCGGCGCGAGGTCAGTCGCTAAACCGTTTGAAGATCAAAGTGGAATTGGTGCCGCCGAAGCCGAAGGAGTTGGAAATGGCGATATCGATATCCATTTCCCGAGCCGTATGGGGAACGTAATCCAAATCGCATTCCGGATCCGGCTCGTCCAGATTGATGGTCGGAGGAACCACCCGATCGCGAATGGCCAGCGCGGTGAAAATCGCTTCGATCCCGCCTGCGGCGCCCAGCAAATGGCCGGTCATGGACTTGGTGGAACTGACCGGAATCCGATGGGCGGCTTCTCCGAAGACCTTTTTGACCGCCCGCGTCTCGGCCAAATCCCCGGCCGGCGTGGAGGTCCCGTGGGCGTTGATGTAATCCACCTGCTGCGGATCGATCTTCGCCGAGCGCAAGGCACGACGCATGCACAATGCCGCCCCGTCCCCCTGTTCCGGAGGTTGGGTCATGTGATAGGCGTCCGCGCTGGCCGCGTACCCGATCAATTCGGCGTAAATGGGCGCCCCCCGTTTTTGGGCATGCTCCAGGGATTCCAACACCACCACCCCGGCGCCCTCGGACAGCACGAACCCATCCCGATCCTTGTCCCAGGGACGGCTCGCCCGCCGGGGATCGTCGTTGCGCCTCGACAGCGCGCGGGCGGCGGCGAAACCGCCGAGCCCCGTGGGCGAAATGGGATATTCGGCTCCCCCCGCAATCATGACATCGGCGTCGCCGGTGCGGATGATACGGGCCGCCTCGCCGATGTTATGGTTGGAGGTGGCGCAAGCGGAAACGACGGCGAAGTTGGGCCCTTTAAGCCCCTTCATCACGGAGAAATTGCCGGAAATCATGTTGATGATATTGGCGGGGACGAAGAACGGGGAAATCCGCCGCGGCCCCCCCTGCAAAAATGCGGAGTGACCGTTTTCGATGCCGGTGATGCCGCCGATTCCGGCGCCGATCGCCACGCCCATCCATTCGGCGCTTTCCTCGGTGATTTCCAAGTTCCCATCGTCGAACGCCTGACACGCGGCGGCGATGCCGTAATGGATGAAAGGATCCATTTTTTTGGCCTCCTTGGCCGTCATGTAATCCGTTATGTCGAAGTCCTTTACCGTCCCGCCGAAACGGGTGGAAAACCCGCTCACGTCGAAGTATTCGATCGGACCGATTCCGCAGTTGTTACCGGCGAGAATATTCCGCCATGCGTCGGCAATCGTGTTTCCCACAGGGCAGACAATACCCAACCCGGTGATGACAACCCGTCTTTCGTTCAACTCGCTTACCTGACCAAATACAAAAAAACAAAAGCCCGCAAGGCATGGATGACCCTGCGGGATGGAATCATTTGTTCAGGTTGCTTTCGATGTAATCGACCGCTTCCTGAACGGTGGTGATTTTCTCGGCTTCTTCGTCGGGGATTTCGCAGTCGAATTCCTCCTCCAGGGCCATCACCAATTCCACGGTATCCAGCGAATCGGCGCCCAAATCATCAACGAACGAAGCGTCGTTGGATACCTCCTCCTTGACGCCCAATTGCTCAGCCACAATTTTCTTTACGCGTTCTGCCACGTCACTCATGATTTTCTTATTACCTCGGTAAAGTTATGTTTTATACCAGGGCGGGCATTTTAATGGCCGCCCTCCCCAAACACAAACTTTTTACGGCATATACATGCCGCCGTTCACATGCAGGGTTTCTCCCGTAATATAAGCCGCTTTGTCCGAGCAGAGGAAAACCACCGCGTGGGCGATTTCCTCGGCATCTCCCAATCGCCCCACGGCGATTGCTTGCAACAGGGCCTCACGCTGCTTTTCCGGCAGCTCTCGGGTCATATCGGTATCGATGAACCCCGGCGCGACCAGATTGGCCGTAATGCCCCGGGAACCGACCTCCTTGGCCAGGGATTTGGTGAATCCGGCCATGCCCGCCTTGGCGGCGGCATAATTGGCCTGGCCGGGATTGCCGGTCGCTCCGACCACCGAACCGATGTTGACGATCCGCCCCCAGCGCGCCTTCATCATGCCGCGCAGGCAAGCCTTGGACAGCCGATAGACAGCAGTCAGGTTGGTATCGAGGATGGACAGCCACTCCTCCTCCTTCATCCGCATGACCAAATTATCGCGGGTAATGCCGGCGTTATTGACCAATGCCACCGGCGGACCGAATGCTTCGCCGGTCGCCTCCACCACCGCCTGGACTTGATCGGCGTCGGTTACGTCCAATACCATTCCCCTGCCCGAAGCGCCGCTTTCCGCAAGGGCTGCAGTGATGTTGTCGGCGCCGCTTTGCGAAGTGGCGGTCCCGACGACCGTCCACCCCTCGTGAGCCAACTGCATCGCGATGGCCCGGCCGATTCCCCGACTGGCGCCGGTGACCAGGGCGACTTTCTCCGCTTTCATTCCAATGCCTCCAATGCGTTCGCCAATGTTTTCGGATCGTGAACCGGTAGTGCGATGCACTCCGGAACAATGCGCTTATTGAGCCCGGTCAATATCTTGCCCGGGCCGCATTCGACGAACTCCTGCACCCCTTGATCGCGCAGAAAACGGATCGTGTCGCTCCAGCGCACGGGGGAATACAATTGTTCCGCGAGCAGCGCCCGAATCACCTCGGGGGCGGCGTGGGTGCCCACGTCAACGTTGTGGACGACGGTCACCTCGGGCATTTGCACCGACGTCTGCTCCAATAAGCGCGAGAATTCGGCGGCGGCCGGGCGCATTAGGTCAGAATGGGAAGGCACACTCACCGCCAACTTCAACGCCCGTTTGGCACCGGCCTGTTTAGCCGCCTCGCATACCTCGGCCACGGCCTCCGCTTCGCCGGCGATCACCACCTGCCCCGGGGCGTTGAAGTTGGCCGCCGACACCACCCCCGCAGAGGCATGTTCCCGGCATAAGCGCACCACGATGTGATCCTCCAGCCCCAGAACCGCCGCCATGGCGCCCTTTCCTTCCGGCACCGCACTTTGCATCAAACGACCGCGTTCGGCCACCAGACGAACCGCGTCGGCGAAATCCAAGGCGCCGGCACAAACCAAAGCCGTGTATTCTCCCAAGCTGTGCCCGGCCATCCATGCCGGCCGCACCGATGTGCGCTCGGACCAAACCCGCCAAACGGCCACCCCCGCCGCCAACAGAGCCGGCTGGGTATTGGCGGTCTGGTTGAGCCGATCCTCCGGCCCCTCCTGCACCAATTGCCACAAATCCCAGCCGAGCGCCCGGGAGGCTTCGGCGAAAGTTGCCTCCACCTGCGGGAACGTTTGCGCCAATTCCGCCAACATCCCGAGGGACTGCGACCCCTGCCCGGGAAATACGAACACCAGATTCGAATGCATATCACCTTCAACCATCGATTAATACCGTATCAATGCCGATCCCCAGGTAAAGCCGCCCCCGAATGCTTCCATCAAAAGCACTTGACCGCGGCGAATGCGACCGTCCTGGATCGCTTCGTGCAGCGCCAACGGAACGGAAGCGGAAGAAGTATTGCCTTGCTTCTCGATGGTGACCACCACCCGCTCCATGGACATCCCCAGTTTGCGAGCCGTCGCCGCAATGATGCGAATGTTGGCCTGGTGGGGAACCAGCCAATCCACCTGGGACTTGTCCAGGCCGTTGGCCATCAGGGTTTCGTCGACGATCCGCCCCAAGGTATTGACGGCGATCTTGAAGACTTCGTTACCCTGCATTTTCACGTAAGGAAACTCGCCGTGGATGCCCGCATCCGGATTGGGCAAATAAAGCAGATCCTGATAGCGACCGTCGCCGTGGATATGCGTGGAGAGGATGCCCGGCTCGCTGGAAGGCTCCAAAGCGATGGCGCCGGCGCCGTCGCCGAATAAAATACAGGTGGCGCGATCGCTCCAATCCACCAAGCGGGAATTGATCTCGCTTCCCACCACCAGCACCCGCCTGGAGGTGCCGGCGCGGATAAACTGGTCGGCGATGCTGAGGGAATAGACGAACCCCGAACAAGCCGCCTGGATGTCGAATGCGCCACACTGGCTCCGAATGCCGAGCCGCTGCTGCAACATGCAAGCGGCGCTGGGGAAAATTCGATCCGGCGTACTGGTCGCCATGATGATCAAATCCACTTCCTCCGGATCCCAGCCGGCCGCTTCGATCGCTTGACGAGCCGCGATTTCCCCCATGCTCGAAGCGGTCTCTTCCGGCGCCGCGATACGCCGTTCCCGAATCCCGGTGCGCTCCAGAATCCAAGCGTTGGAGGTATCCACTATTTGGGCGATATCGTCATTGGTGCGCACCGATTCGGGCAAATAGCCGCCGGTTCCGGCAATGTGGGAATAATATCGGCTCATGCGTTACTTATCCGGACCGAGGGCGATTTGGAGGCGGCGGATTCGTCCCCGTGATTCGCGAAAATAGTGGAAACCCGCTCCCCGATCCGCTGGGGCACCGCTTTATCGATCTCCAGGAGCGCCATGCGTATGGCATTGGCAAAAGCATAACGATCGGCGTTGCCGTGGCTTTTGATCACGATCCCTTGAAGCCCCAGCAAGGACGCCCCATTATAACGGCGCGGGTCGAAGCGCCGCTTGAAGGATTTGAGTACCGGCAAGGCCATCAACCCCACTATTTTGGTGTAAAGATTGCTGCGGAATCCATCCTTGAGCGTTTGGCCCAAAAGCCGCGCCAATCCCTCGACCGTTTTCAGCGCCACATTCCCCACGAATCCGTCGGTGACCACGATGTCCACATCTCCCATGAAGATATCGTCGCCTTCGATATAGCCGATGAAATTCAGATAGGAATCGCTCAACAGCTTGGCCGCCTGTTTGACCTGCTCGTTGCCTTTGATTTCTTCCTCGCCGATGTTGAGCACCCCTACCTTGGGGGCTTCCACATTTTCCAGCGCGCGCACCAATTCGTGGCCCATCACCGCAAATTGGTATAGATGCTCGGCGCTGCAACCCACGTTCGCCCCCATGTCCAAGATATGGGTATGACCGTGTAGGGCAGGCAAAGACACGATGATCGCCGGCCGGTCGATCCCCGGGATGGTCTTGAGGACGAAGCGCGCCGTGGCCATTAGGGCGCCGGTGTTGCCGGCGCTGACACACGCATCGGCCTCGCCGTCGCGCACCAGATTCAAGGTGACCCGCATGGAAGAATCGCGCTTGTTGCGCAATGCCTTGGATGGCAAATCGTCCATGCTGACCACCTGGGAGGCGTGGCGAATCACCAATCGCTCCCGGGCGGCGTGATCGTGGCGTTGCAACTCCTCCGTGATCGCATCTTGCTGTCCCACCAAGATCAACCGCAAACCGGGAAATTCTTGGAGGCAGTCCAATGCTGCTGGAACCGTGACTTCCGGACCGTAATCACCACCCATCGCATCCAATGCGACTACGGGTGTCCGACTAGGCATGATTCAAGCCTGCACTTATGTTAAACATGGGGTTTTTCTGGTCTGGAAAGAAATTAAGCTCGGAAAAGAAACTTACTCTTCCTCGAATTCTTCTTCCTGTTTGACTTCGATTACGTGCTGACCACGGTAGTAACCGTCCGGGCTCACATGGTGACGCCGGTGGGTTTCGCCGGTCAAGGGATCCTGGGAAAGGGTCGGTTTCTTCAATGCATCGTGGGCGCGACGCTTACCGCGCGTAGCACGAGTTCTTCGGTTTTGTTGTACCGCCATGATGAATAGCTCCTTAATGTCTCAAGAATTGTCCGTCTTCAACTTTTCCAATTCCGCAAACGGGTTGCGACGCTCGGATGCCTTTTCCGTCGCGTCACCGGTCTTAAACGCGGCCGGTTCACAATCGGCATGCCGCGGTATGGGAGGGATCGCCAGAATCAATTCGTCCTCGACGATGTCCCCGAACGGAATTCGGGCCTCCGTCAACAGCAACGGTTCGTAAGGCTCCGGAAGCAGATCGCCTTCGTCTATGGAAGTCACCACCCCCAAATTGACCGAGCTGCGAACTTCGATCCACAAAGGTTCCAGACAACGCTGGCAAATCACTTCCAGATCGGCGGACACCCGACCGGTGATGACCGCCGTGCGCCCTTCCCGGGCAAAACTCAAATCCACATCCACCGCGTCATCCAGATTCAAGATCATGTCCCTCAGCCGGCTCAAGCACCTCAACGGCAACTTTCCCCGGCACCGCCACCCCTGGTCCGCGCAGACGAGGGGATCGATCAAATCAGGTAGATGCGTCGGCATAATTGAGAAATAATATCGGTTATTGGCAAAACCTGTCAAAATAATGTGAGATTTTCTTTTACCATCAACTCGTAATCGCGGCTATGGAGACACCCCCACTCGTTCTCGCCTCCGGTTCCCCTTACCGGCGCGGCTTGCTGGAAAAGCTGCAATTGCCGTTCGTCACCGCGGCGCCGGAGATCGACGAAACCCCTTTTTTCAACGAATCCCCGGACCATCTGGCGATGCGCCTGGCGGCGGCCAAGGCAAAGGCGGTGGCGGAAGCATTCCCGCAACATCTGATCATCGGCTCGGATCAGGTGGCGCTGCTGGGCGGGCGAAAATTGACCAAGCCCGGCGGTTACGAAGCCGCGGTAGCGCAACTGGAGGCAGCCTCCGGTCGGAGCATGTGTTTCTATAGCGGCGTCAGCCTCCTGAACGCCCGCACCGGCCGCCAACTGAGCGCCGCGGACGTGTGCAAAGTGCATTTTCGAAGCTTGTCCAAGGAGGCGATCGAAGACTATATCCGCCGCGAACAGCCTTACGACTGCGTCGGCGCATTCAAGGCCGAAGGACTGGGCATCAGCCTATTCCGGCGGATTGAAGGCGACGATCCCAACGCGCTGATCGGATTGCCTTTGATTCAGCTTATAGACCTTCTGGGGCGTTTCGGCATCAAAATTATCGGATCATGAGTATCGACGACAAAGACAAGGACTTGTTCCGCCGCGCCGTCGCCGGAATCCGGCCCCTATCCTCCGATCAGGGCCGAGCGTCCGCTCCTCGGCGCCGAAGAATCGCCCGATCCGTCCAAAGGCTCGCCGAGGAAACGGTCGAGGTGGGAGAAGTCGGCTTCGGCGAAACGATCAGCTACTTGCGTCAGGGTCACGATCAGCGTCTGCTCAAAAAACTGCGCCAAGGCAATTTCCCGCCCCAAGCGGAGCTGGATCTGCACGGTCAAACCCGCACCCATGCCCGAGCTTTATTGGAGGATTTCCTGATCGAGTGCCGTTGGCGGCGGGTCCGCTGCGCCCTGATCATTCACGGCAAGGGTTGGCGTTCGGACAATTTCCAACCCGTTTTAAAAAATTTCCTCAACCAGTCACTGCCTGGATTCCCCCAGGTGATCGCCTTCTGTTCGGCCAAGCCCAGCCACGGCGGCACCGGCGCCCTGTACGTGCTATTTGCTCAAAACCAAAAGAAATAAAACAAGACACCTCCGAGTACCAAGCGATATAACACGAAGGGAAGCATCCCGACGCGTTCCAATAAGCCCAAAAACCAGCCGATGCAGCCATAAGCGCTCAATCCCGACACGGCCACGCCCAAGCCCAGCACGTACCAATCCACGGCTTCGGCTCCCTGGATCAAATCGAGGGTTTTCAAACCGCCCGCCAGGAAAATCACCGGAATGGACAGCAGGAAGGAGAAGCGTGCCGCCGCCACGCGATCCAATCCCAGCAGCAAGCCGCCGGTCAGGGTGATGCCCGAGCGGGAAGTGCCCGGAATCAGCGCCGCCGCCTGAAACAGGCCGATCACCACGGCGTCTCGCCAAGTCAATCGATCGAGTCCTCGGCGCTCGGGCGCCAGCGCCTGGGCCAACCACAGCAGGAGACCGAAAACAACGGTGGCCGTAGCGATCACCAAGGGGGAACGGAGAAAGGTCTCTACCCAATCCTTGGCCAAAAGGCCCGCCACCCCCACCGGCACGGTGCCGATCAAGACACCCCAACCCAAAACCGCGTTGGGGTTCATGCGTTGTTCCGCCGCTTCAAGCGTGTCCGAAGCGAAAAACAAGGATTTGAACCAATCCTTCAGGATGCGTCCCAAGTCGTGGCGAAAATAAGTCACCACCGCCAGCAGAGTCCCCACGTGAACCGCCACGTCGAACGCCAAGCCCTGGTCCGCCCAATCCAAAAACACCGGCACCAGAATCAGATGGGCCGAACTGGAGATGGGAAGAAACTCGGTCAGACCCTGGATCAGGGCCAACCAAAAAGCATGCTCGCACGCCAACTCAACCTCCTGAATTTTCGGTTTCGATCAACTCGCGCACCAGACTCGTGGCATAGGCTCCGGAGGGAAGTTCGAAAACAAGCGCCAGATCCGAATCGCGCCACGTCCAATCCAACTCTCCCACGCGAACCCGGAACGGTCGACGCATTCCCTTGACGCCCGCATTTTCCAAACCTCGAGCCAGCTTCGGACACGCCTCGATGACTCGACTTTCAATCGCGCCGGCATCCAGGGTCGCCCGCTCTCCTTCCCGCCCCCACAAGGGACCGGTGGGGTGCAGCTGCAACGCGGCCACCCGTGAGCGAATGTCGGCATCCGGCGATTCAGCCAAAAAACCCGCACCGCCGCCGTCGAACATCAGCCAGTCTCCGGGCAGCGGCGTATGCCAATTGTTTTGCTCGATCCGGGCGGCAAGCACTTGATTGAACAAGAAAGAGCGGGCTACGGAAAGATACAAGCTGCGCAAATGACGATTGCGAACAACGCTTTGACCGGTCAATAGATTTTCCGCCCGGCTCAGATTGCCCCCTTCGCGGCCGAAGCGTTGGGGACCGAAATAATTGGGCATGCCTTGGGCCTTGATCCTCGCCAGAACCGAATCTATGCGCTCTCGATCCCCGTTCAAAGCGCGCAGACAGAGCCTGAAACGATTTCCTCGAAGCGCGCCTCGTTTGAGTTTGCGTCGATTGCGCGTGCATTGGCGTATCCGGATCGTGTCTCCGTTCAATGCGTGCCACGGCAAATCCGGCCGGCCCGGCAGGTGAACGCTGAACCATTGCCACGTCAACCCGTGGCGATCCTTGAGACCGGCATAACCGATGCGGCCACGGGATACATCCGCAAAGCGGGCCAACATCCCGGCCGCCTGCTCCGTATTGAGCTCGCGCTTTTCGACCCACAAAAATACGTGTTCGCCATCACCGGAAGGCTCGAAGCCGAGCACTTCTTCCACCTGGAAATCCTCCGGCTGGCGCTTCAACATCCCTTTTCCATACGGCCCGCCGTAAACGCGCGGCCAATCCGGAATCGGCCAAGTCACCTTGGCCGCTCGAGCAAAGCTACCGCGTAGGCGGAAATCCCTTCGCCCCGGCCCTCGAAGCCCATTTTTTCGGTGGTGGTGGCTTTCACGTTGACCTGGTCCGGCGAAATCTCCAGATCGGCGGCGATATGGTCCCGCATGGCGGGAATGTGCGCGGCCAATCGAGGGGCCTGACAGACGAGGGTGAGATCCACATTGACCGGCGCCCAATTCAACTCATCCAAAAGCGAACGTACCCGGCGCAGCAGCACCCGGCTATCGATCCCCTTGAAGGCGGGATCGGAATCGGGAAAATGGCGCCCGATATCGCCCTGCCCAGCGGCCCCCAACAATGCGTCGCACAAGGCATGGAGGGCCACGTCGCCGTCGGAATGGGCCGCCATCCCTTGCTCGAAGGGGATCTTCACGCCGCCTAAAACCACATGATCGCCGGGCTTGAACCGGTGGGCGTCATAGCCTTGACCGATGCGAAACGCGCTCATCTTCGCTCCAAATAAAATTCCGCCAAAGGCAAATCCTCCGGCCGAGTGATCTTGATATTGTCCGGACTGCCCTCCACGATTCGAGGGCGAAGTCCGGCCCATTCCACCGCGGCGGACTCGTCGGTCACCGCCTCTTCGGCCGCCAGGGCTTTCTCCAAGGCGTCGCGCAATACCCGATAGCGAAACATTTGCGGCGTCAGCGCCCGCCACACCCGACTCCGGTCCAAGGTGGCGCCGATCCGGCCGTCCGCCACCTCCTTGAGGGTATCCACCGAAGGCAAAGCCAGAATGCCGCCGACCGGGTCGTCGCACAAGGATTCGATCAATCGCTCCGCATCCTCGGGTTTGAGACAGGGACGGGCGGCATCGTGAACCAGCACCCAATCTTCATCGTGGGCCACCTCCGCCAACGCCCGCAAGCCCGCCAACACCGAATCGGCGCGCTCCTTTCCTCCCGCCGTGGTAGCGATCCGGGAATCGCTCGCCACCGCCAGCTCGGGCCAATAGGGATCGGTCGGGGCCAATGCCACCATAATCCGGTCGAGTCGCGCCACCGCCAGTAGACTGGCCAGGGTATGCTCGAGCACCGATCTCCCCGCCAGGGAAAGATACTGTTTGGGCACGCCGACCCGCATGCGCTTGCCGACACCCGCCGCGGGCACCACCGCCCAAAATCGCAGACGATTTGTCATGGACGACTCTCCTCCGGCGCGCTTCGAGTCACCATCATGACAAAGGTTTCCCCTTGTTCGATCATGCCCAAATCCCGACGCGCCCGTTCTTCCACCGCCGCCAGATTATGCTTCAAATCCCTGACCTCCGCCTCCAAGGCTTGATTCCGCTCCCGGCGCTCGGCCACTTCCTGTTTGAGCTCGGCCACCTGGGTCTGCAGGCGACGACGTTCCATGAACCCGCCGTCGCCGAACCAGAGACGATATTGCAGGACGAAAAGCAGAAGCCCCAGCAAGGCGATGACAAATCTCACTGCAAATGCGCAAAGGCACCGCGTCCGGGATAGCTCGCCTGATCGCCCAACTGCTCCTCGATTTGAAGCAGGCGGTTGTATTTGGCGATTCGATCGGAGCGACTCAAAGAACCGGTCTTAATCTGCCCGGTTCCCCAGGCCACCACCAGATCGGCGATGGTGACATCCTCGGTCTCGCCGCTGCGGTGGGAAATCACCGCGGTATAGCCGGCATCGTGCGCCATCCGCACCGCCGCCAAGGTCTCGCTCAAGGTGCCGATCTGGTTCACCTTGATCAAAATGGAATTGGCGATTCCCTTGTCGATCCCTTCCTTCAGGATCTCGGGATTGGTGACGAACAGATCGTCGCCCACCAATTGGATGCGGCCGCCCAGTTTGTCGGTCAAAATCTTCCAGCCTTGCCAATCATCTTCGGCCATGCCGTCCTCGATGGTGATGATCGGATAGCGGTCCACCCAGCCGGCCAAATAAGCGGCGAAACCTTCAGAATCGTAGCTTTGGTTTTCGGAAGCCAGCACATACTTGCCGTCTTGATAGAATTCGGAACTGGCCACATCCAATCCCAGCGCGATGTCTTCCCCCGGTTTGTAGCCGGCTTTTTCGATGGCTTCCAGAATCACCTTGAGGGCTTCTTCGTTGGAGGACAGATTCGGCGCGAATCCGCCTTCGTCGCCCACCGCGGTGTTCATGCCCCGGTTTTTCAGCACCGTCTTCAAATGATGGAACACTTCGGCCCCGTAGCGCAGCGCCTCGCTGAAGTTGGGCGCGCCCACCGGCAGGATCATGAATTCCTGGAAATCCACGTTGTTATCGGCATGGGCGCCGCCGTTGATGATGTTCATCATCGGTACCGGCAGGCGCCAGGCGTCGCAATCCTTGAAATAACTGTAAAGCGGCACCCCTCCTTCCTGGGCGGCGGCATGGGCGGCGGCCAGGGAAACTGCCAAGATCGCGTTGGCGCCCAGGCGACCCTTGTTGTCGGTACCGTCCAGTTCGATCATGCGATTGTCCAGCGCTTGCTGGTCGGCCGCGTCCATGCCCACCAACGCCTCGCGGATTTCGGTATTGACGTTGTTGACCGCCTTCAGCACGCCCTTGCCGAGATAGCGTTTGGAATCGCCGTCGCGCAGTTCCACCGCCTCCCGCGCGCCGGTGGAAGCACCCGAGGGCACCTTGGCGAGGCCGACGATGCCGGACGCCAGTTTGACTTCGGCTTCCACGGTAGGATTGCCGCGCGAATCCAGGACTTCACGCGCATGAATGTCTACGATTTTGGCCATAATTCCTCCCAAATATAAATATTGATACAAAACTCATCGAAACCTAGGCTTACCGCTTCAAACGGTATCCTCTAAGAATTGACCCGCCTTCACGCTCTGATCCAGCGCCATCAGGGTCTCCAACAAGGGTTGGATTCGAGCCAGCGGCCAGGCGTTGGGCCCGTCGCTGAGCGCCTTGTCCGGGTCCGGATGGGTCTCCATGAACACCCCGGCGATGCCCGCCGCGACCGCCGCCCGGGCCAGCACCGGAACGAATTCGCGTTGACCGCCGGAAGCATGGCCTTTTCCTCCCGGCAACTGAACCGAATGGGTGGCGTCGAACACCACCGGACAGCCGGACTCGCGCATCACCGCCAAGGAGCGCATGTCCACCACCAGGTTGTTGTAGCCGAAGCTGACGCCGCGCTCGCAGACCATTATCCGGTCATTGCCTGCCGCCTTGGCCTTGGTCACCACATGACGCATATCCCAGGGCGCCAGAAACTGACCTTTCTTGATATTGACCGGCAGGCCCTGACGCGCCACGTTCTGGATGAAATCGGTCTGGCGGCACAGGAAAGCCGGGGTCTGCAGCACATCCACCACGGAGGCCACTTCCGCCAAGGGGGTGTACTCGTGGACGTCGGTCAACACCGGCACGCCGACGGTTTCCTTGACCTTGGCCAGAATCTTGAGCCCTTGCTCCAGCCCCAGACCGCGAAAACTTTCCACCGAAGAGCGGTTGGCCTTGTCGAAGGAAGATTTATAGATGAAAGGTATCCCCAGCGTGGCGGTGATTTCCTTCAATCTCCCGGCGGTGTCCAGGGCCAATTGCTCGCTTTCGATGACACAGGGACCTGCGATCAGAAACAGCGGATGGTGCAAACCCGCCTCGACACCACACAAAGAAATGCTAGTCATGTTGCTACGCCTTTTAGTGCGTCAGGGCCGCGCGGATAAAGCCGATGAACAAGGGGTGACCCTGGCGCGGCGTGGAAGTAAACTCGGGATGGAACTGACACCCCAGAAACCAGGGATGCTCCGGAATTTCGACGATTTCCACCAACTGATCGTCGATGGACCACCCCGAAATCCGAAGGCCGTTTTGCTCCAGCACGGCTCGGTAATGATTGTTGAACTCGTAACGATGGCGATGCCGCTCGTTGATGATCTCCTCGCCGTACGATTGGAAGGCCAAGCTATCCCGCTTCAAGCGGCACGGCTGAGCGCCCAAACGCATGGTCCCGCCGAGATCGGCGGCGGCGGTGCGGCGTTCGATCGAACCGGTGACATCTTGCCACTCGGTGATCAGGCCGATGACCGGATGGGGACTTTCCGCCTGGAACTCGGTGCTATGCGCGCCTTCGAGATCGGCCACGTGGCGGGCGAAATCGATCACCGCCACCTGCATGCCCAGGCATATTCCCAAATAGGGGATGCCGCGCTCCCGGGCGAAGCGGGCAGTGGCGATCTTGCCTTCGATCCCCCGTTGGCCGAACCCGCCGGGCACCAAAATGGCATCGGTTCCCTCCAGACACGTGGTGCCGCGAGCCTCCACATCCTCCGAATCCACGTAGCGGATCACCACCTTGGTGCGGGTATGGATACCGGCATGAACCAACGCCTCGTGAAGCGACTTGTAGGCATCGGTATGCTCCACGTATTTGCCGACGATGGTGACGGTGGTCCGATTCTCCGAATGTTCCAGGGCGTCGATGACGTTTTGCCACTCGGAGAGATCGGCCGGCGGCGCCTCGAGGCGCAACTTATCCAGCACGATCCGATCCAGCCCTTGTTCGTGAAACAACAGCGGAATCCGATAGATGGAGTCGGCGTCCACCGCCGAAATCACCGCCGCTTCGGGCACATTGGTAAACAGCGCGATCTTGCGCCGCTCCGATTGAGGCAGCCCTTTTTCCGAGCGGCACAGGAGCACGTCCGGCTGAATCCCGATGGCTCGGAGTTCCTTGACCGAATGCTGGGTCGGCTTGGTTTTGAGCTCTCCGGCGGAGGAAATGTAGGGCACCAAAGTCAGATGCATGAAGATGGCCCGTTCCGGGCCCAACTCCACATCCAGTTGGCGGATCGCCTCCAGAAAGGGCAAGGATTCGATATCCCCCACGGTACCGCCGATTTCGATCAGCGCCACGTCGTATCCTTCGGCGCTTTCGAGGATCACCCGCTTGATTTCGTCGGTGATGTGGGGAATCACCTGCACCGTCGCGCCCAGATAATCGCCGCGCCGCTCCTTGCCGATCACGGTCTCGTAGATCTGACCGGTGGTCCAATTGTT
The DNA here is from genome assembly GCF_000421465.1 of Methylohalobius crimeensis 10Ki. NCBI lineage: Bacteria > Pseudomonadati > Pseudomonadota > Gammaproteobacteria > Methylococcales > Methylothermaceae > Methylohalobius > Methylohalobius crimeensis. The sequence goes on from NZ_ATXB01000001.1 coordinate 1,932,060, forward strand.
CTTGCGCGTCATGGTGGTACGCACGAAACGCTCGTAGTGCCCCAGATCGAGGTCGGTCTCAGCCCCGTCCTCGGTGACGAACACCTCGCCATGCTGATACGGGCTCATGGTGCCCGGGTCCACATTGATATAGGGATCCAGCTTGGTCAACGTCACCTTGAGACCTCGCGCTTCCAGAATCGCGGCCAACGAAGAGGCGGCAATTCCCTTCCCCAAGGAAGATACGACGCCACCGGTGATAAAAATATATTTGGTCATGAAAAATTCAGGCAGGAAGGCTTCCAGATCGACATAAGCCGACTATTTTACTCGACCGGCATCTTTACGTCACGATTGACAGGCGGACGATTCCGAACATCAGCTCGATCGGCAATGGCCCGCCTCCCCCCATCCCTTGCTCGATTTGTGGTCAACTCGGGATTCGGCGGCCGATTCTGCCAGAAACGACCTATACTTTCCTGAGAATGGCTTTATCCACCGCCCACTTGACAAAGCAAGGACAGTTCTCGAAGTGACGAATTTCTTGATCGGTCGCCAACAAATATTCGACCGAAACCTGAATATCTACGGCTACGAATTACTCTTTCGTTCTGAGGATAATACGCAAGCCTCCCTGGACAACGGAGCGGCCATCACCCAGCAATTGATTCTCGACGCCGTTCTTGAGATCGGCCTGAAAAAGCTCACCGGAGGGACTCGCGCATTTATCAACTTTACCGCCGACAATCTTCTGGCGGGAACCGCCGAGTGGCTTCCCAAGGAAAGGGTGGTGATCGAAATCCTGGAACACACGAAGATCACCCCGCAATTGGTCAGCATGGTGGATCGCTTGGCAGCCGCCGGCTATTTGATCGCCCTGGACGATTTCGTATTCGACCCCGAGTGGGAACCCTTGGTCCGTATCGCGCACTTCATCAAACTCGATGTCCGGGCGGGATCGGAGGCGGAGAACATCCGATTGATGGATCGGCTCAAGCCCTACCCGGCCAAAATCCTGCTGGAAAAGATCGAAACCGAACAGGAATTCGAACGCTATCGCCGACTAGGAGGGGATTATTTTCAAGGCTACTTTTTGCATCGCCCTCACACGATCGCCAGAAAGCGGCTCGATGCGGCCCGGCAAACGATTCTTCAACTGGTCGGTGAACTGCACAAACCCGATATCGACCTCCATCGGATCGCCGAACTCATTCGTCGCGATTCGGCTTTAAGCTACAAGTTGTTGAATTTCATCAATTCCGCCTGGTTCGCTTTACCTCGGCATATCGATTCCATCGAGCAAGCGGTCATCTTGATCGGAGTCAATCAAATCAGACGCTGGACCACCCTGATCAGTCTCGGCAACGCCGTGCAGAAGCGCCCCAGCGAGCTATTCCGGACCGCTCTCCTTCGGGCCCGGATGTGCGAGCTCTTGGCGATCGACTCCGATCTCCAGGATGCCGAGCAGGCTTTTCTAGTCGGCCTTTTTTCCACCTTGGACGCCTTGCTCGCCACGCCTTTGACGGAAATCGTCAACACCTTGCCTCTGTCCGAAGAAGTGAAAGACGGGCTTTGCCAACAAGGACGCTTGGGGGAAATACTGCAGTGCGTGCTGCGTTACGAAAGGTGGCAATTGCAAGACATTCACTCCAACCGATTTACCCTGACCGCGATCAATCGGGCGTATTTGGAAAGCATCGCCTGGGAGCAAGAAGTTTATAGCCATTTATAAGCCCTTCAGAGAGACTGTTTACAAAGTGGCCCCGACCGAAGCGGGGTCCGGCGGCTCGCCCTCCGGGACGTCGTGAACCCGTCCCTGGGGACTCGAATCGCGACCGTCCGGGTCGCGAACGCCCTTCGGTCAAGCCGCCGGACCCCGCACTACTTTGAGTGGCTTTGCAAACAACCACGCCCCCCCCCCAAACACGAAACGCCGAGGTATGTGATGACAAACCGACTCAAGTAGCGCCCCAGAAGCATTCTCCAACTTGCCGGACGTGCCGGCAACCGGTATCTTATTGCCCATGTTACGAACCACCCGCAATCAAGCCATCGCCTTAGCCGGTCTCGCCCAGGCCGTGCATTTGGTCCAGCAAATCGCCAAACGCGGCCAGACGGACCGGGAAGCGATGGAAATCAGCATCGCCAGCACCTTGAAAATCGACGCCGACACGGTGGAGGACGTTTACGGAGGGATCACCGGATTGCGGGACGGACTGCTCAAGCTGAAGCAGCAAATGGGCGGCCGCGAACACATCGACCCGGAACACGCCCGCTACAGCGCCTTGTTGGTTTTTCTGGAAAACAAACTGGAAAAGCGCCCCGATGTCCAAAAGCAACTTCGCGCCGGGCTGGAAAAGGCGGCCGTGCAGGCCGAAACGGCCCCCTCGATCACGGACGAATCGGTGCTGGAAATCCTGGCCGACACCTATCACCAAAACATCAGTCCGCTGGGCCCTCGGATTATTATTTCCGGGGAACGCATGTTCCTGACCGATCCGGACAACGCGCACAAGATTCGTGCCCTGCTTCTCGCCGGCATCCGCTCTGCGGTGCTGTGGCGTCAATGCGGCGGCGCACGGTGGAAATTCCTTCTCAACCGTCGCCGGCTGCAGCAGGAAACTCAAGCCTTGATAGATCAAATCGACTGACCCTATGCTGATCGAAGCGGAGAACTTGTATCGCTTTTACGGTGAAACCTGTGCCGTGGCCGACTTGTCCCTCACCTTGCAAAAAGGGGAAATTCTGGGCTTTCTGGGCCCCAACGGCGCCGGCAAGACCACCACCATGCAGATGCTGTGCGGGAATTTGGCGCCCAGCTCGGGACAGGTTCGCATCCACGGGATCGACCTGTTGGACCAACCGAAGGAAGCCAAGCGCCATTTGGGCTATCTGCCGGAAATCCCGCCCCTGTACCGGGAACTGACCGTAGACGAATACTTGAGCTACTGCGCCCGCCTGCACACTCTCAAGGGCGAGGCGGTGCGGCGTGCCGTGGAGGAAGCCAAAGCCAGATGCGGCCTGGCCGAATCGGGTCGACGCCTGATCGGCAATCTCTCCAAGGGATTTCAACAACGGGTGGGCATCGCCCAGGCGATCCTTCATTCCCCGCCGGTGGTGGTGCTGGACGAACCCACCGTCGGCCTGGACCCCATCCAAATTCAGGAAATCCGCGAGTTGATTCGGGAACTGGCTCGGGAGCACGCGGTTTTGCTGTCCACCCATATCCTGCCCGAAGTACAAGCGGTATGCAGCCGGGTATTGATCATCCGCCAGGGTCGCTTGGCCCTGAACGCGACCGCCGAGGAACTGGAGCACCATATGTACGCCTCCAGCCTGGTTCTGGAAACCCGAACCCCCATCGACATCGACCTGCTGATGACCTTGGAGTCCGTCCAATCCGTGATTCAAGAACCCGATCGACATAACCGCTATAAGGTTTTCTCCGCCCACGAGACCAACCCCGCCGAGGCGATCGCCGAGCTGGTGGTGAAAAAGGGGTGGGGACTTTTGGAGTTGTCCCCGGTGCGACGCTCCATCGAGCAAATCTTCATGGATATCGCCAAACAGGAACCGAGCGCACCGGCAGGAAAGCCGGAATGGGCGCCCGAACCGAGCTCCGAACGTACGCATCCCGGGAAGGAGGCGCATCCATCATGAATATTATCCTGGTCATTGCCGCCCGAGAACTGCGCAGCCTGTTCCTATCCCCCTTGGCCTGGTCGGTCCTGGCGGTGGTCCAGCTTCTGTTGGGCTATCTTTTCCTGGCCCAGTTGGAGTACTTCCAGATGGTGCAACCGCGGCTGGCGGCCATGGAAGGCGGCCCCGGCCTGACCGAAATGGTGGTGGTTCCTCTGTACGGCAACGCCGGCATCATTCTGCTGCTGGTTACCCCGCTGATGACCATGCGCCTGATCAGCGAGGAGCGGCGCAACCGGACTTTGAGCTTGCTGTTCAGCGCACCGGTATCCATCACCGAGATCATTCTGGGCAAGTATTTGGGCATACTCGGTTTCATGGGCCTTTTGATACTGATGATGACCTTGATGCCGTGTTCGCTGGCCGCCGGCACGTCCCTCGACTGGGGCAATCTGGCCGCCTGCGTTCTCGCCCTGGGTCTGCTCTTGGCCACATTCACCGCCATCGGCCTGTATCTATCCGCGCTCGCCAATCATCCCATCGTGGCGGCGGTGGGCGGCTTCGGCGCCTTGCTCCTGTTGTGGATCATCGATTGGAGCGGCACGATCGGCACCAGCCGCGGCACGGTGCTCGGCTATTTGTCCATGCTGCGTCACTATGAAAATTTACTGAAAGGCCAAATCAACACCACCGACTTGGCTTACTTTTTCCTGGCCGCGCTGGCCTTTGTCGTCCTCAGCATCCGACGTCTCGACAACGACCGGCTTCAGAAATAATGAAGATAAACCGTAAGCTGCACCAACAGATTCGCCTGCAGAATTTTCTGTTCACCCTCCTGTTCCTCGTCTTGGTGGGCCTATTGGCGTGGTTGTCAGAGCGCTACTCCACCGGCTGGGATTGGACCGCGGAAGGCCGCCACAGTCTTTCGGAATCCAGCCAAAAAGTGTTGGTCCTCATGGAGGACCCGCTGACGATTACCGCTTATGCGCACGAGGACAACGAATTGCGCGGCCGGATCAAGGAACTGGTGATTCCTTATCAACGCCATAAGGCCGATCTGGAGCTGACCTTCGTCAATCCCGATCTCCATCCGGACCGAGTACGGGAACTGGGGATTACCATGGACGGAGAATTGACCCTCGAATACGGCCAACGCACCGAAAAGGTTCACGATCTGAGCGAACAGGCCTTGACCAACGCCCTCGCCCGTTTGGCCAAATCCCAAGAACTCGCCATTTTGTTCCTGGAAGGGCATGGGGAGCGTTCGCCGCTGAGGGATGCCAATTTCGACTTGGGCCAATTCGGCCACACCTTGGAGAACCAAGGTTTCCAGGTCCATGGCTGGAATCTGGCCAAACAGCCGGATCTGCCGGCCAACACCTCGGTGCTGATCATCGCCAGCCCGCAGGTGCCTTACCTTCCGGGGGAAGTGGAAACCATCCGGCGTTTCGTCGACGACGGCGGCAATCTTCTCTGGTTTGCCGAACCCGGCAACCTGAAAGGACTGGAGTCACTGGCGGAAACCCTCGGTGTGACTTTTCTGCCGGGGGTCGTAGTGGACCCGAGCGGCCGGGCCCTCGGCATTCAAGACCCCACCTTCGCCCTGGTGGCCGAATACCCGCTGACACCCATTACCCGCAATTTCCAAAATCTCACGCTGTTTCCTAGAGCAAGGGCCTTGGAAACGAAAGATTCGGGGCAATTCAGCGCCGGCGTTTTCCTTCAGACCCTACCCCGAACTTGGAACGAAACCGGCCCCTTGGAAGGCGAAATCACCTTTGATCCCGACCAGGGGGAACAGGAAGGACCGCTGCCTCTCGGTGTGACTTTGACCCGCCCCATGCCCGGCGACGGGGAAGACGGCGATTCCGATTCCCGGCAATCGACGAATCAGCGTATCGTGGTGATTGGAGACGGGGATTTTCTCTCCAATACCTACCTCGGAAACGGCGGCAATCTGGACTTGGGGCTCAACATCGTCCAATGGTTGACCCACAACGATCGCTTCATCGACATCCCCCCCAAGACCGCGCCCGATACCCGGCTGACCCTTTCCTCCACCGCCTTGGCGCTGATCGGGTTCGGATTCATGATCGTGCTGCCGCTGATTTTGTTCGGCGGGGGAATGTTCATTTGGTGGCGACGCAGACGCGCTTGAACCATGTCCAAACGTTGGTGGTCGATCGGAATATTGCTGGCACTGGTCATCGTTTTGGGGGGCTGGGTTTACTGGCTCGGGCGGCCCCTTGCGCCCCAACCTTCCTCACCCTTGGCGCAAATCGACCCTGATGCGATCCGGTACATTCTCGTGGAGCACCCCGGCGAGCGCCTGGAATTCTCCCGCCAAGGAGAGGCCGATTGGCGTATGACCCGACCGTTGGACGCGCCATCGGACGCCTACCACATGGAGCAACTGCTCAGCCTACCCAGCCGGAGCAGCGAAAAACGCTACGGGGTGGCGGAAAAGGATCTGGAACGCTTCGGTCTGAAGCCGCCCCAAGCCAGCGTCTGTCTCAAAAAAGCCGCCGACGCGACCGATTGTGCGGCCGAACTCCTCTTCGGTCATCAGAACCCACTCAATTCCCAGCGTTATATTCAGGTGGGCGATGAGCTCCATTTGGTCACCGACGATTTGTACCATCAGTTGACCGCTCCGGCCGCCACGTGGGTCGAACACAAACTGCTGTCCGATGACAGCATTCGAAGCCTGGACTTGCCAGGCTGGCACATCGCTCTGGACGAGGAGGAAAAATGGACCTCCGATCCGGAGCTTCCCGCCGATCGACTCGAAGGCTTGGTATCGGCTTGGCGCAACGCGCGCGCCATTCAAGTCACGCCGTTCGACGGGGAAGCGCCACCCCGAGCCCAACGCATTCAAATCGAACTGGAGGATGAGGCACTGGAATTCGTTATCCTCCAACGGAAGCCGGAATTGGTTTTACTGCGCCCGGACCTGAAGCTGCAATACCATTTTTACGGCTCCGTCGGCGAAAACTTGTTGTCTTCTCCCGAACCTTCCCCTCCCCCGACCGCCCCCGACGCTCCCTGATGCCCGAACTCCCCGAGGTCGAAACGACGCGCAGGGGCTTGGAGCCCCATCTTGTGGGAAGAAACTTTGCAAGCGTCGAGATCCGCCAACCGCGGTTGCGCTGGCCCGTTTCCCAATCCTTGCCGACGCGTTTGGCGGGAGCGCCGATCGAAAGCATGCGTCGGCGCGGGAAATATCTGCTCCTGAAAACCGCAGCCGGTACCTTGATCATCCATCTCGGGATGTCCGGAAGCATGCGTCTGGTCGCCGACGGCCTTCCCTTGCACCCCCACGATCACGCCATATTCACGCTGGATTCGGGGCAACGACTGGTATTCCACGACCCGCGCCGTTTCGGCGCCCTGGTGTGGACGGAAACCTCCCCCGCCGCTCATCCCTTGCTGAGCCACCTGGGATTCGAACCTTTCGATCCCGAATTTACCGGGGAATGGCTTTATCGAACCTCCCGAAACCGCCGGCAAGCCGTCAAAACCTTGCTCATGGACCAGCGCATCGTAGTCGGGATCGGCAACATTTACGCCAACGAGGCTTTGTTTCAGAGCGGAATCCACCCGAGCCGACCGGGGGGGCGTATTTCCGAATCGCGTTATCGTTTACTGGTGGAAAATATCCGGCAAATACTCGGCTGGGCCATTGAGCAGGGAGGCACCACTTTACGCGATTTCATCAATGAAAAAGGCCAACCGGGCTATTTCCAGTTGGCCTTGCAAGTCTACGGGCGGGAAAACCGGCCCTGTCCCCGCTGCACCACCGCGATCCGCCGCATCCGTCTCGGCCAACGGGCGACTTATTACTGTCCCCGCTGTCAACGGTAATTCATTATTACAGCGACAACTCCTCATCCAAAGGCGGAAGCGGCGGCTCTGCTTCGGGGATCTCGCCCGGCTCGGTTTCCTCCATCATGGCTTCCGCCCCTGCTTCCATTTCCTCCAGTTTATCTTCGAACCGGGATCCGGTATCTATGCTTACCGAAGCCCCCTTGGCCAAAGCCAGTTTGTGGCCCGCTTCGGCAAAGGAGAAGACCAACTTCGCTTTCAAGGTTCGAGGACCGGCGATCAAATATTGTTTTTTCCCCTTGCTCTCAAAAATCGCGCTCTCCAATTCTTCCCCCACACTATGGTCGAAAGGCTCGGCAATGGGATCTTCCTGTCCTCCCTGAGAAAAATAACCACTAAATTGCAAGCGATCGCCAGTGGCGGTACCGAGACCGGTTGCGGTGGCGAAAAACCCTTCGATTTTGGCTCGGGCCATGATCAGGCCGTTGGGCCCCGGCGGAAAAGTGTGCTCGAATTCAATGACGACTTCCTTGGGCATGTCACCGGCATGGCTAGCTTCCGGAGTCGGTTGCGAGGCATTTCCGTTCTCCCCTTGAGGGCCGGCGGCGACGCTTTCCGCGGCCACGAAAATCGCGTTATGGATATTCACGATGTCGCGCCTGGCATCGCTGTAACAAATTTGGGGGACCTTGCCCGCCTCGCTCGGCTCGATCCTGAAACCCGGATATTCCCCGTCGATCTCGATGCAGGTTTGGTCTTCCATCTCCGGCACCATTTTCTTTCCTTGAATCGTCACTTCGAATGCCGATGCCGTGTGGATGCCCAGCAGCAGAGCACCACTCACCCCTAGGATTCGTGTCAGCATATTTCCCCCATGCGATAATTTGGATTTATCAGTCAATTGAAAAAACTATAGCACTATCCGCGCCCGGCATTGTTGGCATCGGTCATCATCTACAAATTTAGAATGCCGGAGCGTTTGCTCCGGCAGCTCGAAACGAAAAAAACCGATCTTTTCAACCCAACGGCCAAACTCGCGCGTCCCCTCCTTTCAGGAGTACATTCCAGTAATACCAGGGCAGAAAATATTTCTTGAAATAATACATACTCCGCCGCTCCTTGCTCTGATCGATGGGGAAGGTTTCCTTGGGCTGCAGATTGTAGTCGAATTCCGCCAATACCAATTTACCGTAACCCGTGGTCAGAGGACAGGAGGCATAACCGTCGTAGGCGGCGATTCCCTCGCCTCCGCCGATCGCCGTCAACAGATTGCTGACCGCCACATAGGTCTGGCTGCGTGCTGCGGCGGCGGTTTTGGAGTTGGGGGTGTTCGCGCAATCGCCCAGGCCGTAGACGTTGGGATATTTCAAGTGCCGCAAAGTATGCTTGTCCACATTCATCCAGCCACCCTCATCGGCCAAGGGGCTCTCCTTGAGAAAGGCCGGCGGTCGCATCGGCGGAGTCACATGAAGGAAATCGAAAGCGTGCACTTGACGATCCCCCGTGGTCACGTGTTCAAGGGTCGCTTCCTTTTTATCGATATCGATCGCGACCAGATGATGCTGGAAATGGGTCTCGATTTCCTTGCGTTTGAGGACCTCGTTGAGGGTTTTGGCGTAACGTTTGACCGGAAAGATGCCGGGAGCGGCCGAAAAAAACATTTGTTTTATTTTGCCGCGCACATTGCGCTTGCGCCACGCGTCATCCGCTAAATAAGCGATCTTCTGGGCCGCGCCGGGACATTTGAACGGGGGTTTCGGCTGGGTGAAAATCGCCGTTCCTCCGCCAAACCCTTTAATGGCCTCCCAAACCTGGGGCGCCAGATCGTAATCGTAAATCGAAACCACCCCCATATTCCGCTGCAAGGCCTCCTGAAGCCCCGGGATCGAATCCCAGGCGATTTCGATGCCCGTGGCCACCACCAGGTATTCGTAACTGATCTGATTGCCCGAACGGGTGGTGAGCGAATTATTATCAGGATCAAAGCTCTGCACGGCATCGTGAATCCAGGTCACGCCCTCCGGAATCACTTCCTTCATGGATCGCCAGGTGGACTTGGGCTTCATCTCCCCGGCGCCGACCAAGGTCCAACCGGGTTGATAGTAATGCACGTCCTTAGGCTCCAACACCGCCACATCCAGCGTCCCTGACTCATCGAATTTCTTTAAATGCGCGGCTACGGCTACGCCTGCGGTTCCCCCGCCGACGATAACGACTTGATGGGAAATTGCGTCAGACATTTCAACTCCTCCTAGCTTTTATAGGCTTTTTTTATTTAGGGACAAAGAACGATCTCGGCACTGCGTCATTCCTTGACCGGCCGCTTGTCTAGTTTACGCTGCAAAGTTCGTCGATGCATCCCGAGCGCCCTCGCGGCTGCGGAAATGTTTCCTTCGTGCTCCATCAACACCTTCTGCAAATACTCCCACTCCATCCGCTTGACCGACAAGGGCTTATCTTTTAACTCCACGTCCGGGTCTCCGCTTTGCTTATGGAGTGCGGCGACGATCTCGTCCGCATCGGCCGGCTTGGTCAAATAATGAACGGCGCCCAACTTGATCGCTTCCACCGCCGTGGCGATACTGGCATAGCCGGTCAATATCACGATGCGGGTATTGATATCCAGCTCTTTCAGTTTCTTGACCAAGACCAATCCCGAATCGTGGCCGATTCTAAGATCGATCACCGCATATTCGGGGGTTAATTGGGTCGCCTGTTCCAAACCGGATTCCACGGTCCGGGCGACCGCCACATCGAAACCGCGTTTTTTCAAGGCTCGCTCGAGCACCCAGCAAAAGGTTTCGTCATCGTCGACCAATAACAGCCGCGGTTGATCACTCATCGCTTTCCTCCTCGGCGTGCTGATTCAGCAAAGGCAGTTGAATGTGAGTCCGGGTTCCGCCGGCGGGCATGGATTGCATTTCGATTTCTCCCCCCAGGCGTTCCACGGTGGCATAGGATAAAAACAAGCCCACACCCAAGCCCTGCTTGGAAGACACCACCGGATATCTGCCCAGCTGTTGGGTCAAGCCCGGATTGATGCCGGGACCTTGATCGATAATCAACAGTTCGAGCCGATAACAATCCCAGGACGCGGTTAATTCCACCACCTCCGGCGAAACTTCGGCGGCGTTGTTGAGAATGTTGATCAGAGCATGGCTCAATGTCCGCTCGGCAATGATTTTGGCTCGGGGATCCTCTTTCGTGACTTGGAACTTCAAGCGGGCGCCGGAATACTGTTGACGCCATTGCTGGACCAGTTTTTCCAAATAGCGTCGAACTTCTTCCATGTGCCCTGATTCGGCCCGCCTTTGGCCGGCGGAGGCCGACATCACCGCCAACGCGTTTTTGCAACGTTCGATTTGATCCTTGAAAATCAGCAGGCGCTGACGTAATTCCGCATGATCCCCACCGGGATAATCCTCCAGCAGCTCTTGCACCAGAATCGTCATCGTGCCCAAAGGGGTGCCGATCTCGTGGGCGGCTCCGGCGGCCAGGGTTCCCAAGGCCACCACTTGTTCGTCGCGCAAACTTTGTTCGCGTGCTTCCGCGAGCCTGCGCTCTCGCTCTCGCAGCGTATTGGCCATTTCCACCACGAAATAAGCCACCAAACCGGCACTGAAAACGAACCCCACCCAGGTACCGAAAGCGCGCAATCCGAACCCCGGATAGTCTTCCAATAACTCCAAGGGCAAGCGATCGGTTTGCACTTCCGCAACGGGAAGCGGGGGTAGAGGATGGTAATAAACAATCAAAAAAGTATAGGCGCCGCAAGCCAGGAATACCATGTACCAGGTATAGCGTTGAGGCAAAACGGTAGCGGTGATGATCAGCGGCAATAATAGAAACCATGCCATGGGATTGGAGGTCCCTCCGGCAAAATACAACAAGCCGGTAATTCCCAAAGCATCCAGGCATAAGTGGCAAAACAATTCCAGCTCGGTGACCGGACGTTTTTCTTGCAGCCGATACCAAGTGAGACAATTCACCGCCACCATTACCGAGATAATGCCCCACAAGGGATTGATGGGCAGGGGAACGCCGAGATCGTAAACCGTAATGCCAATGATTAAAGCATCGCCGGTGATCAATAAATTCCGCAATACAAACAACCACTTGAGATTGCGTCGTGCGGCATCGGCGGAATCGATGGAAGGGTACAGCATAGGGTGTTATCGGTGATATTCGCGGGTGCGACAATTTGCCACATTCCAAAGTTCAGCATCCATTGCTATCTTTGTCCTCAAGGTAATGCTCATTACCTCCTGTCTCGCTAGTTTTGAGCGTGCGACCTTTCCTCCTCTTTGCAGGGAGTCCAACTCCCTGCAAGGCTTCTTTTTTAAAATCTGCATAAACTGGGTTTTTGCCCACCTGCGACAATATGTCGCATTCCCATCCTATCCAATCGTTGTTAAGCTGGATCCCGAGTTCGGCATTACCGAACTGTTATTGCATGACAGTAGTGCAATACTCCTCCTCTTTGACAGCAGGGCCTCAACACCCTGCTGTTTTTTTATCCATCGTCCAATTCCACTCCGATCGCCTTGAGGCCGGCCCGCGCACAAGCCACATCCAGCATCGCGCCGGGCGCTCCGCCCACGCCGATTCCGCCCACGACATGCCCATCGGCACGGATCGGCAAACCGCCACCGAGTATCAAGATCGACTCATTCATGTCGTGCAATGCCTGGATCTCGGGATCCTTGGCGATCATGCGCGCCAACTCGTGCGTCGGCTTACGTAAGCTCAACGCCGTATAGGCTTTGCGCCAACTGCTATCCAGGGTATGGGGGCCGGCGCCGTTACTGCGCAGCGATACCAGCGAGTGTCCGGCGTCATCCACCACGGCGGCGCCGATTTCATAGCCTTTGGCTTGACAATCCGCCAGCGCCGCCTTGGCCGCCTTGGCCGCCTGCAAAGCATCGTTCATGGACAGCGTGGCGCGCTGAAGCGGCGCCAATTCGCCGGCATCAGCAAGCGTGAACCAAGCCGTCAACCCTATCGCGAACAACCGATTCCACATATTTACCTCCATCGATCAATACCGCGCCCCCAGCGCCAACGACCATGCCTTGGCCAGGGTTTCTATCAACGAAAGCGCCGCTCGTCGAGGGGTATCCGCATAAGCGATCACCCCGTCCGGATGGCCCTTCATGACAATGATACCGTGCTCGGGCTGTTTTCTCACTTGCTCCCGCACCGCTTCGGCCATGGCCGGTGTGCCGTATTCCGCCGTCGCTGGCGTCGCCCGAAGGGCCAAGCGATCGCTGTAACGCCAAATTTCGGGAGAATGTCCGTGCATCACCGCTCTCACCGCCACCGAGGCTCGATAAACCGAGGCGTGAGTCAGCGCTTCGGAAGACGGGGGCTGGCATCCTTTAGCCACCACTTGATTGACGGTGGGATCGGCACTTTCCACCAGGCAGTAATGCTCCGAAGACAAATGCGCCTTGCCTCCCGTTTGGGTGGCGCTGATCACAAATCGGTCACCCGCGAGACGTTGGCTGACATTACCGTAGGCCAGCCCTTGGTAACGCTTGGGGTCTTGTCCGATCAACCCCAGATGAAACAATAGGCACCGCCAGGACTCTAAATCGGGATAATCGTCCCATTGAGGCGGCGCACTCAAGGTGAATCGAAGCCGATATTTGACGACACCTTCCTCATGAAGCATGGGCGGCGAAACCTTAAAACCGATCCGAAACTTGACTGATAAAATAAATTGGCTAAGCTAGCACGCTACCCTGCAACAGTCCAGGCGTGAGGGATGCACCTTAGCCATCCTCACCCCAGCCATCACCGGCCTTTGAAATATGCATGGCTCGAATTCCCAAGGCATTGAAAAGCAACAGGATAAAAGATACCTTATCGGATATAATCGCGAATGTGGCGGAACTGGTAGACGCGCTGGATTTAGGTTCCAGTGGGGCAACCCGTGAGAGTTCGAGTCTCTCCATTCGCACCAATTTCCAAGCCCGCCCACCGACCCATACCCGACCATCGGCCAATAATCATTATCGCTAACCAACCAAGTCAGTAGTTCACGAGGTAAGACCATTATGCAGATTTCCGTCGAATCCACGTCCGACATCGGCCGCAAAATGACCATCCAGGTCCCGGAAGATAAAATCCAGGCGGAGATTGACAACCGCCTGAAATCCCTGGCGCGGCAGGTGAAAGTGGACGGTTTTCGGCCGGGCAAAGCGCCTGCCCGCATTATTCGCCAACGTTTCGGCACACAAGTCCGCGAGGAAGTGCTCTCCGAACTGATCGGATCGAGCTTCACCGACGCCGTCAAAGAACGGTCCTTGCGGCTGGCAGGCGACCCCCAAATCAAGCCGCAGGACATCACCGAAGGCGAAGGCATGACTTTCGAGGCCCAATTCGAGGTCTATCCGGACATCGAGCTTGCCGCCATGGACACCTTGGAGGTCGCCAAACCGGTTTGCGAAATCACCGAGGCCGACCTGGAAACCATGATCAAACGCCTGCGGGAACAAAAGAAAAGCTGGCACGAAGTGGATCGTCCGCTGCAAACCGGCGATCGCGCCACGATCACCTTCGAGGGATTCCAGGAAAACGGCGACCCCCTGGAAAACGGGAAAGCGGAGCATTTCCAGATTGAAATCGGCGCCGGCAACATGATTCCCGGCTTCGACGAAAAGCTGCTGGACCACAAATCGGGAGATCACCTGGAATTCGAGCTGACTTTCCCCGAGGATTATCATCACGAAGATATCGCCGGAAAACCGGTTCTTTTCAAAGTCGACGTAGAAAAGGTGGAAGAAGGCCGGCTGCCGGAGATCGATGCCGAATTTGCCAAGGAATATGGCGTCGAAAGCGGAGATGTGGAGGAATTTCGCCGCGAAATCAAAGCCAACATGGAACGCCAATTACATCAGGCGCTCAAGGAAGAAACCAAAAACAAGGTCCTTGATGCCCTCCACGAGAAGAACCCGATTCCGGTCCCGGAAGCCTTGGTCAAACAGGAAATTCAGCGCATGCTGCAGCCGATGGCCGACGCATTGAAACAAAATCCGGAAATATTGAACCAATTGCCGCTTGACAACATCAAAGAAAGTGCGAAAAAACGCGTCTCCATGGGACTATTGCTGGCGGAAATCATTCAGAATCACGATATACAAGCCGACTCCGATCGAGTTCGCGAAACCATCGAGGAAATGGCCCAAAATTACGAAGACCCGCAAGAAGTCGTCAATTGGTACTTCGGCAATCCGGAGCAATTGGCGCAGATCGAAAACCTGGTTTTGGAAGAGCAAGCAATCGATTGGATTCTCGAGCAAGCCAAAATCTCCGAGGAACCGATTTCCTTCGAAGACCTGATGAAAAAGCAACAGCAACGCCAAGCAGCCTGATAAGAGCATAAAACCATGAGCAATTCTTTCGACGTCTACAATCAAATGGTCCCGGTCGTCATCGAACAAACGCCTCGCGGGGAACGGGCTTTCGACATCTTCTCCCGCCTGCTCAAGGAGCGAGTGATTTTCCTGGTGGGCCCGGTGGAAGATCATATGGCCAATCTGATCGTCGCTCAGTTGCTGTTCTTGGAATCGGAAAACCCCGACAAGGACATCCACTTATATATCAATTCGCCCGGCGGCGTGGTGACTTCCGGTCTCGCCATCTACGACACGATGCAATTCATTCAACCCGACGTCAGCACCATGTGCATCGGTCAAGCGGCCAGCATGGGGGCGTTGCTCCTGGCGGGAGGTGCCGCCGGAAAACGCTACTGCGTGCCCCACTCCCGGGTGATGATCCATCAACCCCTGGGCGGATTTCAGGGCCAAGCGAGCGATATCGACATTCACGCCAAGGAGATCCTGCAAACCCGGGATCGACTCAATCGCATTCTCGCCCATCATACCGACCAACCATTGGAAAAGATCCAACAGGATACCGACCGCGATTACTTCATGAGCAGCAACGAAGCGCTCGAATACGGCCTGATCGATAAGGTTTTGACGACCCGCGCCAAACTGCAATCGGACAGCTAACAGGCATCGAAGCTTGGCATTTATCCCCGTCAGGGTTTATGCTGATATTGCTGATATACCGGTCTGGTGTGACGATACCTTTTTTCCAGTTATATAGTTCGAGGTAACCTATGAGCGACGCCAAGCGCGGTAAGGACAGAGAAGGGAAGCTGCTGTATTGCTCGTTTTGCGGCAAGAGCCAGCACGAAGTTAGAAAATTGATCGCCGGCCCTTCGGTCTTCATTTGCGATGAATGCGTAGACCTGTGCAACGATATCATTCGCGAAGAACTGCAGGAGAGCACGGGCGGCGGCGAGGACCGTCTACCCAAACCCAGGGAAATCAAGGAAGTTCTGGAAGAATACGTCATCGGTCAGGAGGAAGCCAAAAAGATTCTCGCGGTTGCGGTCTACAACCACTACAAGCGGCTTCGCTCCCAACATAAGAAGAATGACGTGGAACTGGCCAAGAGCAATATTTTGCTCATCGGTCCGACAGGTTCCGGCAAGACCTTGCTGGCGGAAACCTTGGCCCGTTTTTTGGATGTCCCCTTCACTATTGCGGACGCCACCACGTTGACCGAAGCCGGCTATGTCGGGGAGGATGTGGAAAACATCATCCAAAAGCTATTGCAGAAATGCGATTACGACGTGGAGAAAGCCGAGTCCGGTATTGTCTACATCGATGAAATCGACAAGATCTCTCGCAAATCCGACAACCCCTCCATCACTCGGGATGTTTCCGGAGAAGGCGTGCAGCAGGCACTGCTGAAATTAATCGAAGGCACCATCGCCTCGGTTCCGCCGCAAGGAGGACGCAAACACCCTCAACAGGAATTTCTCCAGGTCAATACCGGCAATATCCTGTTTATCTGCGGGGGGGCTTTCGCCGGACTGGAAAAAATCATCCGTCAGCGTTCGGAGAAAGGGGGTATCGGTTTCTCCGCCGAGGTGAAACGCAAGCAGGATACCCAAAATGTCGGCGAAATCCTGACTTCGGTGGAAGCCGAGGACTTGATCCACTACGGCTTGATCCCGGAATTCGTGGGTCGTCTGCCGGTGGTCGCCACTCTCAAGGAGCTGGACGAAGAAGCCCTGGTGCGCATTCTGACCGAGCCCAAAAACTCTCTGGCCAAACAGTACAAGCGGCTGTTCGAAATGGAAGCCTGCGAACTGGAAATCCGGGAAGAGGCGCTTCGCGCCATCGCCAGAAAGGCGATGGAACGCAAAACCGGCGCGCGCGGCTTGAGAACCATCCTGGAGCATACGCTCCTGGATATCATGTACGAGCTTCCCTCGACCGACAACATCACCAAAGTGGTGATCGACGAGAGTGTCATCAAGGAAGAGTCCAAGCCTTATCTCATCTACGAAAGCAGCGATAAGCAAAGGGCTTCGGCCGAGTAAATAGCAACGGCCGGCTGTCTGAAATTCAGGCAGCCGGTTTGTTTTTCATCCCCTGCCTCCATTTGCTTCGTTGATCGGATCTGTCAACTGACTTGCTTCGTAGGCAGCCATCTGGCAGTATTCACCCAACCCCACGGCAACGAAGCGATCATGGCGGATACCTCCCGAACCATCTTAACCGTGGAAGGGCTTTCCGTTTCTTACGGAAGAGACCATATCCTGCAAGACCTGTCGTTTTCTCTGAATGAAGGTGACGTCTTGGTGATTCTGGGTCCCAATGGCGCCGGCAAAACCACCCTGCTGCGGGCGTTGCTCGACCTGATCCCCCATCGAGGCACGGTCACCTGGCAGACCCGCAATATCAGCTACCTTCCTCCCCAAGAATTCTTGCAGAGACAGGCTCTTCCTCCTCTAAGCGTCGAAGAATTCTTTCACCTGAAAACCCGCGATCGCGATGCGATCGTCGTTTTTTCCACGTCCCTCGCAGTCGCCTTTCTGTTTCTCCCCCAAAAAGAAACCGAGATCGCTTTGCTGGGCGATGTTTCTCAAATCACCCTGTCCACCGTATTGGTCACCCTGGCGATCGCCGGCGGGATTTTTATCGTCGTCAAACGGATCTATCCCAATATGGTCTTGATCGGCATTTCGCCCGATCTGGCCCAATCCCAACAAATCGATCCCCGTCGCTACAACACCGTTTATTTGATTTGCATCGCGCTGACCGTGGCACTGGGAGTGCGAATTGTAGGCGGTTTGATGACCGCGGCACTGCTGGCCATTCCAGCTTGTACGGCCAAGAATATCAGCAAAAACCTGACCCAGTACGCCTACTTCAGCCTCTCGGCGGGGGCGTTGGCCGCCGTGCTTGGAATCGCGGGCTATGCCGCGACCGACGTACCCCCCGGTCCTTTGATCATTATCGCCAGCGGGTTGCTGTTTTTGGTCTCGGTCTATCTGAAAATGCGTCAGAAAGGCCATGATGGTGAAACAGAGCCGCCAACGGAGCCCGAGTGAAATGCTCCCAATTCCCACGACGCATGCACGATAAAGGGTTCCGAAGCCGACCCACTTGCATTGGGTCCGGTACCATAGTCGTCTCGACAACCAGTGGGAATCGGAATCGTCTCAATGATCAAAAATTACACGGATCACTCGGCCAACGAACGCACTTATTTGGCCTGGATACGCACCGCCATAGCGGTGATCGCCTTTGGATTTGTCATCGAAAGATTCGATCTTTTCCTGGCTTACATTGCCCAGGCCCTCCCGGAAACCATGCCTCTCGCTCCATCGGCTCACCGGGAAGCCTTAATCCTGGGATTGGGGCTGGTCTTCTTCGGAATTCTTCTAATGGTCGTCGCGACCTTGCGCTTTATCCTGATTGCCAAGCAGATCGATCATCCTGATCAGCGCCGACCGCCCAGCACGTTCGTCGTGATCGGCTTCGCCGCCTTGTTGTTCCTGTTCAGCTTGTTTCTTTTGGGATATCTGATCCGACTTTTGTGGCAATGAAACAGACGGAGGTTTCTATGTTTTTCAAGCAATTCTATTTGGGCTGTCTCGCCCACGCGTCCTATCTCATCGGCGACGAAGAGACCAAAACCGCGATCGTCGTCGATCCTCAGCGCGATATCGAACAATATCTCGAAGAAGCGCGCGAGCAGAATCTCGAGATTCGCCACGTCTTCCTGACCCATTTCCACGCCGATTTCATCGCCGGCCATTTGGAACTCCGGGATCGGGTCGGCGCGAAAATCCATCTGGGCGCTCGGGCGGATGCGGAATATGAATTCGTTCCGCACAGCGATGGCGATACCTTGGCATTCGGCAAGGTTCGCCTCGACATTCTCGAAACGCCCGGTCATACCCCCGAAGGCATTTCGATCGTGGTTTACGATCTGGCCAAGCGGACCGATGCGCCTTACGCCGTACTGACCGGCGACACGCTGTTTATCGGCGATGTGGGACGTCCCGATCTATTGGCCTCGTTCGGCGCTTCGGCGGTGGAGCTGGCCGAGATGCTTTACGATTCTTTGCACGATAAGCTGTTGCCGCTACCCGACGAGACCATGATTTATCCGGCGCACGGCGCGGGCTCCATGTGCGGAAAAAGTCTCAGTACGGATCTGTTTTCCACTATGGGAGAGCAGCGTCGGTATAACTACGCTCTTAAACCCATGAGCAAAAAAGATTTCATTCAGCTGGTCACGGCCGGTCAACCGGAGGCGCCCAAGTATTTTTCCCATGATGCCGTGCTCAACCGGAAAGAGCGCCCCACCCTGGAGGAAACCTTGGAAACCGAATTGAAGCCGCTTTCCCTCGATCAAGTAATGGAGATGAAACAATCCGGAGCCCAACTCTTGGATGTACGGGATGCGGCGGATTTCGCGGGCGCGCATCTGGCCGGCAGCGTCAATATCGGCCTCGGCGGTTCCTATGCCACCTGGGCGGGCACCCTTCTCGATCGCACCCGGCCCATCGTGCTGATCGCCGACCCCGGTCTCGAACAAGAAGCCGTGATGCGTCTCGGCCGAATCGGCTTTGACAATGTGGCGGGTTATCTGGAGGGAGGCATGCAAGCCTTGGAAACCCGTCCCGACTTGGTTCGGCGAATCGATCGCATCACCGCCCCGACATTGGCCGAAAGGCTTCCCTCCCCGGAATCGCCGCTGGTTCTGGATGTCCGCAAGGACACGGAATGGCAGCAAAAGCACATCGGGGAAAGCCTCAACATCCCACTCAACCATCTCGCCGAACGCAGCAAGGAATTGCCCCGGGACCGACCTGTCGTCGTCCATTGCGGCACCGGCTACCGGTCATCCATCGCGGCCAGTTTGCTGGAAAAACAAGGATTCGACAACATCATCGACCTGGTGGGCGGCTTCAACGCTTGGGAAAAATGCTGTCCCGATAATGTTTCCGGCGAAAACGGCTAAGCGCATGCTTTTTGGGCTCTTTGATGGGGACGCAAGTTAAACCGATTCGGCAAAGTTTTTAAGGGTTGACGCCCCAGCAAACGTCCGGGCCGCATATTCACTCCCATGTGTGTTAAAAATTTCCTATTGTTGAAAATCATCTCACAAGCAGGAAGCAACGCAAGCGGCCTTTGAGGAGAGACTCCATGCCTCATCATCCCAAGGATATTAAGCTCGACAAAACCTTCTTCCAACGCAATGATGGAAAAATAACCGATCGACATTTTGCTCGTATCATCGAAAAGGCCCGGGAAATCGAGGACACAGTAAAAGACAGGCCCAAGTTGCACGGGCTTTGGAAAGATGTTCTTTTGTGCTTGGAACTGATCAGGGATTACCGTTCCGGCGAATACAAGCAAATTTCAACTTGGGCGATTGCCGCGGTGGCTTTCGGACTGCTCTACTTGATCAATCCGATGGAATTGATCCCGGATGTCATCCCCGTCGTTGGCTATTTGGACGATGTGGCGGTTATGGTACTGATTTTAAAATTGGTGAAAGGCGAGCTTGAGGAGTACGAGGCTTGGAGAAAGGAGCGCACCGAATACCAAAAAGCGATTTCCAGGCTTTTGAATCGTGAGTGAGCCCGTCACCTTGCTCGCCAACCTCGCTATTGACGGTTTCTCTTCCATCCTCCATTTATTGTCGTTCCACACCTGGAGTCAGGCCGCCTTCCGCTGGTTTGCCGAACAAAATCATGTTCTGCAATCCTTGCTGGCTGCAATTTTCACGTGGGGAGTGACCGCCCTCGGCGCTGCCCTCGTGTTTTTGGTCAAACACGTGAACCAAAAACTTCTCGACACCATGTTGGGCTTTTCGGGAGGCGTGATGTTGGCCGCCAGCTATTGGTCCTTGCTCGCGCCGGCGATCGATTTATCGGCAGATTATGGTTCTTTGTCCTGGCTCCCGGCAGCGGTTGGATTTGGAGTCGGGGCGCTCGCGCTGAAAATAGGCGACCGGCTCCTGCCTCACTTCCGCTTGGGCATGCCCTTGCAGGCCGATGAAAGCATCGTAACCACCTGGCGGCGAACCGTGATGCTGGTAGTCGCCATCACGCTACACAATATACCCGAGGGGCTGGCGGTAGGAGTTGCCTTCGGCGCCCTGGGTTGCGACTTCCACACGGCTACCTTGGGTTCCGCGATCGCCTTGGCCATCGGCATCGGCTTACAAAATTTTCCCGAAGGCGCAGCGGTGTCCATGCCGCTGCGCCGCATGGGCTGGTCGCGACTGCGCAGCTTCTGGTATGGCCAGCTTTCCGCGGTGGTTGAACCCATCTCCGCAGTGGTGGGGGCCGCCGCGGTAACGAAGTGCATGCCCATCATGCCTTATGCCCTGGCCTTTGCCGCAGGAGCCATGGTTTATGTGGTGGTCGACGAGGTCATTCCCGAATCGCGGGAACGAGGCAATACGAACATCGCCACTTGGGGAGTCATACTTGGTTTTATCGTGATGATGATTTTGGATGTCGCCTTGGGCTGAACCGAGTTTCTTTGCTCGATGCAACTTTGTCGGCTGGATTTTTCAATCCAGCCTGTTTTTGCCCGGCATGCGAATATATAATCCAAGGCACCCTTGTCGATTCAGGAGGTGCGACCATGTCCGATCCCCTCGAAGAAAAAGAAAAAAATCAAATCCTCAACACCCCGCCCATCGGTACTTGGATCCTGATGCTCATGATTGGCGCCGGCATGGTGCTGGCCTGGTTGTTCATTTACTTCGGGGTTTTCCTGCCTCGCGGCGCGGTGCAATGAGGTGAAGCCATGCATATCGACCCATTGGAGAAGAAATGGATATATATTGTTCTGGGGATGACCGCCCTCTTCCTGGGAGGGATTTTTTTTACCACTTTTGTATTCGACATTCATCCTCCCAGCAATGTGGAAACCATCGACTCGGCACGGCTGCATTTGAGCGAGGAGTTCGCCGAAGATAATCTGGGCGTCAAACGCCAGCCGGACGGTACCATCAAGGTCATCATGGTCGCCGGCCGATACGGTTTTTTCCCGCGTCGAATCACCCTTCCCGCTGACACCCCCATCACCTTCCGCTGGGCCAGCATCGACGTCCTTCACGGCGTGCACATGCCCATGACCAACATGAGCACCATGGTGGTGCCCGGTTACGTGTCGGAAATCACCACCGAATTTCCCAAGCCCGGCGACTATCCCATGCTGTGTAACGAATATTGCGGCCTCGGCCACGATTTCATGTGGAGCAAAGTAACCGTGGAGGAAAAACAGGCTTGGATGCGACGGCACCCCAACTTCGGCGGAGGTGAGTCATGACCGATACCCATACTCGACAACTGAGCATTTGGAACTTCGGGGTTGCTTTCTCCGCTTTCCTTATCGCCGCTTTCATGGGTTTTTATCAGGTGGTCGAACGCAGCGGCATATTCCCTGCCCTTGAATCGGCCAAGGTGTACTTCGCGTCGGTCAGCTCCCATGGGGTGCTCATGGCTTATGTGCTGACCACTTTTTTCATCATGGGATTCGGTTATTACACGGCGGCGACCGCTTTGCAGCGGCCGATCTGGAAACCCGTGTTAGCCTGGGCCGGATTCGGCTTGAGCCTATTCGGGACGGTTCTCGCGGCGATTCCCCTGCTCACGGGCAAGGCTTCCGTCCTCTATACCTTTTATCCTCCGATCCAGGCCAGCTCATTGTTCTATATCGGCGTCGCCCTGCTGGTGGCGGGCTCCTGGGTCTGGTGCGTCATCATGATCGTCATGACGCACCAATGGCAGAAGGAGAACCCGGGCCGCCCCATTCCCCTGGCCATGTTCGGCACCGCGGCCAATGTTTTCCTGTGGCTGTGGACCAGCGCCGGCGTGGGAATGGAAGTGCTGTTTCAGTTGATTCCCTGGTCCTTGGGGTGGCGCGATACCGTCGATCCGGGCCTGGCCCGCACTTTGTTCGTCTGGACCCTGCATCCGATCGTTTATTTTTGGCTGATCCCCGCCTACATCGCCATGTATTGCTTCGTCCCCCGGGCCGCCGGCGGATATCTGTTCAGCGACGAAATGGCAAGATTCGCCTTTTTAGGGCTTTTGGTCTTCAGCTTGCCCATCGGCTTCCATCATCTCTACATGGATCCGGAACAAGCGGCGGGCTGGAAATTGCTCCACGGTATCCTTACCTTCATGGTCGCCGTCCCCACCTTGATCACCGGCTTCACCGTCTTCGCTTCCCTGGAAATTGCCAGTCGCCTGAACGGCGGCCGGGGGCTACTGGGCTGGATAGGTCGCCTAGCCTGGGGCAACCCCATGGTGTTGGCGGCGGTTCTGGCCCTTTTGATGTTGATTTTGGGCGGCTTCGGCGGCATCGTCAATGCCAGTTACGCGCTCAACGCCATGGTTCACAATACCGCCTGGGTACCGGGTCATTTCCATCTCATTTTCGCCGGCACCACGGTCATCATGTATTTCGCCATCGCCTACCATCTATGGCCTAGGCTGACCGGAAAAGCGCTTTGCAACAACAACCTGGCTTTGATCCAGCTCTGGACCTGGTTTGTGGGCATGACCTTGCTCAGCACGCCCTGGCATGTCCTGGGCCTCTTGGGGCAGCCGCGGCGCATCTCCAGCGTGACTTACCACAGCCTGCTCACCTTGGCCTGGCAACCCTACGAATTGTTCATGATCATGGGGGGCGCCTTGCTGCTCGGTTCGGCCGTTTTGTTCGGTTATATCCTGCTGAAGAGCTTGCGTAACCCGAGTCCTCAAGTCGATTTGGAGCCGAACTATGCCGATCCGATTCATCCCCCGAGGGACATGCCCGCGTGGGTGGAAAACATGAAGATTTGGAACGTGATCGTCGCGGGTTTCATGTTGGTCAGCTTCGGCATCCCGATCTTGCAGTTCTTTTTCTTGAAAACCTACGATTCGGTTCCCTGGGGGTATTGAGATGCGCAAGATACTCGCAATCGCCCTATGCTTGGGCGCCGGGGCGGTATCAGCGGCTCCGGCAACGCAAGTCGCCTGGACCGCCGAAACGCTGGATCTGGTGGCAAGCGGCGATTCCGAACGGGGGGAGCAGCTGGCGACCGCTTGCTCCAGTTGTCACGGCACGGATGGAATCAGTTTAAATCCCGCCTTTCCTTCCCTGGCCGGCCAGTTGCCGACCTATCTCTATCGTCAACTGCGCGACTATAAGGACGGCAGCCGCGAAAACCCCTTGATGCAGAACTTCGCCAGCGGATTAAGCGACCAGGACATGGCGGATCTAGCCGCCTGGTATAGCCGCCAAAAACCATCGGTAGGTCCGCAAGCCGATTCGGAGCGATTCGAAGCGATCACTGCGCTGGTTCGTCGCGGTGACAGTAAACGGATCATTCCTCCTTGTCGCGTCTGCCACGGGGAAAATGGCCAAGGAGAGCGGATCGACACCCCACGGATCGCCGGCCTATCCCAGACTTATCTGGAACAGACGCTTCAGGCTTACGGGGACGGCAGCCGCCACAACGACATCTACGGGCGGATGCGGCTGATCGCCAAGCAACTGACCGCCGAGGAAATCCGTCTCCTGTCCGAGTACTATGCCACCCTGCAACCCTAGGAATGTGCTGGATTTACTCAATGTCTACACACCCTCATGCGAGCAAAGGAGCTTGGATGCTCCTCGCCGGATGGCTGGTCTTGATGGGAGTTTTCCCCACCCTCGCCCAAGCAGCAACCGATGCCTCGGAGCTTCCGCGTTTGGTCCTTCCCGATCTCCAAGATCGGAACCGTCACCTTCTTGAGTGGTGCGGCAAGGTCATACTACTCAATTTTTGGGCCACTTGGTGCGGTCCCTGCCAGATCGAACTTCCCCATTTGGTAGAATATCAGCGCCGTTACGGTCGGCATGGACTTCAAGTGATCGGTGTCGGACTGGACCGGCCGGACAAACTCGAAAACGTGGTCCGCACTCTGGATATTCCCTATCCGGTGCTCCATATCTCCTCCCGACAGGGAGGGCGTTTGCTTCGACAGTGGGGCAATTCACAAGGCGTATTGCCCTACACGGTGGTGATCGACCGAAGCGGATCCATCGTCTTCACCCATATCGGCGTATTCGACGACGAAGCATTCGAATTCTTCGTAAAACCATTGCTTTCAACGGGATTGGAATGAAAGGGAAAATTTTTGATTGCAGTGTTTTATCCATCTACCTCATTCTGGCGACGGGTTTTACCGCCTTGCTGCTCATACTCATGCCGCCTTATCAGAATGCGGATGAATCCGCCCATTTCATGCGGGCGGACCACATCTCCCGAGGCGGCATCATCGGCCACCGGGACGGCAAAAGCAGCGGCGGCACCATCGACGCGGAACTGATGTTACTTGGGGGCGCCGTCCAAGGCATCCCCTTCCACACCGAGAATAAAATCAACGCCGAAGCCCTGAAAAGCGCTGCCCGGATTCATTGGAACGGCGCGACTTTCGATGCCTGGTTCCAGAACACGGCCCCCTATCCGCCAACCTTATATTTTCCGTCCGTATTATCGATATGGGTGGGCAAAGCATTGGACCTCAGCGTGCTCAACACTTTGCTCCTGGCACGGGCAACCAATGCCCTGACGACCATCACACTGGCCTGCGCAGCGATGTTTTTGGCGCGAGGCAAGACGCTCGCCTTCGCCGCGGTATTCCTGTTGCCCATGTCCGCCGCCCTTGCCGGAGCGGTCAGTCAAGACGGTCCTCTGCTCGGTCTCTCGGCCCTCTACGGTGCGTTAATCGCGAACGCCTTGCGAGGTCGGGGAGGTCTTAACGGTAAAGGGACTGTCTTCGCGGCCCTGGTCATAACCGCTGTCGTCATGGCCCGGCCCCCCTATGCGCCTGCCTTAATGCTTCTACCGCTGGCGGCTACGAATCCCCGCCACGGCTGGACGGCTGTGGCCGGTGCGCTAGCGGCGGTGGGTGGATGGTCCATGCTTGCGGCATCCGAGGCCGTGGTCGTCATGACTTTCCCGGAGGGAACGCCCAATCCGTCCGAACAATTGCAAACCATAGCGCTCCATCCGATCCAATCACTGGCGGTTTTGGCCAATACGGTGGACCAATATGGATGGCCCTGGGTGAAACAAATGATCGGTGTGCTCGGCTGGCTCGACACCCGCCTACCGCAATTCTTTTACATTGCCGCCTGCTCGATCGTGCTGTTGATCTGCGGCGTCACGTTCGAACAAGAGCCCCAATCTCGGCACCCGCGAAGCGTCGGCCTCGCCTTGGCGGCGATTGCACCCGCCATGATCGTGGGCATCATGGTCATTCAATATCTATACTGGAGCCAGTTGAACGCTCCGGTGGTTGCCGGAGTCCAGGGACGTTATTTTCTGCCGGTGCTGTTGATGCTGATTCCTTTTCTCCCGGGAATTAGAATCAAGGAGAACGGCGTGGCTCATACCGTGCTGATAGGAACCTTCGCCGGCTGGGCGTTGGTGACCATCGTGGTGACGGTTTGGGCCGTCGTGAATCGATATTATCTATCGGCCCCTTAACCAAACGTTGACCAGGCGCCGAAGAAAACCCTCCGGCGCCCCCTTCAGTCGAGGTCATTCCGATCGGGGCAACTGCCACCGCACCGAATGGCGATCCAGCAATCGGGCGGCATAGTCGGGAAACTTTTCCGCCAACATGGCCCGGCGCACGCGGTCCTCGATCGCAGCGAAGCGCTTTTGTTCACCCGGGCGCCGGTCGACGATCATAACCAAATGAAACCCCCGCGGCGTCTCGATCACCTCGCTGACGGTTTTGTCGGGCAAGGAGGCCAGCGCCTGTTCGATGGGAGGCATCCCGCTTCCCGCCGGCAACCAGCCCATATCGCCGGCATGCTCGCGGCCGTAAGAATCGACGCTGTATTTGGAGGCCAGTCGAAACAGACTTTCGCCGGCCAGAATTTTCCGCCGCAAGCGCTCGGCCAATTCGCGCGAATCCACCACGATCTGACCGATCCGACGGCGCTCGGGAACGCGCCCGATTGCCGGATGGTCCCGGTAATAGTCGCGCAGCACCGAGGCATCGGGAATCCATTCCTTTTCCTTGGTTTCCCTGAGCTTCTGGACCAAAAGTTCGCGCCGATAATCGCCGACCTGTTCTTCCACATCGATCCCCGCCGATCGGGCGGCTCGAGCCCATAAAGCGGTTTCGTCCAGATCGCCGAAGCGCTTTTCGAGGTCCGCCAAAGCATCGGATTTGAACGCCTCGTAGCGACGCGACACATACAACGCCCGCGCCGCCGCCAAAGCATTCAGATCGGTACCGAATTTTTGCCGCCACTGCTGCACCTGCTCCACGGGCACCTCGATACCGTCCCGCAGTTTTTGCAAATATCTTTGCGCCAAAAGGCCCGTTTCAAAGGTTTTCAATTCAAGCTGGATCCCGGGCGTTCGGTCCAACCCCAAACGTTCGGCCTCCAACAGCAACGCCTCGAAATGCACCAAACGCCGGAGCAAATCACCTCGCAGCCGCGCCTGTTCCTCCTCGCCCAGAGCAGGGATGCGGGTAGCGAACGGCGAGGATTTTAGCGCCTGCTCCAGCTGCGCGTCGGTGATCTCATGACCGCCCACCGTGACCAAGACTTGAGCCTGTCCGGGCATCAGAATGCCCAGCAACAGCGCCCAAAAGCTCATATACCTGTATTTCATGGTGAATGACGCCGTTCCAGATCAAAACCCGAGATACTGACGGGTTTCCGAATGTTCTGTCCGAAAACCCGCATTCGTCTAACGGGGGTGCTTGCCGCCCAAATCCGGTGCACTGGCGTGCATCCAAGCCACTGCGGCATCGAAGTCTTCCCCGATTTTCTTGTCCTTCCAGGTCAAGTCCACCGCCAATTTGGGCACGCCGTTGGCGTTGGTCTCGTGACAGGAAGCGCACTTGAGCGGTCCATGGCTGCCGTCCGGGTTGTACTGCGGTGCCTGCTTGTAGGTTGGTGTCCACCCGGGGGGTTACCGGAAAGAGGCCGTGGATCGACTGATGGCAAGCTTGGCAGGTGAGCCCCGCATGGCCCTTGGAATAACGCATCAAGCTGTATTTTCCGGGCTGATTGATGGGGAACGCCACCCCGCCCTGGCCTTCCACGAACGGGGGCGCATGGCAGTCGGCGCAATGGGGTTCGCCCGGCGACAGCCAGTAATCGCGGCCGTGACTGGCCGCTTCATAGGAAACCGCCGCCGCCCCGCTTGCTTCCTCAATCAACTGGAGGGATTCGGGATCGGCCTTGGGGTCGGCGGACAAGATGGTGACGTTCACATCCCCGTCTTCGTCCTTATGGATCAAAGGGTGCGCTCCCTGCATGGCAATGACCGCAATATCCGGCACCATCCGCTCCTTAGACCAGGTTAACAGAATGCCCGATTTGGCGGGAGAATCACGGCCGTTTTTATCCGGCACCACCTTGGGATCGAGATAGTTTTCGATCAATGCCTGCTCGCTCACTCCGATCGCCTTGGCGATCTCCAACAAGGATTTATCGCGAAGCGTTTCCCCTTCCTGCCGGAAAGCGTGGGTGATGCGGTCGCGCTGATAGAGTTCCCGCGACAATTGATTATGGCAATTGGTGCACCACAACCCCTTGCCGCCCTCGCCGTTGCCGATCTTGGAAACATTGGCCTGGAGCCATTGGCCGACGGCGTTCAGATGTTCCGGGGTTTCGACGCCGTCCTTATCCTTGCCGGGATTGGAATGCACGTCGCGGCTTGCGAAACACCCTCCTTTGGTGTCGCGGTTGTCGGCGTCGGCATAACGGTTTTTTCCTTCCGGGGTAATAGGGTAACTGTCCAGAGACCCATCCTGGCGATGTGCCGGATGGCAACCGGCGCAGGTGCCGGTTCGACCTTGGGAATCGGGCATCGGCCGGTTAGTCTGGTGGGCGTAATGAAGGGCCTCGCTCAAAGGCGGCAGGGGAATATCCCCGCTTACTTTATTGCCGGTCAAGGCTTCCGCGATTCCCTTGGATTCCAGCACCCCGATCACGTTGTCCGCATGACATTTTTGGCACAACACCGGGTCGCGTCCCAAACGGTTGTTGAGGGCGCGGCTGTCGGGATCGTATTGGGCGATGAAATCGGTGCCGTGCTTGGCGTCGTGGATCTGAAGAATGGAGATCGAAGTCGCTTTGAGGCCGGCGATATAATCGCTCGCCCCGAGCCCTTTCCAAAAGGCGAACTCGCGCTTATATAAGGGGTACTTGTCGCCGTTGGCGTTGTCGTTGGCATGACAGTTGGAGCAGTTGGGCACGTCGATGGGATTGGTGCCGATGAATTCGACCGGTTCGCCGCTATGGCTGTCGAGAATGGGCTTGCCGGTTTCGGCGTCCACCAAGCGGACCCAGGCTTCCTGATAGGGATGGATATCGCTTTCCACGATAGACAACGGGTTTTTGGTGACGGTGCTGTCGCTGAAGGGGGTCAACGGCAATCCCAGCGCCTCCCAAATCCCCGGATTGGTCAAGACGATGGGCACGTTATCCAGCACCGGCGACTTGGTGAACACGATGGTTCCCTCCTTGCCGCTGTAATGCAAATGCCCTCCTTTCATCGGACTGGGCACCGCCGCTCCCGCCGGGCCGTTGTCCAAGGGCACCGGAATTTCGATCCCCACCCGTTGCTTTTCTTTGTCCTTGCTGGTGCGTTTGGGGTTGCTGCCCTTCAAATCCTGATACACATAGAGATGGGTCCAATAGGCATTGCCGACGTTCTCGTCGGGGCCGTACTTGCCATCTCCGTTGACGTCGTAGGGAACGGTCCAATAATCGAGCTTGGCCCCTTCCGAATAGGTGTTGTCCACATGGCCGTATTCCAACTTCATGCGTTTATCCCCGTCCACCAACACGGTGGGGTCTTCGGGGTCGGAACCTAACAGTTGGGGCAGGTCGTATGGTCCTTTGGCGGTCTTGATGACCTGACTCTGGATTGAATTGTAAGGGGGCAGAACGCAACAGTAGGAAAAATCGAAGCCGGTACAGTGCATGCCCAGCTCGTAGCTGATGGTGATGTTGTAATCGTTTTTGGGCTTAGTGGCATTCGGTGCTGTAAAACCCCACCCCGAAATTATCAACCCCAGCACCAATGAAGGGACACGAACATTCATAGCAGCCTCCTTCACCCTTCCCCCGCCTTACTCAAAGACGGGGGAACAAGGTCGGTCATTACTTCAGGCTTTCATAATAGGCAGCGATATTTTCTATATCGGTTTCCGACAGGGATGCGACCATCGCCTTCATGATCGCGTGGTTGCGATCACCACTCTGGTAAGCCTTCATCGCACTGACCAGGTATTCGGCGTTCTGGCCGGCCAAATTGGGATAAGCAGGCTGGGTGGCCATGCCGTCGGCCCCATGGCAACCCGCGCAAGCGGCGACCTTTTCCTTGCCGGCATCGATGTCCGCCGCCTGGACACTCGACAGTATTCCCATCAAAGACACAGCCATGAACGTCATCTTCATGGTGCTTTCCTCATATCGGTTGATTGGAAAGCCAATCATACCCAAAATCCTCCGGGTTGCCCTAATCTTTAGCTATGTCCAATTCGCTTCTTTGAGTGAGCCGGGGTGATTTTCTCGGGCGCAGCATTCCCAATAGACCGCCAGCCCCCGATGAAGGCAGCGCACCTCCTGCTCCGGATAATCATTCGAATAGAGGCAGAGAGCCCGAAAATATTCACTGATCTCCCGCGCCAGATGGGGAGTGGGATCGTGAAAATAGCGCCGCACCAGCCGTCGAATCATGGTTTCGATATGGGATGAAGACAAATTTGCCAATGGATGCGAAATATAAACAGGACCCATTCATTCTCCTCTCAATTTGGTACTGCCTCACGCTTGCGATATTTTCGTCCGTTCAGTGTTTGGTAACGCCGATAGGCACTGTCTCGATGGGACCGACCAAGCGCTGCATGGACGATCGATAGGACAAGTGCACCCATTGACCGTGCAATTGTTCGAAAACCCCACGCCAATCCTTCAATTCTTCGCTGCACTCGGAATGCAGCAATACCCGTAGATGATTCTCCACTTTTTGAGCCAGAACCGGACAGGGTCTCAGGCTATAACAGGTCATCAGATGACTAATCACCGAAATCAGGGTGAGAAATTCAGGTTTTTCTCGACTTGAATCGCCTTGATGGTCGGTCATACATACCTCCTTTAAGTAGGTAGCAATGCAATATTTTTTTCTATGGGAATCGAAATCGACCCTAGGCCGGAATCAAAACCCGGCTATTACCCATATCATTCTTTGGCCCTATCTCATCAACGACCAATTTCCATAACCCTTCGACGAAGGCGGCCAGACTCGCCTTGGGCAGCAGCAGAAAAGGCTTGCCTCGTCGGCGGCATTCGCGCTTGATCCGCCTCACCGCATCGTGGCTGACATGATCGAGGGGACACAGCACCCAATCGGCTCGAGTGAGTAGTGCATCCAGATAGACACGATTGTCCTCCTTTCCGCCGTCATGACAGATCAATTCACCGCGACAACGCTCCACTAAGGTCCGAAAACAGGCCCATTGGCGATGCCGGCCTCCCACATAAAGGACCCGGCGACCGGACAAGTCGATGGCGGCATCTCCCACTGCACGATCGGCCCCTTCTTCTAAAAATCGCTCCAAGACAGCATTCAAATATTCATGCTCCTTGCTCAAGGTTGCCAACTGTTCCTTCAATTGCCGCTCCCGCTCATGGGCAGTCTCTGCCGCATGTTTCCAGCGGGCGGATTCGGATACCGCACGTTCACAGCGGTTTACAAGCTTGCCCAGGCTTGTCATCGCATCGTCCAATCGGCGACACAGGCGGTTGTTCTCGCTACCGCTTTCTATATGCTGGAGACGCCACTCGGCTGCCTTTAATCGGCGCTTGACCTCCATGGAATCGTCCAATTGATGGCGCAGTTGGGAGATTTCCCGGTCCTTTGCTTGAAGACGGCGCTGGAATTCCCGGCAAGACTGGCTCATCTCCTTCTCCAGTCTTGGCACTTGGCGCTTAAGCTGGACCAAACGCTGCATATCAATCCGCATCGAAGCCCCGTTCAAATGGGAAAGCATGTGGATTTCGCCAAACAGCCGGAACATGAGCGACTCCGAGGCACAGGGATGAGTGACCGCTGCCCAGAAAGCCCCGGCGATATCGCCTTCGGCAAAGGCCTTCTCCCACAATTGAGTCAATGCCGCTAAATCTTTTGCCTTTTTGAACTCCTTTAGGATCTGATCGTATTTCCGATCCAGATATTTCTGCACCAGTTTAGCCAAAGGGGAGGATTTGCCGATCAAAGTGACGAACGAACAGTGGAGCTCGTAGTCACTGACCCCCTGCGGGACCCCCAACCGGGCCTTACGACAAAGCTTGCGTAGCTCCTCCAAGGTCAGGCAGGTGCCGGCAATACTGCAATGGAATCGGTGCTCGAGTTGCCACAGTTTTTTGCGTTGGGAAGGAAATCCAAGGTTTGTCGTTGTCGATTCCAACCGTGCAACCGATGCAGTCATAATGGTACCTCCTTCTCATCAATCCTTGAATACAAATGATAATGATTATTTTTTGTATATCAAGCCGAATTTACGACTCCTGACCTTCAGTATCCCCGACACATCAAAGGATGAATCTATTCAAAGAAAACAACCCTGCCGCTACGGTATGTGATGATTCTTACTACAATACCGATTGGCTACGAAGCCGATAAATGTAAAAATTCAGCGATTGTCCCGCTCGGTAACGGAAAAAATGACGGAAAAAATGGAGGACATGATGACGAACCCGCCGGGAACGAATTTGGATTCCAAAGCGTGGCCTGAAGAGGCGAATCCTAGAGAAAATAACGGTTCAAATTCGACACGAATAAATTGGGTTTGCTGGAGACGGGTCCGAAGCACGACTCTTCAGAAGGGAATGGGCTCAAAGCTATGGGTATTGCTTTGGTTTGGTTTAGGAATGCTGACGGCCAGCACAGCGTACGCCGCCGACAACGCCTTTTTCGGCTGGTACGGCGTCTCCGCCCACGGGAGGTTGGACAAGCTTTCGCCGGCCCTGGAAAATTTCAGCTGGAGTGTCTTGAACCAGGCACGCTTCAGTCATCATGCCCAGGAAAAGTTTGCCAACAATTCCAACCGGCTTGCCGAATACTTGCTTTTCATCCAATTCAATTATCACTTCAACGACCAGTTGCATGTGGGGCTGGGCTATACCCGCGACTGGCTCGACACCTTCAATGAAAACCGTGCCTACGAGGAAATCGGCTGGCAATCGGAGCCGTTCGAATGGGGCCGGTTGATGACGCGCACCCGGCTGGAACAGCGGGTTCATGACAACGCCAAAAACCGCAACGTCGGCTGGCGGGTGCGGGAGCTGGTCCAGTGGAGCTACCCCCTTCCGGGGCTGCCCAGGGTTGCTTTGGTCCTCAACGACGAAGTGATGTGGTATCTCAATTCCAGCCGATGGCGCAGCGACGGCTTTGCCGAAAACCGCGTCTTCGGCGGCTTCAACTTCCGGATTCTTCCCGATATTCAACTCACTATGGGATATCTGAACCAGTTCGTGCGCAAGGAAACTTCGAAGCAAAGTCAGCTCAACCACGCTTTGTTCACCAACCTGGATTTCAGCTTCTGATTATGCAGAATCTCTAATACAAATCCTCACTCTAGGGAAAAATATTGGCTGCCGGACCGATACCATGAAATGCCTTCAATGCTTTGTGACGGTCATGCTGATGCTGGGTAGCGGAATAGCCGCAGCCGAATCGGTCGGACCGGCGGCTCGCGGCGAGCTTCCCGCACATCCCTTGACTCTGCAACAGGCCATTGATCTGGCCATCCAGCGCAATCCCGACATGCATGTGGCGCAGGCTCGAATCGAGACCGCCCGCGCCCGCATGCAGGAGGTTCAGGCGGCCTTTTTCCCCCATCTCCAGGCGGGTCTCGGCTATACCGCGTCCAACGATCCCAGCCGTGCCTTCGGTATGATCGTGGCCCAACGTCGCTTCGATTTCAGCATGGACATCAATGAGCCGGGTTATATCAAAGATTTCCGGCCCGAGATCGGGGCAAGCTGGTCGCTGTTCCGCGGCGGACAGGACTATTTCACCCGGCAGGCGGCGAAACTCGGCCTGGATGCCCAAAAGGCCCGCAAAAACGCCGTCCACGGCACCCTTCGCGCCGCTGTCAGTAGCGCTTTCTACGCGCTGTTGGAAGCCCCTCAACAAATCGAGGTGGCCCGACGCACGCTGACCGCCATCG
This sequence comes from Methylohalobius crimeensis 10Ki, assembly GCF_000421465.1. Taxonomy (NCBI): domain Bacteria; kingdom Pseudomonadati; phylum Pseudomonadota; class Gammaproteobacteria; order Methylococcales; family Methylothermaceae; genus Methylohalobius; species Methylohalobius crimeensis. The sequence goes on from NZ_ATXB01000001.1 coordinate 1,966,087, forward strand.
GCAGAGAACTGGAGCACGTCCGCTCTCGCCGAGAGCAAGGCATGGCGCTGAAATCCGATGTCCTCTCCCTGGAGGTTCGATTGAATCAAGCCGAGGCGGCGGAAATCCGGGCCCGGAACGCGGAAGAAGCCGCTCGGACCGCCTTGCGTGCATTACTCGCCGCCCCGGCGGACAGCTCATTGAAAGCCAATCCCACCGATGTCGCCGAACCGCCCGCTGCCCCGGGAAAATTCAGCGACTGGCTCGATCAAGCCCGGCGTCACCGTCCCGAACTTCAGGCCGCGGAAAAGAACGTGGCGGCCAAGGAAAAGGCGCTTCTGGCCGCGCGCGGCGCTCGCCTGCCACGCGTCGATGCGTTCGCCGTGTACGGTCAAAACAGCAAGAAACCCCACTTCTCCACCGATAAAGACAATGTCACCGTGGGGGTTCGGGCCGAAATCGATCTGTTTTCCGGCGGCGCGATCACGGCGCGGATCGAGCAGGCCCAACGACAGCTGGAAGAAGCCCGCGCCCTCAATCAGAAAATCCACTTGCAAGTGGAACGGGAGGTCAAACAGGCCTGGCTGACGCTTCGGGAAGCCCTGGCGCAACTGAATGTCGCCCGCGCCGAAGTCGCCGCCGGCGAGGAAGCCCTGCGTCTGGTCCGTGAACAATACCGCGGCGGCACCGCGACGGTCACCCGCTATCTCAACGCCGAAACCGACGCCGCCAGCGCGCAACTCCATCTGATCTCCGCCCGTTTCAACACCCTTACCGCCCAAGCCGAGATGCAACGCGCGACCGGCATGGGGATCGCTCAGGAGCCTTCGTCATGACCTCCCGTAAACGTTTCTCCGGCAAACTGATCCTCGTGCCTCTCGTCGTGCTCGCCGTGGCCCTTCTGCTTTTTTATCTGCAAGGTGGCTTTTCCCGCAAGACCCCTCCCGGACAGACCGAGGTATCGCCCCCCCCGGCCAAAGGGGAAATCGTTGCCGTCACGCGGGAAACCTTACCCATCCGCTTGAGCTGGCCGGCCACGGTCGTCTCCCACACCGTCGCCCGGATCGCCCCCAAATTTCCCGGCCGTATCCTTGAAATCACCGTCAGACCGGGGGATTCGGTTCAAGCGGGACAACTGTTGGTACAACTGAACGCCAGCCAAATCCGAGCCCAGTGGCAGGCGGCCCAAGCCGCCCTCGCTTCCGCGCGGGCGCAGGCCGAACGGGCGGAAGCCGACGCCCGCCGACTCCGCAATCTATATGCCCAAGAAGCCGCCACCCGTCAGGATCTCGACGCCGCCCTGGCCGCCGAGCGGAGTACCCGAGCCCAAGTGGAGGCGGCGCGCCATCGCGTCGAAGCCATCCGCGCCCAACTGCAAGAAACCGAACTCAAGGCACCGTTCGCCGGCAACGTGATCGAACGCCGCGCCGATCCCGGCGACATGGGCCTTCCGGGCCAACCCATCCTGGTGCTTCAGGACCCCGACCGGTTGCAAGTAGAAACGGCGGTTCCGGAACGTTGCCTCGGAGGTTCGAAGGTGGGCGACCCGCTGGCGGTGGAAATCCCCGGCGCCCAACTGAAACTCACCGCCCGCATCACCGAAAGAGCCGCGGCCGCCGACCCCTTGACCCACACGGTTCTGGTGAAGGCAATCTTGCCCGCCCACCGGTCGATCACCCCGGGCGCGTTCGCCTGGGCACGTCAGGCGTGCGGAAAGCGCGAGGCCCTATTACTGCCCGCCACCGCCGTCCGCCGCGTCGGCCAGCTGGAAGAAGTCACCCGGGTTAAAAACGGAGTCGTCCAGGTCCGGCTGGTGCGAACCGGTCAGCGCCACGACAATCGGGTGGAGATCTTGTCCGGCCTGCAAGCGGGCGACCGAGTTCTAATGCCGTCGGCAAGGGCGGAGGCAGAATGAACGCCGAGCAAAACCTGGGCTTTATCGCCCGGATCGTCGAACTGTTCATCACTTCCCGTCTGTCGCCGCTGATCCTCATCGCTTCCTTGCTGATGGGCATGGCGGCGCTGCTTCTGACCCCGCGCGAGGAAGAACCCCAGATCGTGGTGCCGGTGATGGACGTGTTCGTGGAAGCGCCGGGCGCCTCGGCGGACGAAGTGGAAAAACTCGTGGCCACGCCGCTGGAGCAAAAGCTTTGGGAGATTCCGGGGGTGGAATACGCCTATTCCATGTCGATGCCGGGACGGGCCGTGGCCACGGTGCGCTATTACGTGGGCGAGGACCGCGAGGACAGCTTGCTCAAGACTTGGAGCAAGCTGATGTCCAACCAAGACTTGATCCCGCCCTTCGTCTCCGGCTGGACGGTCAAACCGGTGGAAATCGACGACGTTCCCATCGTCCTGTTGACTCTGTCTTCCCCCGATCCGGCTTATGGGGGCTACGAATTGCGCCGCATCGCCGAGGAATTGGTGGATAAAATCGGCACCGTGGAAAACACCGGCAAGATCTGGATCAGCGGCGGGGAAAGGCGCACTTTGCGGATCTATCCGAATCCGGCCAAGCTCGCCGCCCATCAGGTGACGTTACTGGAACTGATTCGAACGCTCCAAGCCGCCAACCTGAACCTTCAAGCCGGGGAGTTCGATCTCTCCGACCGCCGCCTGCGCCTGGAAGCCGGCCCCTTCATCCGAACCCTGGCGCAGGCGGAATCCATCGTGATCGCCCAGCACGGCGGACGTCCGGTCTATTTGCGCGAAGTGGCCCGTTTGGAAGACGGACCGGCGGAGACGGACACTTATACGCGCATCGGTTTCGGTCCTCAAGCCGGCCGCAGCGAAATCATCGCCGGCCCCGAAGCCAGCGCCGGCGAAAGCGGTCCCGCAGTCACCATCGCCGTCCCCAAGCGGCGCGGCGCCAACGCTGTGACCGTGGCCCGCGCGGTGATCGATCAAGTGAAATCTCTCCACGACCGGGTCATTCCCTCCCAAGTGACGGTCACGGTCACTCGCGATTACGGCCGAACCGCCAACGACAAAGTCAATGAACTGGTCCAAAATCTGGTGGTGGCCATCCTCCTCGTGGTCACCGTGCTGGCCATCATTTTGGGCCTGCGCGAGGCATTCGTGGTGGCCATCGCCGTACCGGTCACCTTCGGCGTGACTCTGTTCATGGATCTCCTATTCGACTACACCATTAACCGCGTCACTTTGTTCGCCTTGGTTTTATCTTTGGGGCTCTTGGTCGACGATCCCATCGTCAATATGGAAAACATCTACCGCCACTTCAAAATGCGCCGCCAACCGCCCTTGCCGGCCGCCTTGACCGCGGTGGACGAAGTGCTGCCTCCCACCATCTTCACCACCCTGACCGCCATCGTCTCTTTTTTGCCCATGGCCTTCATCACCGGCATGATGGGACCCTACATGGGCCCCATGGCCTTCAACGTCCCGGTGGCCCTGACCGTTTCCACCTTTGTGGCGATCACCATCACACCGTGGATCAGCTATCGCCTGCTCAAAGGAGACTACGGCAAAAAGGAAGAGGAATCTTTCGATCTTGAACGTACCTGGATTTATCGAGTCTATCGCGCCCTTCTGGCGCCTTTACTTAAAACGCCTCGGCACGCCGGTCTATTTCTGCTGGCGGTGGCGATTCTGTTTCTGCTCTCCTGTCTCCTGGTGGTCTTCAAGGTGCCGCTGAAACTCTTGCCGTTCGACAACAAAAGCGAACTGCAATTGGTGATCGATATGCCTCGCGGGACCACTCTGGAAACGACCGACGCGGTCACCCGGGATCTGGAGGCCTATCTGGCCACGGTCAACGAGATCACCGACTTCAGTGCCTATGTGGGGCTCGCCTCCCCTATGGACTTCAACGCCATGGCCCGGCGCTATTATTTGCGCCGCGGCGCCCATCAAAGCGACATCCGGATCAACTTGGTTCACAAGCTCGACCGCGATCAACAATCCCATCAGATCGCATTGCGCATTCGGCCCGCCGTCGAGCGCATCGCCGCCCGCCACGGCGCCAATGTCAAAATCGTGGAAACCCCGCCCGGCCCGCCGGTACTCTCCACCGTGGTGGCCGAAGTTTACGGTCCGCCGGGAGGCTCGTATGCCGACCTCGTCGTCAACACGAAGAAAGTCCGGCAGGAGTTCGATAAGCTCGACATCCTGGTGGATGTGGATGATTTCGTGGATGCCCCCCAAACCCTCTTGCACTACCATCTGGATCAATCCAAAGCGGCGCTCCACGGCATTACCGTCCAGCAGACGGCGAAGACTTTGGCGGCGGCCCTCGACGGCGCGCAGATAGGCATTCTGCACGCCGATGGCGAGCGTTTTCCCGCCTCTATCTTGGTCCGCCTGACTCGTCCCCTCCGCTCGGTTCCCGAGACCCTCCTGACCTTGCGGGTACGCGCCCAAGACGGCCATCTGATTCCCCTGGGGGAAGTGGGGCACTTTGAGCGCGAAGCACAGCCGACGACTCGCTTCCATAAGAATTTGCAACCGGTCAACTACGTCGTCGCCGAACTCGCCGGCCATGCCCCGGTGGAGGCGGTCATCGCTTTAACCCGCGCCTTCAACGAGCGTCCCCTGCCGGAAGGCTACGATGTCACCCTGCGCGGAGAAGGCGAATGGAAAATCACCGTGGATGTGTTTCGCGATCTGGGAATCGGCTTCGGCGCCGCCTTATTGCTGATTTATGTCTTGTTGGTGATTCAGACCAATTCTTTAGGGATGCCGGGAGTGATCATGCTCGCCATTCCCCTGACCATCATCGGCATCATGCCCGGCTTCTGGCTCTTGAACATGCTCCCGGAACCGATCGGGCCCTACCCCAACCCGGTTTTTTTCACCGCCACCGCTATGATCGGGATGATTGCCTTGGCCGGCATCGTGGTGCGTAATTCCATTTTATTGATCGATTTCACCGAACGGCTTCGCAGCCAAGGCCGATCCTTGCGCGAAGCGCTGATCGAAGCCGGCGCGGTGCGTTTTCGGCCGATTCTCCTGACCGCATTCACCACCTTGTCCGGCGCCGTGGTCATGACGCTGGACCCCATCTTCTCGGGACTGGCGTGGAGCTTCATCTTTGGCATCTTCGCCTCCACTTCCTTTACTTTATTAGTGATTCCGGTGGTTTATTGGTTGTTGTCCAGAACCCGGTAGAATTCTCGCCTGATTCCTGTCCGTCAACACTTTTTTCGATTTCAGGAAAGTCCGCTGGAACGCATGTCGGAAACTTTCGCCGCGGTGTATTTTTGTCCGGCAAAATGCTAGATTGATGGGTTTGTAATATTTCCCAAGCCCAAAAAACCAGTAAGAACAAAAGGTTGACAAATGGCCGATCTATTCGATAGCGGGATCGAACTGATGCTCATCGGGATGGGCATCGTATTCCTGTTCCTGGGATTGCTGGTGGCGACCGTCAACGGAATGTCCCGAATCATTTGCCGCTGGTTTCCGGACCAACCACCGCCGACACCCTCTCGCCCTTTCCGGACCGCCGCCGCCCAAGCCGAGAAAGGAGATATCGTCGCCGCCATCGGCGCCGCGATACACCGCTATCGGACCGAACACCGCAATTGACCCAACCCAGCTCTCGAGGAGTCCCCCCATCATGACCAAGCGTTTAGGCATTACCGAAGTCGTATTGCGCGACGCCCATCAGTCGCTGTTAGCCACCCGCTTCCGACTTGAAGATATGCTGCCCATTTGTTCCAAGCTGGACCAAGTCGGTTTCTGGTCCTTGGAGGTCTGGGGCGGTGCCACCTTCGACGCATGTATCCGTTATTTGGGCGAAGACCCGTGGGAACGGCTGCGGGCCTTCAAACAGGCGCTCCCCAACACCCCCCTGCAAATGCTGCTGCGCGGCCAGAATTTGCTCGGCTACCGCCATTACGCCGACGACGTGGTGGACGCTTTCGTGGAGCGGGCCGCCGCCGGCGGAATCGACGTATTCCGCATTTTCGACGCCCTCAACGACCTGCGCAACATCGAACACGCGGTCAAGGCCGTCGTCGCCGCCGGCAAGCACGCCCAGGGCACCATGTCCTATACCATCAGCCCGGTGCATACCGTCGACACCTGGGTGGACCTGGGCAGACGCTTGGAGGATCTGGGCGCCCACTCGGTCTGCATCAAGGACATGGCGGGACTGCTCAGCCCGCACGTGGCCACCGAACTGGTGGGCCGCCTGAAAAAAAGCCTGGATATCCCGGTCCATCTTCATTGTCATGCCACCACCGGCCTGAGTGTGGCCACTTTTTACGCCGCCGCCGAAGCCGGGATCGACAACCTCGACACCGCGGTTTCCTCCATGAGCATGACCTACAGCCACAGCCCCACGGAAACCATGATCGCCATCTTTCAGGGCCACGCGCGCGATACCGGGCTGGACCTGGAACGGGTGGAAGAAATCGGTCTTTATTTCCGCGAGGTGCGGAAAAAATACGCCCAATTCGAAGGCGCGCTCAAGGGGGTCGACAGCCGCATTCTCGTGGCCCAGGTACCCGGCGGCATGCTCACCAATATGGAAAATCAGCTCAAAGAGCAAAATGCCTCCGACAAGCTGGACCAGGTGCTCAAAGAGATCCCCCGGGTGCGAAAAGACCTGGGCTACATTCCCCTGGTGACACCGTCTTCCCAAATCGTCGGCACCCAAGCGGTCATCAACGTGCTTTCCGGAGAACGTTACAAGACCATCACCAAGGAAGTTCAGGCACTGCTGAAGGGCGAGTACGGCGCCACCCCCGCTCCGGTCAACGAGGAACTGCAACAGCGGGCCCTCCAGGGAGAAGCCCCCATCAGCCACCGCCCGGCGGATCAACTCGCCCCGGAAATGGAGAAATTGACCGAAGAGTTGACCCAACTGGCCCGGGAACATAACGTTCAATTGGCCGACCATGCCATCGAAGACGTCTTGATCTACGCCCTTTTCCCGCAAATCGGTTGGAAATTTCTCCAGGAACGCGGCAATTCGGAGGCATTCGAACCGCGGCCGCAGGAGGAAGCCGCCTCCCCGGCGCCAACCGCCCCGAGCGCCGCGCCGCCGGCCAACGCTCCGGCCAGCTATAAGGTCGTGGTCAATCAAAAGGTTTATCACGTGGAAGTGGCTCCCCACGGAGCGGTCACCTCCATCCAGCCAACCGCCGAGCCTGCCGCGCAAGGCGCCAGCCAAGGCGGAGCCCAGATCACCGCCCCGATGGCCGGCACGATCCTCAAAGTCAACGTCAGTCCGGGAGATAACGTGCAAGAAGGGGATCTGGTCTTGGTCATGGAGGCCATGAAGATGGAAACCGAAATCCACGCCAAGCAAGGCGGAACCGTGCAAACGGTTCGAGTCAAGGAAGGGGATGCGGTCGCGGTGGACGACGTATTGATTATTTTGGATTGAGGGCAAAGGAACGCAGCATGGAAAACCTCGGTTTACTCTGGGAAAGCACGGGCCTGGCCAATTTCACCATCGGCCAAGCGTCGATGATCGGCGTCGGCCTGCTGCTCCTGTATCTGGCCATTCGCAAAGGCTTCGAGCCGCTGTTGCTGATCCCGATCGGCTTCGGCGCGGTCCTCAGCAACATTCCGGTGGCGGAGATCTCCGGGGAAGGCGGAATCCTGTATTATCTTTACTACGGCATCAAGACCGGCGTCTTTCCTTTGTTGATCTTCATGGGCGTGGGCGCGCTGACCGACTTCGGACCCATGCTCGCCAATCCCCGCACCTTGTTTCTGGGGGGAGCGGCCCAATTCGGCATCTTCGGCACCCTCCTCGGCGCCATCGCCCTCAACTTCATTCCCGGCCTGGATTTTAACCTCAAAGATGCGGCCGCCATCGCCATCATCGGCGGCGCGGACGGTCCCACCTCGATCTATGTCGCTTCACGCCTGTCACCGGAGTTGCTCGGGGCGATCGCGGTGGCCTCTTACTCCTACATGGCCTTGGTCCCCTTGATCCAACCACCGATCATTCGGTTGTTGACCACGGAGAAGGAGCGGCAAATCGAAATGCCCCAAATGCGCGCGGTCAGTCAAAGGGAGAAAATCGTGTTCCCCCTCCTATTGATCCTCCTCGCCGCGCTGTTACTGCCGTCGGCCGCCCCCCTGATCGGGATGTTCGCCCTGGGCAATCTGATGCGCGAATGCGGCGTGGTGGAACGGCTCAGTCGAACCACCCAGAATGAACTGATCAACATCGTGACCATTTTCCTGGGACTGTCGGTGGGTTCCAAGCTCAATGCGGCCAGTTTCCTGCGCCTGGAAACCCTGGGAATATTGGTGCTCGGCGCCATCGCCTTCGCCCTCGGAACCGCCACCGGTATCCTCATGGCCAAGCTCATGAATCGCCTGGGCAAGGTCCCCATCAACCCCCTTTTAGGAGCGGCGGGCGTCTCGGCCGTGCCCATGGCGGCCCGCGTCGCCAACAAAGTCGGTTTGGAAAGCAACCCCCACAATTTTCTTTTGATGCATGCCATGGGTCCCAACGTGGCGGGCGTCATCGGATCTGCCGTGGCGGCAGGAATTCTGTTAGCATTGGTTCACTGATCCCCGCTAAGGAGGTGATTGCCATGCGTACCCTAATCTTTGCCGCATTATTCGGCTTGAGCACCTCTGTTCTTGCAGAGGAACTTCGCTTCGAAGACTTGCCGAAAAGCGTTCAAGAAGCATTCGAGCAGACCCACCCCAACGCCCGTGACGTGGAAGTGGAGAAGGAAGCCGAGGAATACGGCGAACCCCTCTATGAAATCGAGTTCGAGGCCGACGGCGTTGAATACGAAGCCTTCTATCACACCGACGGGAGCTTTTTCGGCTATGAACGCGAATTTCCCCGCGGTTTATTGCCTCAAGCGGTCAAGGACTCGATCGAGAAAAGGTTTCCCCAGGGGGAAATACAAGCCGCCGAAGTGGTGGTCAACGCGGAAGACGAGCCTCTGGCCTATGCAGTGAAAATCAAGGACAACGGCGAGGAATGGGAAGCCTATTTCAATGCCGACGGCTCTTTCATCAATCAACTGAAAGATTGAATCGGACGCCGACGGAATCCAACGCAAGGGAGGTTTCTTCATGTCCAGCCAATGGCAAAAACCGCTTCAATCCTTGGTCGCGATGATCGCCACCTGGATATTGGGAATGCTGGTCGCCCAAATTCCCGTCTTCGCCCATCCCCTGGTGGCGAATTTATCCTTGGCCGAAGCGGTTCTCTACCTGACCCAGTTCGCCCTCCTCGTCCTGTTTTTCATTCTGGGCCGTCAAATCAGCGCGGCCTTGCCGGAAAACGGCAAAACTGCTTCGTTTCTGCGAGCGATTCTTGCCCCGCTGGTCGTCTTGATCATCCTGGGCCTGGGTCAGGAGACGTTGCTGAATCTGACTTCTCCTTATCTCTCCGTCACCGGCGAACGATTGTTGATTGTGGCGTTCTGGCTGGCCATCCTGGTCAGCGCAGGGTGGCTGATTTGGCTCTGCTATACCCATGCCTCGAAATTGGTGGCGGGCATCATCGCTCTGGTCGACAAACTTCGACACTGGCGTCACCAAATCCGCACCTGCCCCGGGTGCGGCGCTCACTTGAAAGAGGACTTTCCTTACTGCCCCTACTGCGGCGCTCCCTTGCAGACAGGGCATTCGGAACCCTCCCCGGGAACCACTCGCGAGCCTTAACCGCCTTTTCGACAAAGCTTGGGGCTGGGGGTACAATCGACAGGGCTACTGATAAAACTTGATCCAGAGCAACAGGAGGACGTCATGTTCCTGAAAAGAAAACAAGATGGACATCTGGTCGAAATACTCTCTCTCGGTGATCTGATCAATCCGCTGCACAAACAAGTGGTGGGACGTCTGCACTATGGCGAAGAAGCCGGCGATCCGGATAAATTCGTTAAAGCGGAACTGTCTTTTCCCTCGGACGAGGAACTCCCCCGCTGCTGGACCGATATCCATTACCGCGACGATGAATTGTTCAAGCGCCTGAAAATCAACGTCTAACTAGACAAAGGGCAGGCCCAAAGGCCTGCCCTTCTTTACCCGAGGATGATTCCTTTCCCGTCGGTCAATACTCGACGTTTTTATCGCAATCCGCCAACGCCTGAATAAAATCCCCCATTTCCTTGATTTCGGCGTTGGGGATCATCTTTTCCGGCTCCACGCCGCGCGCCAAGGCGCATCCTTTGCAAGCCCAGATGGGAATACCCATCTCGACCACCTCGGACAAGACTTCCTTCAACGCTTTGACGTTCACGCCCACGATATGATCGGCCGCTCCGGGCCGGACCAGCGCGGTCGCCTCGTCCCATAGAAAAATCAGTGGTTCGTGACCTTGGGCCTGGGCCGTCTTGGCGGCGATGTAAGGCAAAGTCGCCAGCGTTGGATTCTCGGTGCCATGCTTGGCGGAAATCAGAATCTTGGCCATGTTCGGTTCCTCCGTTTCATCGGTCGACATTCAAATTAAGCATGCTTTTCATCTTCAGAAATCCAGGGGCAAATTCCCGCTTCCCAACACATTCAGAGGAATCTTCAGATAGCGCTTGTCGTTCGTCTCTGGCGGCGGCATCCGGCCGGCGCGAATATTGACCTGAAGCGAGGGAAGGATAAACTTGGGCGCCGCCAGCACCTGGTCGATGCCGTCGCGGATTTTGACGAATTGGTCTTCGGAAGTGCCGTCGTGAACCAAAGGGTTGCGTTCCCGCTGGGCTTTCACCGTGGACACGTGGCGTTCTCCCGGCGCCCCGGGACGGTAATCGTGGCACATGTAAAGTTGGGTCTCCCCGGGCAGGGTCAGGATTTTCTCGCGGATCGAACGATACATCGCCTGGGAGCTGCCGTTGGGAAAATCGCAGCGGGCGGTGCCGTAGTCGGGCATGAAGACGGTGTCGCCCACGAACGCCGCCTCCTCGTTCACCACGTAAGTGAGACAGGCCGGGGTGTGCCCCGGCGTGTGCATGGTCCGAACCGGCACGTTGCCGATTTGGAAGGTTTCCCCGTCGGCAAACAAACGATCGAATTCGGAGCCGTCTCCGGAGACGTCCTCGATATTGTACAAGCTCTTGAAGAACTGCTGCACTTCCCGGATATGCTCGCCGATGCCGATCTTGCCGCCGAGCTTGGATTGCAAATAAGCGGCGGCACTCAGGTGGTCGGCATGGGCATGGGTCTCCAGCAGCCATTCCACCGTCAACCCCTCCCGGCGGACATAATCGATGATTCGATCGGCATAGTCGGTACCGATACGGCCCGCGTTATAGGCAAAATCCAGGGCCGAGTCGATAATCGCACAATTTTTGGTTTCGGGACACGCCACCACATAAGTGAAAGTATTGGTAGATCTATGGTAAAAGTGGTGAATCACAGGTGAAGCCATGATGCTCTCCTCGTATTTTCAAGTTTGGGGGATGGTTGTCGGTTTACGACCGCGCACCCCACCCGGAAAAACGCTCGGCGATTCGATCGCGGGTGGATCGTGCTTCCGAACTGTCCATATCGCAGTTCAATTCCAACCACATCGCATTGAGGACGGCAAAGGAACAGGCGAACCCCATTCCCAAAGCCCAGGCGAAATACCACATATCGCTTCTCCTTCAGTGGTTCTCGATGGTGCTACCGGTCACCGGCCCCCACAGGACTCGATAAACCCACCCGGTATAGGTAATGACGATGGGAAGGAATATCAAGGTGAGGGCCAATACCAATTTGAGGGTAAAGGGACTGGAAACCGCATCCCAAACGGTCAGACCGCTGCCCGGATCGAGGGACGACGGCAGCAGAAAAGGAAACAATGCGAATGCCTCGGTCAGCAAGGTAGCCGCCATGGCCGCACCGCTGACCCAGAACGCCAGCCCGGGAATGAATTGGCGGGCGAACGCCCCGGCCATCAAGGTGCCCGTCACCGCAACGGCGGGAGCGATCAGCATCCAAGGATGGATCAGGAAATTGCGCAGCCACCCCGCGCCGATCACCTCGACGGTTTTTTCCAGGGGCGAGAATGCGGTGGCCGGATCCGGCGAGTCGACGATCCGATGGCCTTCAATTCCGAATAGACTCAAAGCGACCAAGCCCATGGCCCCCACCGCGACAAAAGCACTGATCGAAGCGGCTTGCCGGGCGCGCAAGGCAATCGGGCCGAGGGTGCGACACTGGAGAAAATTGGCGCCGTGCAGGACCAATAAAGCCACCGTGATCGTCCCGCAAAGCAATGCAAAGGGATGCAGCAAGTCCCAAAAGGCGCCCGTATACGTCATCCGCAGGGATTCATTGAACCGGAACGGCAGCCCCAGGAGGAGATTTCCCATCACCACGCCCAATAGCAGCGCCGGCAGGAAACCGCCGGCGAACAACGCCCAATCCCAAAACTTGCGCCAGGCAGGGGACTTGAGCTTGTCGCGGAAATCGAATCCGGCCGGCCGCAGCAGTAAGGAGAATAGCAGCAGCATGATCGCCAGATACGGTCCCGAGAACAAGCTGGCGTACACCAGCGGCCACACGGCGAACAGAATCCCGCCCAAAGTGACCAACCACACCTGATTGCCCTCCCAGGTTCCCATCACCGTCGAGAGGATCGTCCGGCGTTCGGCATCGCCGCGCCCCAGAAACGGCAGCAACATGGCGATGCCCAGATCGAATCCCACGGTCAGGACGAAGCCCACCATATAAAGGCCGATCATCAACCACCAAATGATTTTCAGCGTATCGTAGTCCATCGCCGCGCTCCTCTTACGCCTGCACCGGTTGACCTTCCGCCGGCCCTTGACGGATGAGTTTCACCATCAAGAACATTTCCACCACCAGCAGCACCGAATAAAATCCGATAAAAGCACTCAGGCTAAGCCACACATCGCCGCTCTTGACGTTGGAGGCGCTCAAAAAAGTAGGCAGCACCCCGCTGATGGTCCAGGGCTGGCGGCCGTATTCGGCCACGAACCAACCCAACTCCGATGCCAGCCACGGAAGCGGCATGCCGTAAAAGGCCAGCTTCAAAAGCCAGCGCTTGCGATCGGCGACGCGGCGGGCACAGTAGTAGAAAGCGGCGGCAAAGATGAACAACATCAGAAAACCGGCGGCCACCATGCCGCGGAACGTCCAAAACAGGGGCGCCACGTGGGGAATGCTGGCGCGGACGGCGCGTTCGATTTCAGCTTCGCTCGCATTCAAAACGTCCTCCCGGTAGCGCTTGAGGAGCAAGGCGTAACCCAGATCGGCCTGATGCGCGGCCAGCGTTGCCCGAGCCCCGGCGTCGTCGCGGTCGCGGCGTAGATCCTCCAGTGCGCGATAGGCGATGAGCCCACTGTGGATTCTTTCCCGCGCGTGTTTTTCCAGGTCCTCGATCCCCAACACTTCTTCGTCCACCGAACGGGTGGCAATCAAGCCCAGCACATAGGGAATCTTGATTTCATAGTGGGTGGTTCTCGCCGCCTGATCGGGAAAGCCGAACAGAGCGAATCCTGCCGGGGGTTCTTCCGTCTCCCACGCGGCCTCGATGGCGGCCAGCTTGACTTTTTGCGTCTCGCCGGCGCTGTAGCCGCTTTCATCCCCCAACACGATCACCGAAAGCGCCGACGCCAACCCGAAACTGGCGGCGATGGCAAACGAGCGTCGGGCCATGGCCAGATGCCTGCCCTTGAGGAGATACCACGCGCTCACGCCGAGCACGAACATGGCCCCGGTGGTGTAGCCGGCCGCCACCGTATGCACGAATTTAACCTGGGCCACCGGATTGAAAAACACTTCGGGGAAGCTGGCCAGCTCCATCCTCAAGGTGTCGAAGTTGAACTCCGCCCCCACCGGATATTGCATCCAGGCGTTGGCGATCAAGATCCACAACGCCGACAAACTTCCGCCGACAGCAAGCAGCCAGGTCACGATCAGATGCTGGAGCTGGGACAGGCGATTCCAACCGAGAAAGAACAGACCGACAAAGGTCGATTCCAGGAAAAACGCGATCAGGCCTTCGGCGGCCAGGATCGGGCCGAACACATCGCCCACGTAATGGGAATAATAGGCCCAATTGGTGCCGAACTGGAACTCCAACGGCAAACCGGTGGTCACGCCCAGGGCGTAATTGATTCCGAACAGCTTGCCCCAAAAACGGGTCATCTCCCGGTAGATTTCCCGCCCGGTCATTACATAGACCGACTCCATGATCGCCATGATGAAACTCAGGCCCAGGGTCAGCGGAACGAACAAGAAATGATAGAGCGCGGTAATCGCAAACTGCAGCCGGGACAGATTGACCACGGTGTCATCGAATCCCATGGCGCACCTCCGAATCGCTGGAAAACAACACCGTTGGAGCCGGGGCCGGAACCTGCCGGAAACAGCAGGCCCAGATGCCCCATAGAAACAGTGCTTTGAATATCAGCACCGCCCCAATCTCCCAAACCAAGCGCCGGTCAGAGCGGGTCATGACCGCTGCCGAAATCGCGCGGTACCGGTTTCGGCCATTGACGTCCCTTGACCAGTCCTTTCCAGTACACCAGCGGCAGGACGTAGCGCTTGAGGAGATACATGCTCAGCCGCTCCTTGCCCTGATCGAAGGGAAAGGTTTCGCGTACCTCTCCCCCATACAGGAATTCCGCCAGAATGACGCGGCCGTAACGAGTCACCAGGGGACAGGAGCCGTAACCGTCGTATTGCGCCTTGAGATCGCCGCCGCCCATCGCCGCGGCCAAGTTGCGGACCACCACCGGCGCCTGGGAACGCACCGCGGCGGCGGTCTTGGAGTTGGGGCTGCCGGCGCAATCCCCCAAGGCGAAGACGTTGGGATAGCGCACATGCCGCATGGTGTACTGGTCCACGTCCACCCAGCCGGCTTCATTGGCCAGCGGACTGTTTTTGACGAAATCCGGCGGCGACTGGGGCGGTGTGACATGGATCATATCGTATTGATGGACCACGGTTTCGCCGCTGTCGAGGTTTTCGAACACCGCCTCGCGCGCCTCGGGCCGGATGGCCACCAGATTATGGCGATAGCTCGTCTGGATGTCGCGCGGTTTGAGCACCCGATTCGTCAGCGCATCGGCGTATTTCTTGACGCCGAAGATGCCGGGCGTGGCCGTCAAATAATGCACGGTGCAGCGATCGCGAATCCCCTTGCGGCGGAAATAGTCCTCCGCCAGATAGGCGATCTTCTGGGGAGCGCCCGGGCATTTGATCGGCATCGGCGGCATGGTGAAAAGCGCCGTGCCGCCGGTGAAATTCCGGAGCATTTCCCAAGTGTCATCCACCGTGTCATAGCTATAATTGCTGCAGATGCCATGTTGGCCGACGATCTCCTTGCTCAAGCCATCGACCCTTTCCCAATCCAACTTGAGACCGGCGGCGACAATCAGCCAATCGTAGCCGATCTTATTGCCGCCCTCGGCAGTCACCACTTTTTGATCCGGGTCGACCGAAGCGACCCGCTCCTTGATCCAATTCGCCTGCCGGGGAAGCAAATCGGCCATATTGCGCGCCGTGGTTTTCCGATTGACGATGCCCGCCCCCACCAAGGTCCACATGGGTTGGTAATAATGCACTTCGGACGGCTCGATCACCGCCACATCCGTACATTTGAGCTGTTCCACCACCCGGTGGGCCATACCGGCACCTGCGGCGCCGCCGCCAATTATCACGATCGAATGATGTGGGTTTGTCGTGGTCATCGGAAATCCTCCTGAAGGGAAAAGGTGAATAAATTATTTAGATGTTTGCCTTAAATTGATCGACCCAATCCATAAGATGATCGATCAGATCAGTCAAGGCGGGAAGAAAATCCTCCCATTGCTGAAACAGAATGTAAATCGCCATTCCGATTACAAACCAAGCGAAGGTTTTACGCAAATGCTTCGCCGCAATTCGGTGCGCCAACCAACTCCCCAGAAACGAACCGACCACCGCGGAGCCGGTCACCACGCCCGCCAAGGTGTAATCTACCGAAACGTGGCTGAGGTAGCCAATAAATCCGGCCATGGATTTGAGAAAAATGACCAGCAGCGAGGTACCGATCGCCAAGTGCATGGGCAGCCCCCCCAGCAGAGTCAAGGCCGGCACTACCAGAAAACCGCCGCCCGCCCCCACCAAACCGGTGACGGCCCCCACCACCAGGCCGTGAAGGATGATTTCTCCCCAGGCCATGCAATCCAAACATTCGCCCTCTTCCCGCTTCGGCTTCCTGGAGTTTTGTCCGTTGCGCAGCATCGCCCACGCGGTGGCGAACATGATCAAGGCAAATCCCACCAGCAACAGTACCGAGGGAATATAACGAGCGACCCATCCGCCCAAGAACGCCCCCACCATTCCGGCGGCACCGAAAATCACCCCGACCCGCCAACTGACCGATCCTTTCCATGCGTGTTGGACCATCGCCACCAGACTGGTGATACCCACGACCAGCAGGGAGGTGGCGATCGCTTCCTTGGCCGGTACATGGAGGGCATAAACCAGGATCGGAACGGTCAGAATGGAGCCGCCCCCTCCGAGGAGCCCCAAGGTGAGACCGATAAGCAGAGATAACAAAACGGCAAGAATCATTGCACACCGCCTTCAATACTTTCCAAATAAACGCCGGTTCCGATTGTTTCCGGTTCGACTCCGTTCCCACTCTATAGGAAACGAACTCTATATTCCAATATCTTATATTGATATATCATATATCTATTTATGCCATTTAAATATAATCCCCACCCTGCTGCCAGGTGCGCCGCGCCCGCGTCAACTCTTCCAGTCGGCGCGCCACCTTTTCTTCTTCCATAATGTGACCGATTTCTCATTGTCGCCATAAAGCGACGCATTCTTCCGGATGCGCACTAACCTATAGAAGGGATGCAATCTTGCCATCGATAGGGAAAAGCGCCTCCCATCGAATGCAATTTTTTGTCGAAGGTCCCCCTTTCGCAAGGGAGATTGCGACTCTGACTCCCCCTGCACGGGAAAGCTGCAGTTCAAAACCTTTCTTTCAACAAGAAAAACAAAAGGAATACCATGAAAAGAAGAGCCTTTCTTAAAGCCGGTGCGGCGGCGATGGCCACCACACCCGCAATATTTGGCGGCGGGATGCTGCCCCGAACGGCCTACGGACAACTATGCCGTCCCGAAGGAATCCGAACCCCCGGCACGGAACCGAACAGCCCGCCGGTCCGCCATTATCTCGAGCCTTTGTTTATCCCGCCGGCCATGGAGCCGGTCAATCCGGCGAGCCTGTCGCCGCAACCCGATCCGGATCGCCATCAAAGATTTCGCGAATTTCCGCCAGTCAAATACTACATTCAATCTCTAACGGAAGGATTATGGAACTATCACCAGGATCTTTCCAAACTGAATCCGATCGGATTCGGCTCCCTGGCCTGGATGTTCGACGGCATGACGCCGGGAAGCACCCTGGTGGCTCGCTACGGCGAACCGGTGTTCGTCCGCCGCTACAACGATCTTCCGATGACCGAAAACTCTCTCCTTCCCTTCGGACTGCCCTTTTCCAGCATCCATCTGCACAACGCCCATACGGCGTCCGAAAGCGACGGCTACCCGGAGGATTTCACCTTTCCCGGTCAATTCTGGGATCACCACTACGCCATGATGTATGCGCGCAACGATCCCCGGGAGGCTCTGGCCAGCCTCTGGTACCACGACCATATGCTGGATTTCACGGCCACCAACGTCTATGCGGGTCTGTCCGCCATGGCGATTTTCTACGACGAGCTGGATTCGGGTGATGAAAACGACCCCAATCCCCATGCTTTGCGGCTGCCGGGCACCTACGGCAAATACGATATCTATCTGATATTGCATGACGTCCGCTTCGATCAGCACGGCAACCCCAGCTACAACCTATTCGATACCGACGGTCACTTGGGCGACCTGATCACCGTCAACCGCAAGGTGACCCCCTATCTGGAGGTGGAACCGCGTAAATATCGCTTCCGCATCGTGGACGGCGGACCTTCCCGCTTCTACGAACTGGCCTTGAGCGACCAATCGCCGCTGTTCGTCATTGCCAACGACGGCAATCTCCTGGAAGCACCGGTGGAAACCACCAGCATCGTCCTGGGCCCTGCCAACCGCTACGACATCATCATCGACTTTTCCCGATACCGCCCGGGGGATACGGTGGAGATGCTCAACACCATGGAGCAGATCAACGGCCAAGGACCCACCGGCCGCCGCCTGGAAGGGCCGAACCGGATGCCGGTGATGCAGTTCCGGATCAAACCCCTGGAAGGCCCGGACAACAGCCGGATTCCGGATTCTCTGCGGGAATTTCCGCCCATCAATCTCAAAGAAGTACGCGCCGAACGGGAATGGGTATTCGACCACGACATGGGACTATGGGTCATCAACGGCGAGTTCATGGATCCCACCCAAGTCGCCGCCGCGCCCGAGCAGGGATCGGCGGAAATCTGGACTTTCCGCAACGCGGGCAGTTCCTGGGCCCATCCGGTCCACGTTCATTTCGAGGAATTCCAAGTGCTTGAATGGAACGGTAAACCACCCACCGGGGTACTCAAAGCCAGAAAGGACGTCGCCACCCTGGGACCGAACGACGTGGTGCGCGTCTTTTACCGATTCGATGATTTCCTGGGCCGCTACGTCATTCACTGCCACAACAATGTGCATGAAGACAACGCCATGATGGCCCGCTGGGACATCGTGCCCAAAGAAAAATAATTCCATCAGGAACCCTTCCAGGAGCAAAACATGAACAACAAAAACCGCCGTGCATTCCTGGCTTCCGCGGCAGCGGCCGTACCAGTTGCCGCCGCTGCCTTGGCCACCGGAACCGAACCCAAACCGTCGGCATTCAAAACCTGCCCCCGAGCGGTGAGCGGACCCAATGCCACGCGTTTCCCCCAAGTCGTGGTCGAGGATCAACACAAACGCAAGGCTTGGTTCTACGAAGAATTGCTGCACGACAAACTGGCCTTGGTCAGCTTCACCTCGGTCCACGGAGAGCGCGATTTTCCGGTACTGGAAAATCTGGTAAAGGTCCAGGCGTTGCTGAAAGAGCGCTTGGGAAAAGACGTTTTCATGTATACCGTCACCACCGAACCTTATCGGGACGGCCCGAATGAATTGAAAAAGCTGGCCGAAGCACACCAGGCCCGGTGGCGATTCCTTACCGGGGACGTGCAATCCATCCGGGAGGTGCTCGCATCCTTCAACGTTCGAGGACGGCTGAGCGGACTGGTCTGGATCGGCAACGAACAAACCGGCCGTTGGATCAAAAGACCCACCCAACAACCGCCAATGGCCATCGCTGAAGTGGTCGCCCGGCTGAGTGTGGGAAAAAACCACAAGCCGTTTTTAGTGGACCGGCATAGCGCCGAAGTGGGTATCTCGAAGCATTACCGTCGGGATAGTCAAGCGGCAACCACGTCTTCCAAAGGATGATCCCAGCAAGGAGGTAACTTTCATGAATCAGCAATCACGCATCCGGAACCGCCGACAACTTCTCTCGGGCTTGCTGCTGGGAAGCTTGGGGCTGGCCAATATGGCCCAGGCGGGTTGCGAACCGACGTTCGATCCCATGACCGGAAGGACCGGCTACATGGGGCATCCCTGCCCGCAAACTCGCCCCGGCCCTTCCAGACAGGTCGAGCATGCCGACGGCAGCATGGAGATCTGGACCCCGGAAGGCCATTTTCCTTCCGTCGATCCCTTCAGCAATCCGCCGGGAAGCAACTTTCTACTCACGGTTCACGAGAACCTGCGGGATTTCCTGGGGAACGAAATGCCCAACACCCTGCCGTCCACTCCCACCAATCCCTATAATCTGCACGACGGGCCGGTGTTGACCCAATCCATCAATCCCACCAATCCG
Organism: Methylohalobius crimeensis 10Ki; assembly: GCF_000421465.1. Classification (NCBI taxonomy): domain Bacteria; kingdom Pseudomonadati; phylum Pseudomonadota; class Gammaproteobacteria; order Methylococcales; family Methylothermaceae; genus Methylohalobius; species Methylohalobius crimeensis. The sequence continues at coordinate 1,985,801 of NZ_ATXB01000001.1, forward strand.
GAAGAGGATCTGGACCGGATCATCGACGAGATCGAGCGGGCCGCCCGTACGAACGGAAAAGTGGACGCGGACCTGATCCGCCTGGGCATCGACATCCTAGAAGGCAATCCCATCGAGAACCGCGCCTATTCCGGTTTTCCCATGCTGCACTACAATGGCTGCCTCAAACAAAAAACGGTGGAACCGATTTTCGATGCCGAGGGTCAGCTTGTGGGCGGCAACGTGGATGTGAATTTGATCTATTTCGGTCAGCATATCGAAGGCGATACCGCCTTCCTCGATCCCAGCGCCGTTCAAGAGGTCCCCTGGACCATCACCTATCACGTGAATATTCTCCACGGCGGGATGGAGGATTTTTCCCCCATGGTGATGCATTTCGACCGGCTTTTGGACGCCGACGGCAAGGAAGTCCGCGGCCCGTTCCACGCCTCCTTCGACCAGAGCTTCTACCCCATGCTGGACGAAGGCACCCGCTACACCGTCCGAATCAAGGAATCCAAGGGCAAATATTACAATTTGACCTATATCTGGGGTTGGCGCATCCATCCACCGCGGGTACAGGTGATCGAAAACGCCCTCAAAACCGCCCCTCCGGGACCCAACGCCAAACCCTTGCCGGACTGGGAATGCGATACCTTTGGCGATCCCTCGGCCAGTAGGGAAGCCAAACTGAAAGCCATCGCCATGATCGGGGATTTGTCGCCGGCGAAACGGATGTGGAACCTTTTTCATACCCTGCTGGAGGAACACGATAAAGGTCATCGGAATTTGGATGACGGCAACGGGATACTCAATTTTGCCCGAAAGCTCGCCAGCCAGCGTTTGGACATCAAGCGATCCGCTCTCGCGCAAATTGCCCCCGAGTTGCGCACCGCTTACCAGGACTGGAAGGATCGGACCAAACTGCCCGCGAACGTCGAACCGGATCCGGAGGCGGACCTGACCTTGCTCTATGTCAACAACACCCTCTACGGCAGCCGCCAGGGTCTGCAGGGGGAAGGCAGCGGACTGGGTCAGGCCGGATACAAGGGGATCAGCAACGGCAGCGCCCATGATTGGAACAAACGCCCCTACGACTACCATGTCACCCTGCTCAACGGGGATCATTTCCCCCATGGTTACATGAATGTGGACTTCGGCGGATCGAGAGGCTGGGAAAATCAGTTCCAACTCACCGATCCCACCACCCTCGACGGTCCTCACCCGGATATTCCACCGGGACACCCCGCGGGAGATCCGCCTTTTACCGATCTAGCCAATGTGGTAGCGGGAGAAGACCAAGTATTCCCCATCAATCGGGGCGGCACCGAGGAATACCTGCAGGCCTATCCGAGCAATCTCGTCGATTCCGACGGTTCGCCATTGCTGGGTTCCGGCTGCTTCTTCACCTTCGGCCGCAATTATGCCTGGCCCAATGCCGGCGGGCCTTGGGGAGCCTTCGGAGTTAAACCGGTCGCGGCCGACGGAACCCCCGGAAGACGTCAGGTCACCCTCCATTACAACTTCGAGCCCAGCCCGCGCCTTCGGATCTATCAGTTCGATCCGTTGCACCACGATGTGGCGGTGTATTCTTTGCACTGAAGGAGACCGCCCCCGGCATTTCCAGGATGAAAACGCCGGAGGCGGTTCCGTGGCTTAACCATGAACGGATACGGGTCTAATCAAGCAAGTTGGCTTTCCATGCTGACATTTTCGGCTGTCGTCCTGGGAACGCTGATCTGGATGGAAAACATAGTTTCTTTATCTCCGGCGAGGGGCTGCGAAGCACCCAAGGTCATTTCCCAACCTTCTCAGGAATCGATACATCCTTATCAGGTGGTCAAGCGATACCCCCATGATAAGCAGGCTTTTACCCAGGGGTTGGTGTTTAAGGAAGGGGATTTATACGAAAGTACCGGCTTGTATGGACACTCCAGTCTCCGAAAAGTGGAACTGGGTACCGGTCGAGTCCTCGCTTTACGGCGATTAGATCCCCAGGTATTCGGAGAAGGACTGACCGTGGTAAAGGGCCGTTTGATGCAATTGACCTGGCAGGCGGAAAAAGCCTTGATATATCGTCCCAATTCGCTGCAACCGACGGGAAAGCTTCGTTATCACGGCGAAGGATGGGGACTGACCACCGTCGGCGATCAATTAGTGATGAGCAATGGTACGAATGTGCTGGTGTGGCGCAATCCCGATACCTTCGTCATTGAAAAAAGCCGGCGGATACGCGTTCGAGAGCATCCGCTTCAGGGATTGAACGAATTGGAATACGTCAAAAGCAAGATACTTGCCAATGTCTGGCCCGGCGATTGTATCGCCGAAATAGACCCGCAAAGCGGTCAAGTGACGGGATGGCTTGATCTGAACGGGCTTTATCCCGCGGCATCCCGGCGCGACGATGCCGACGTCTTGAACGGCATCGCCTATGATCCGGAAAACGACTATCTGTACGTAACCGGCAAACGCTGGCCTTATCTTTACCAATTGGCGGTCGATTGGAAAGCGAATCATCAGAAAAAAATATTTAAAAGCGATTCAATGTAAGGATAATTTTCATGAAGCAATATCGATTAAAACAATTAGTGTGGGGAGTATTGACATCGCTTGGCTGTTTGACTTTCCACCCCCTGGTGGAAGCTGACTCCGGCTATGTCCCCTACCCCGGCAAAGTCGAGGTTCGAGTCCAACAAGTTCCCTCGCCCAAGGCGGTGATCGTCGGTTTCGAGACCTGGCCGGGCTTCTCCCGCAATTTCCGGGTGACTCTGCCCGATATCGAAGTGCCCAAGGATGCGCCTGGTGCGGCCGAATGCGAAAGACGACTCGCCCGAAAGGCACGCGCCTTCGTTCAAAACTTTCTGACCGAAGAGTCACGAAGCGTTTACATCGTGGATATGCGGATGGCGGACAGTGCAACCGGAAACGGCGTCGCCTCGATCGTCACCGACCGGGGAGAATTGAAGCGAATCCTGCTGGATAAAGGTTGGGCACGGCCTAGCAGTCAACCGACAAACGAACCTTGGTGTGAATGATGCGCGATACACGGAAAAACATATTGAGGATTGGGCGGATTATGGCGTGGATATGCATTGTCAGCCTCCCGGCGCCCGGAACCGCCTGGGGAACGAAAAACGAACCGGAAGCAAGCGCGGGAACCACCGGTTTTTGGGAAGAACTGCACCGGGAGCCCGAACCTCATCGAGGACCGAAACGGAATGGCAAAGAGGTGTATGAATATCGTTGCCAAGGATGCCACGCCAAGGCGACTCAGGGAGCACCCATGCCCGGCGATGCTTACGAATGGGGGCGAAGGGCCCGACAAGGCATGACCGTTCTCATGGATCATGTCAAGAATGGATTCAAACAAGGCCTCATGCCGTCTCGCGGCGGGTGTGGCAATTGCAGCGATGCGGAGCTGCGCGCCGCTGTAGAGTATATGCTGACAAAAAGCAACGTCCAGCCGAAAGCCGTGTCGCCGTAAGGATTCGATGGAAACCCGGGCCGGGCATGAGATCGGCCCGGGTTTCATAGAGGATTAGCCGGTTTTGCCGGCTTCGGTCGCCTCGGGCACCTCGATCAGCTTCCCGCTTTTAACGTCGAAGATATAGCCGTATACCGGAATCTCCGCCGGTACCAACGGATGGGACTTGATTCGAACCACGTCCTCCAGCACGCTTTGGGCTTGGTCTTTGATGGTGAGCCAGTTGATGTACTTGCCATCCGGGGAGCCGGGGCCAGTGCCCACATCCTGCCAACCGCTCTCGCTCAATTGGGCGGTTTTGAGGCTGCTGGACAACAGATCGCCCATGATCTCGTTGGTGAAGGTTTCCATGCCGCAATCGGTATGGTGGATCACGAACCATTCGCGGGTTCCCAGCAGCTTATAGGAAATCACCAGTGAGCGGATGGCGTCGTCGCTGGCGCGTCCGCCGGCATTTCGAATCACGTGGGCGTCGCCCTCGGCGAGACCGGCGTATTTGGCCGGATCGAGGCGCGCGTCCATGCAGGTCAAAATGGCAAAGCCCCGTCCCGGCGGCATCGGCAAATTGGCCTTGTCGCCGAAACTAGCTGCATATTGTCCGTTTGCGTTGAGGACTTCTTCTACGATTTTGCTCATATGTCTCCTCCGTAGGGTTGATAAAAGTCCGGGAATCCGGTTCGAATTCCCTATTGGGGCCTGATAGTTATCTTATTCCAGCGATTGGGAGCGGCCTTCTCCCGAGGCGTCATTTCGAAGATCAAAAGCACCGTTTTTCCTTCGGCGGCGTTTTCGGCGATCATGGGCTCGCCCGTCTCCCAAAACACTTCACCTTGATCATAGATGTGGGTTCCCTCCTGATCGACGATCCTGACTTTACCCGACAAGATATAACGGGGCCCCGGGCCTTTATGGATATGCTCGGGGGTTTTGAAACCCACCGGAAACTCGACCCGAATCACCCGGGTGACGATTCGATTGTCCGTCAATGTGGTCGGTTTGGCAAACAGGACGGTTCGTTCCGGCATGTTTGCCTGGGCTTGCAGCAGACCGGCGTTCAGGCAACCCAATAAGGCGAAGACGAATAACCAGGAAATTCTTTGCATTTGCTTTCCTCCACAACCGGTTAGGATAGTTGGTAAGTCAACACCGCGGCCCACGCCAACAGCAAAATACCACAGAAACCGCTGATCGTTCTCGGTTCGATGGGAGACAGTTTTTCCAAGGTGATCAGGACGGTGATAACCACCATGCCGTAAAAACTCATCATCCCCACTCCGAACATCAGCATCATCAATGCCCAGCAGCAACCGACGCACAAAACGCCGTGATGCACCCCCATCCCGACGGCCCCCCCTCGCCCATTCCGCCAAGCGGTCATGAGAAACGCGAAAGGCGTGCGGCAACCGTTCAGACAGGCCTGCTTCCAGGGAGAGAACTGATACAAGCCGGCCACAAGAAATAAAAACGGGGTCAGCCAGGCGGGGAATTCTTCCCGCCAGAATTGCCGTACGCTCCATTGCATGCCGGCCGCGATCAGGCTGAAGACCAGCCAGATGCCGGCATAACCGGTTCCGAACAACCAAGGCAGCAAAGGGTCTTGCGCATCGAGGCGTTGCGAGACCCGGTTCAAAGCCATCACCACGGGCCAACTGGAAGGCAGCATCATGGCCGCCATCATAACTACCCAAAGAAACGCCAAGGGGAGAAAATCGTTTCCGTATTCCATATTCGGCGTTCAGGGCTCATAAACGAAGGGTGAATAAAACCCGTTTCGGCCGGAAAACTCCCACTTGAAACCGTAATCTTGATAGGTGTAAGTTCGCGATTTGGCCACTCGGGACGGATGACTGGATACCACGCACAAGGGTGGATTGTCGATCGCCGGCACCCCGCCCCGAATGCCTTGAATCCCCTCGACTTCGGCCTCCGCGACCCCTTCGATCACCAGACGGCGTCGCTCGCCGTCCATTCGAAAATCGATCCGGGCCAACTGGCTGCCCAACACTTTTGTCACGAAGCCCAACAATAAGGCGGGCTGTCCGCCCATTTGACCGCTGAAGATTTGTTCAAGGGCGACCCATTGATCCTCGTTGACGCGCTCGTCCAGATACAACGCCGCCTGCCACTCACCGTCCTTCATGTTCCCCGGAGCATAACAGGCCAAGGCCACATTCAGATTATCCAAACTCGTCGCCCCATAGCGGCCGCGCTTGATATGCCAACCGACCAACAACCGGCAATCTCCATCCGTCGGCGGCTTGAACCAGATGCAAGGACACGCGGCCTCGCAGTTGCAAGTCTCGAAATACTCTCCCTCCAGCCGCCATTCAATCTCAACATTTTTGCTCATCAAAATCCCTCTGCAAAAGGTCTCAAATCCATCTCATGGGTCCAGGCGTCGGGGGGTTGACAATGAAGCTGCCAATAGACCTCCGCAATGGATGCAGGTCGGATCAGCTCATTCTCCCCTTTCGCCCGAACCAAATCCGGAAACTGGGTCCGAGCCCGCTCGCCGTCGATCACCCCATCGATGACCACATGGACCACGTGGATGCCCTTGGGACCGAACTCCCGCGCCATGCCTTGAGCCAATCCTCGCAAGGCGAACTTGGCGCTGGCGAAGCCGGCGAACGGGGGTTTGGATCGAAGCGAGGCGCTCGCACCGGTGAATATCAGCGTCCCTCGCCCGACCCGCGCCATCCGTCGGAGCGCTTCCCGCCCGACCTGAAATGCCGCCAGGGAATTCGCTCGCCACAAGGCTTCGAACGCTTCCGATTCCGTATCCAAGAGGGGCGCGCGCAAATTTTTATCCACCGTGCAGGCCACCAATTCCGGCACGCAATCGCAGCCGTCAACGGCTTCGAACAGGGCCTTGACCTGATCTTCGACCGTGGCATCCGCGACGACGGGAATGGCTCGCCCGCCGCCGCTCTCGATGGTAGCGGCCACCTGGCGCAATTTGCGCTCCGTCCGCCCGGCAATGAACACCGGCAAGCCTTGAGCGGCGAAGCGCCGAGCCAAGGCCGCGCCGAGTCCCGTCTCGGGGCCCACCCCGACCACCACCGCCGCAGGTGTCGCAGCCCCCATCATCCGCGCCGGAAAATCAAAGCGAAATTATTGGCGGGCATATCGATCTGCTCCGCGAGCCGCATTCCATGCGCTTCAGCCGCCCGGCGAAGGTCGGCGACATCCTTCAAGCCCCACTCCGGCACGCCGGTGGAATCCAGGATATTGTGAAACGCCTCGTTGGAAGAAGTGGTAAAGCGGCCTTCCACCCTAAACGGGCCATAAACCATCAAAAACCCGTCTTCGCTCAACAGGCGCGAAGCACAAGCCATCATTCCATCGGCGATATTGATCGGCGCCACTTGGAAGATGTTGATACAGAACATGGATTGATAATCCCCTGCTTCCGGCCAGGAAGCCGGATCGGTCAAATCGAGCGGGATCGGGTCGGCGATATTCGAATTATTCTGTTCTTCCCGCAGCTTGCGAATATTCTCGAAGGTTTCGTCGGTCTTGTCGGAAGGCTGAAAAACCAAGTGGGGGAAATGCGGCGCAAAATAGTTGATATGCATGCCGCTTCCGCTGGCAAGCTCCAATACTTTCCCCTGCTCCTGTGGCAATTTGGACCGCAATACCTCCAGAATCGGGTCCCGGTTGCGCTTCCCCGCCCATGCGACGTACTCGCTCAAGGGATGGGGATCCAAGGGAGGACGATCTTCGTAAGCCATGATAGGTTTCTCCTCAATAAATACTTAGTTGTCTCACTTCCTTTGAAACAAATTCTGTGCCAACCCGAGAAACAGCTAATTGCGTGCATTGCATCCGGATATGACGTATATTTGTGAAATAACATTTCACATACCAGAAATAGGATTTCACTTTTATGATCAAGCCTTCTTTTGCCTCCCTCGATCCGGTGTTATTCCTGCAAACTTTCGTCCTGGAACTGCTTCACGCGTGCGAACAGCACGGCAATCCGCAAGAAGAATACATCGAGCACATCGCTCACAGCGCCGGACGTTTTTTCGAGGAAAGCTATCGCAATGATTTCGAACTCGAAGCCCCGCTCGACGTGGAGCGCTATGTGGACTTGATTCTGGGCTTGAAAAACCGGATCGGAGGCAATTTTTCTCTCGACTCCAGCGAACCGGGGTGCGTTCGGGTCATCAATACCCGCTGTCCCTTCGGCGAGGGAGTGAAAAATTTCCCGGAACTCTGCCGCATGACCTCGAGCGTGTTTGGCGGCATCGCGGCGCGGAATTTCGGCTATGCCAAGGTGGATATCGCCGAATGCATCGCCCGGGATCATGGACGCTGCCGGGTTTGCATCCATCTGAACCGGGAAGACGCCCGGGATCAACCGGGCAAGGAATACCTCAAACCCCAGGAAAGCCGCCAGAACCGGGAAGAAATCAGCACCTTGAAATCCCAGATTGAAACCCAGTTGCACAAATTATGGCTGCAGACCAGCAAGACCAAAGCCACCAAAGGCAACTTGCCCGAACCGCCGGGAATCATCGCCGAATCCCCGCCGATGCGGCGGATGGTCAAGGCGATTCATAAACTCGCCCCCACCGACGCCACGGTCTTGATTCAGGGCGAAACCGGGGTCGGCAAGGAGCTGATCGCCAAAGCGATTCACGCCATGAGTCCCCGCGCCAACCGCCCTTTCATCGCCATCAACTGCGGAGCGATCCCGGAAACCCTGATCGAGAGCACTTTATTCGGGCATGAGAAAGGCGCTTTCACCGGCGCGATCGACATCCATCAGGGAGTCTTCGAACGGGCCGAAGGCGGTACCCTCTTTCTGGACGAAGTCGACGCCCTCTCTCCCGCCGCGCAAATCCGGCTGCTGAGGGTGCTGCAGGAAAGCGAAATCGAGCGGGTCGGCGGCCGACGCGTCATTCACGTGGACGTCCGCATTCTCGCCGCCACCAACCGCAACCTGGAAGAAGTGGTGCGGGAAGGAGATTTCCGCGAAGATCTGTTCTTCCGAATCCACGTGGTCCGGCTTTCCATGCCGCCTCTACGGCGGCGGACCGAAGACCTGCCCGCATTGGTCCAACTCATCCTGCAACGACTGGGCAAAAAGTATCGCCGACCGATCAGCGGCGTGAGCCGGACCGTGATGGATCAAATCCGCCATTACGCTTGGCCGGGCAATGTCAGGGAACTGGAAAATACCTTGGAACGCAGCTTTTTATTCTCGGATGAAGCGGAGCTGACCCACCTGGATATAGCCGCCCCGACGAATGCGTCTCCGCCCAGCTGGCGACAACTCAAGGAACAAGTCTTAACCGAAGCGGAAAAGAATTATCTGTTGGAATCCCTGCACCATCACCGCGGCAACGTGGACGCCGTCGCCCAAGCGATGGGATTGACTCCCCGCTCCATCTATTTGAAATTGAAACAGCACGGATTGACGGCGGCGGCTTATCGGGGTTGAAAGATACGCCAATAAGATCAACTGAATTGGTCGATCAACTGTTCCAACAATTCAGCCGCCTGCGGAGCAAAATCGATGATTTCAAAGCCTATCCAGTATCGGCCGTCCCCCTCGTCCCGTTCGGTCCAAAGGCTTTCTATGCCGAGGCCAAGACGATTCGTCGCCAAGTCCCGGCTTTCCGGCAAGGCAATCTCCACCTGAAAGACTCGATTAGGTTCGATCGAACGTTGGCCGAGCAACATCATGCCACGCCGGGACAAATTGGCCAATTCCCCCAGGACTTCCCCCGAACCTTGATCATGAACCCGGAGAGGGATCAACACGGGGACTCGAGGTTCTTTTCGGCGTTCCGACATGATTTTAACCGTTGCTTTAACCATTCCTACAAAGTATAGGCGGGGTGGAGAAATCGTGTTGCAAGATCAGAGCGTTCTGGCCAACACGAGGGCATCTTCCCGCTTGCCGGCTTCCGCCGGATAATAATCCTTGCGCCGACCGATATCGTTGAACCCCAGCCGATAATAAAGATTCACCGCCGCTTCATTGCTGGGACGCACTTCCAACAGCACCATGTCGGCACGCTTCTCTTTCGCCGCTTGAATAAGACATTCCATCATCCGCTGGCCATAGCCCGCTCCCTGCCATCTTGGCGAGACGCAAATATTCATCACATGGGCTTCCCCCGCCCCGACGGAAAGAATCCCGTAGGCGATCACTTCGTCCCCCATCTCTCCCACCCAGCAGGAATAACCGACCTTGAGGCAACTTTTGAAAATCTCCACGGGCCAAGGGAAGGGGTAGGCGGACTCCTCAATGGCGGCCACGGCCTTCAAGTCCTTTTTTTTCATGGGTCTGATCTCAAAAGCCACTTTCTTCACCGCCTCGGGACAATAGCGTTCATAAAACGCCCGTTGGGCATCGCTGCCGACCCAACGTTTCAAGGTCGCTAAAATTTCATCCATCACTTGGTCCTCCTCCTCTTATCAGCCCATTCATTTTAAACCGTCCGCCAAAGAAAGAGAGGATCATCCCAAGTGTGGCATATGACACAAAATTTTGGACTTCCCTGGAAATTTGGTTTACACTCCTTTCCCGTGCTACAGGGAAAAGAACGCCGAAGATGCGTCAAAGAGGAGGAGTACCCTGTCTAGCCGAATAATAATAACAACAAACGCTGTCATGCCTTAGCTAACAGCGATCAGAATTTTTATAGGATAAAAACAACAACAAACCAGCCCGCCTTGAGCGGGCTTTTTTATGCGGCTTTGCCAGCGCCGGACAAAAAAAAGCGACCGATTCGGTCGCCAAAGAGGAGGAGAACTACTGTTGAGATGAACTTTGGGAGAGCCTGCCCTCGCAAAGTTCGGTATCTATTATAGTCGCTCCTCCTGATTATTCTATCCCCAATTTTATAACCACATTGTTTTCTTAAACAAAACAATCGTCGGTTTAAATTTGCAGGCGAATACCGCCCCAGATTCCACGCGGGGCGGCAGGGCCCACGAAACGCGCATCTTCGTAGTCGTCTCCCAGCACTTCGTCGGGTTCTCCATACAAGCCCATCGTGGTGTAACGCTTGTCGAACAGGTTGTCGACCCGGAGAAATACCTGCACGTAGCGATTGAAACGATATTCACTCCTGAGATTGAAGACCCAATAGCCGGGTACGGGATCGTTCAAATTGGCCTCGTCCCCCCGGAAATAGCGGTTGCTGTTATAAATGCCGCTCAAGCCGAGAGATAGCTGGGGCAGAATATCCACATCCATGTTGAATTTGAACATATGCTCGGGCACACCCGGAACCCGATCTCCTCGGCTGACCTGAATCCGATCGTCGACGGCGGAGGGATTGTTGGGGCTGGGCGCGGAGAACGGCGTGCGGAACGTGGCGTCCAAATAAGTGTAATGGAATCCATAGCGCAGCTTCTGCAGCCACATTCCCGTCAGTTGATTGTCCAGCTCTCCGGTCAGGTTGGCTTCCAGCCCCTGCCGGCGGGTCGTTCCAACGTTGCTGAAAAACCCTTCGCTGGTCAGATCGCCGGCACTGATAAAGAGAATATCATCGTGGTTTTTGGTCAGGAAATAGCCGGTGTGCCAGTGAAAACGCGTGCTTACGGAGTCGCCCAAAGAGATCTCGTCAAAGGTCCCCCTGAAGCCCGCTTCCCAGCTTCGGGTCACGACTTGATCCAGCGGAGGATCGGCGAGGAAGGCGTTGGGCAGTTTACACGGCGCTTCCGGATCGGCGCAGCTCAATTCCATCGGTGAGGGAGCCCGGGTTCCGACACTGTAACGACCGTACACCGAAACCTCCGGCATGAAATCATAAGTAATCCCTGCAGATGGATTGAAGCGGTTGAAGGTATGCTTGCCGTTCAGTTCGGTGCCGAAATTGTCTCTCAAATCGATGTGGGTCGCGTTATAACGCCCCGACACCGACAAAGTCAGGTCGTCGATGGGGCTCAGCTGCTCGATGAAATAGCCGCCGAAATGGGTCACCTCCCCGTCCAGTCGCACCCGGGATTCCATTTCCTTAATGCCGCTTCCCTCGGTTCCCCGGTTGTTGGTCAAGCGCGCCAGTTCCGTGTCGGATTGGAAGTGCGTCTGAGCCTGGTCGAAACTGAAACCCGTCACAAAACGGTTTTTCATCCCGAACAGGTCGTATAAAAAGGCCGTCTGCAGCTGGGTGCCGTATCCCCGCTGGCGGGTTTTACTGGAGTTGTTGGTCGCGGAATCGACCATTGGCGACCAAGCAATCGGATTGCCAAACACATCTTCCAGGATTTCGTCTTCGTCTTCTTCACACATGAAATCCGTGTCATCGTCGCAACGCTCGAAATCCGTATCGTCCCCGTTGAAGGTGCGCGTTTGGTTGAAGCGATAGTAGGCGTTGGCGGACACTTGGATGTGATCGTTGACCCAGAAGTTACCGTCGAGATTACTGAAGAACATCCGGTTAAGCGTCTCGTCCGGATGGGTGAAGATGGCGTTTTGCTCTTCTTGGAATAACTGAATGGGTATCGCGCCATTCCCGATCAATTCGCTGTCGGTGCCGGAGAGAGTCAAGTTGAGCTCGCTTTTGTCGCCCCGCCAACTCAAGACACCGAAAGCCTGTTTTACCTGGGTGGGGGATAAGTCGCGCCAACCGTCTTCTTCGAAATGGCGAAGATGCAGAAAATAACCTACCGTACCATTGTTCCATCCGCTGGACAGCTCTTCATTATGCCGCCCCCAGGAACCGGCATACCCCTCAAATTGATGATAGGGAAACGAAAAACCGGTTTTGCTCCGAATGGCGAGGGCGCCGCCCAAGGTATTGAGGCCGTACACCGGATCGGAACCGGGATGCAGTTCCATCCGCTCGATGGCTCCTTCAGGGATCAGATCCCAATTGACCGTATCGCCGAACGGTTCGTTGAAGCGCACTCCGTTGAGATAAATGCTCATCCCCTGAGGCAACCCCAACAAGGGCGAGGCGGTAAAGCCACGATACTGAATATCGGGTTGGAAGGGATTGTTCTGGGCGTCGTTGACCGAAACGCTTCCCAGGTGGTTGCGGAAATAATCGCTGATGGAGAAACTGTGGTCCTTTTCCAGTTCCTGCCCGGTAACGGTCTGAATATTCGCGGGGATCTGAGACACGGGCACGCCGATACCGCCCAAAGGGGTTTCCCCCACGATATCCATCTTTTCCAGTTCCACCGCCTCTTCGGCGCCGGCCACCGGCGCCATCAAGGCTAGCGCTATTCCGACCGCCAACCGCCTGGGCGGAAAGATATTCTTCACAAGGTCCTCCTCTTCGCAATCGACTCAAAAGCGAGACAGGATACGGAAAGAAGCACCCCGAGAGTATGGGAAAATTTCCCGAATTTTTTATTCTAAGAGATGGTTTACAAGAATTATCTCCACGCCGTGAACCCGTCCCTGGGAGCTCGTCGAGCACCGGAAAACACGCACCCGTGGATGGCGAAGCGTCAATGCTGCGATTGGCTTGCTGACCGTCCCTAAACGGTAAAACTTTCCCCGCAACCGCAGGTGCCTTTGGCTTTGGGGTTGTTAAACTGAAACGCTTCGTTGAGACCTTCGCGGCGAAAATCCACCTCCAAGCCATCCAGATAATCCAACTGATCGCGCCGGATCACCACTTTGACGCCACGGTCCTCGAAAATCATATCGTCCGATTCCACCTGGTCGGCGTAGTCGATCAGATAGGCATAGCCGGAACACCCTGCCCGCTTGATGCCCAACCTGAGTCCGATCCCCTTACCACGGTGGGCCAACTGATTTTGGATGCGACGTGCCGCCGCCTCGGTCAAACGAATTCCTGTCATAATCGGATTCTCCTCTCAGCGTTAACCACCCACACCGAAGGCCGATACGACCCCGGCCAAAACACTCAAAAACCGTTCCACGTCCTGCTCGGTATTATCCTTGCCCAAGCTGATACGGATGGCGCCCTTTGCCAGAGCCTCCTCCACGTCCATCGCCAAGAGTACGTGGCTGGGTTCGCTACCGCCGCTGGCACAGGCCGAACCGCTGGAGACAGCGATTTTCTCCCGGTCCAAGGCCATCACCAACATTTCTCCATCCATTCCCGGAATGGTCATCTGAACCGTATTGGGCAAGCGCTCCGCATCCCGGCCGAAAATAATCACGCCGGGCAATCGGGCTAATCCTGCTTCCAGCCTTTCACGCAAAGCAGCCAGCTGATCAGCGCTGGATTCGCGTTCAGCCAACGCCAGCTCCGCCGCCTTCCCGAATCCCACGATCCCGGCCACGTTTTCCGTCCCGCCGCGCAGACCGTACTCCTGGTCCCCGCCATTGAGCAAGGGGGCCAAGATCGAAGCCTGGTCGACAATCAACGCGCCCACCCCTTTGGGGCCGTAGACCTTGTGGCCGGACAAACTCATCATCCCAACCCCCGAGTCATTGAAGCGCAAGGGGAGTCGCCCGACCGCTTGGACCGCGTCGGTATGGCAAGCGATGCCTTCTCGAGCGGCGATTTCAACTAATTTTGACAGCGGTTGAATCACGCCGGTTTCATTGTTGGCGAACATGCAGGAAACCAGGCCCAGCGTATTTCGGGGCAATTCCGCCAAGGCATCGACTTGAACGACTCCGTCGGCGTCCACCGGGAGCCAATGGACGGGAACGCTCTTGCGGCTCAATGCCTGGGCGGTTTCGCGAACGGATGCATGTTCGATGGCGCTTACCGCGATCGCCTTGCCGGGATTGTTGTCGCACCAACCCTTGAGAGCCAGATTGTTGGCTTCGGTGCCTCCGCTGGTGAAGATGACCTGGGACGGATGCGCCCCCGCCAGAGCCGATACCTGAACCCGGGCTTGCTCCACCGCGTCCCGCGTCAACCGCCCCCAGCGATAGAGCGAGGACGGATTGCCATAGAAGCGATGCAAAAAAGGCAGCATGGCTTCCACCACCCGCTCGTCCAACGGCGTGGTGGCATTGTGATCCAGATAGATCATCTTCAGGGGCGTTTTTCCTGCAATGCCATCATCTGGATTTCTTGATCCTGACGGTTAGCCACCGATTGGATGGTCCGGCGAGACAACAGATCCGCGAGGCTGATTCCGGCCAAATAAGTACGGATTTGCTCGCTCAACCCCATCCATAATTCATGGGTCAAACAAGGCTGATTGTTTTGACAGTTGCCTTTCCCTCCGCAGCGGGTGGAATCGACGCTTTCATCCACTGCCGTGATAATGTCGGCGATATTGATCTCATCGGAGGAGCGGCTCAATTGATAGCCTCCGCCTGGACCACGGACACCGGTCACCATCCCGGCTCGGCGCAACTTGGAGAACAACTGCTCCAAATAAGACAGGGAAATATCCTGCCGCTTGGCAATGTCGGTCAAGGTCACCGGTTTTTGACCGCTATGATAGGCCAGATCCAGCATGGCGGTGACCGCGTATCGGCCTTTGGTCGTCAATCGCACGGCAAACTCCGAGAGCGTTTTCACTACACTTTATAAGTGAAAACACTATACCCATATCTGAGTAAAACAGTCAACTAATCACCGCCCTCTCCCGGCGGTTGTCCGTTCCGCAATTTACACGCTTCCAAGGGAGGCAGCGACACTTGAGGCGGAGTCACGCCGGCCTTGCGCAAGGCGGCGTTCAATTCCTCGATTTGCCGGTCCAGTGCTTGGACATGCTCGAGCATGTGATTGATGGCATACGCCACGGGATCGGACATGTCCGGCGTCAAGCCATAAGCATCGAAACCCAATTGTTTGGCGATAGCCGCTTTATGGGCCGCCGATGCCTTGCGGTCGGCACTGACCACGTGGGCGGGAATGCCCACCACGGTGGCTCCCGGGGGGACATCTTTGAGCACCACCGAATTGGAGCCGATGCGGGCATTATCGCCCACCTGGATCGGCCCCAGAATTTTGGCGCCCGCTCCCACCACCACGTTGCGACCGAGGGTGGGATGCCGTTTCCCCTTTTTCCAACTCGTCCCGCCCAGGGTTACCCCGTGGTACAAAGTGCAATCGTCGCCGATCACCGCTGTCTCGCCGATCACTACTCCCATCCCGTGATCGATAAAAAAACGTTGGCCGATGTGGGCGCCGGGATGAATCTCGATGCCGGTCAGCCAGCGCGCAATATGGGACAGGAAGCGAGCGAACCAATACCAACCGTGATTCCACAGGCAATGACTGAGCCGATGCAACCACAGCGCATGCACGCCGGGATAGGCGGTCGCCACCTCCCACCAGGAGCGGGCGGCCGGATCACGAGCGAAAACACAGGAAACGTCCTCCCGCAACCGACGCCGCAGTTCGACCCAGCAATTCAGCATGATTCCTCCTTCCGCCAGGGGCGTTGGGCACAGGTCAAAATCCCGCGCAGGATATCCACTTCCCTTTTCTCCAACCGGGTGCGCCCGAACAATCGGCGCAAGCGGCGAAGGATGGATGGGGCCTGCTTGGTGGAATGCAGGAACCCGATTTCCGTCAAGGTCTGCCGAAGGTGTCCGTAGAAGGATTCCAGTTCTGCATGGGTGGCCAGTTCGGGCATTGGCTCCGAGCAAGGAAGCGATTCCCTGCGACTTAAAAGCAACTCATAGACGATGATCTGTACCGCAGCGGCCACGTTCAAAGAGCTGTACTCCGGATTACAGGGGATATGAAGCCAGTAGTGGCAAAGGTCCAATTCCTCGTTGGTCAAGCCGGATCGCTCGCGCCCCAGGACAATCGCCACTTTGGCGGCCGGCGCCTCTTGCCATACCTGTTCCGCGCATTGTCTGGGCAACAGCTTGGGCCATTGAATGGCCCGCTGGCGGGCACTGGCTCCGATCACCAAATGGCAATCGGCCACCGCCTCGGCCAGGTTGGGAAAGCAGGTCGCCCGGGCCAGCACATCGTCCGCACCCGCCGCCCGTGCGGTCGCTTCGGCGTGAGGGAAGAGCTTGGGAGCGACCAAGGCCAATTCATAAAACCCCATATTCTTCATCGCCCGGGCCGCCGCACCGATATTACCCGGGTGACTCGTTTCTACCAATACAATACGAATCTGTGGCAAGGTGATTTCCTACGACAAAGACGGGTAAATTGCCGGATTTTATCAGAAAAAAGGTATACTAAGTGCTTTGACCAACCAATAATTTCCTCTATGCATCCAATGCTCAACATCGCCACCCGTGCCGCCCGCCGCGCGGGTGACCTGATCGTACGATCCCTGGACCGGGTTGATTATCTCTCCATAGACACCAAAGGCCGTAACGATTTCGTCAGCGAGGTGGATCGTGCAGCCGAGCGGGAAATCATTCAAGTCCTTCACAAGGCCTATCCCAATCATCATTTTCTGGGTGAAGAAGGCGGCCGCCAGGGCAAATCCGACCGAGACGAGTATTTATGGGTCATCGATCCTTTGGACGGTACCACCAATTTCCTCCACGGTTTTCCCCAATTCGCCGTGTCTCTCGCGCTCCAGCACCGCGGCCTAATGGAACAGGCGGTGGTCTACGATCCCTTGCGACAAGAGATGTTCACCGCAACCCGGGGCGGAGGCGCTTCCCTCAACAACCGCCGGATCCGAGTCTCCGGACAGTCCGGCCTGGAAGGCGCGCTCATCGGGACCGGTTTCCCCTTCAAGCAACAGGAACACCTGGAGGCCTATTTGGGCATGTTCCGATCGGTATTCAAGGACAGTGCCGGCATTCGACGCGCCGGAGCCGCTTCCTTGGACTTGGCTTATGTGGCCTGCGGCCGTCTGGACGGTTTTTGGGAAATCGGCCTTCAGCCTTGGGATATGGCCGCGGGGGTGTTATTAATTCAAGAGGCCGGCGGACTGGTCAGCGATTTCGGCAACGGCGATCGCTACCTGGAGACCGGCAACCTCGTCACCGGCACCCCCAAGCTGCAACAGGCGATTTGCCGGGCCATCGCCCCCTTCGCCACCGGCGCCTTAAGCGCCTGAGTCACAGGCGCTCGGCGTCGGCCACCTCCTTTTCCGGCAGCAACAAATCCTCCCGCTTGACCTTGAATAGCAACAGGAAAGCGCTAGCGACGTAGATGGAGGAATAAGTCCCCACTACTACCCCGAAAATCAGGGCAATGGCGAAATTACGGATGATTTCGCCCCCCAGCACCGCCAGGGAAATCAGAACCAACAAGGTGGTTCCGGAGGTCAGCAGGGTCCGGCTCAAGGTCTGCGTGATGGAAGTATTGATGATTTCAGCGGGCTCGCCACGCCGTAGCCGACGGAAGTTTTCCCGAATCCGGTCGTAAACCACGATGGTGTCGTTGAGGGAATAACCGATGACCGCCAAGAGCGCCGCCAGCACCGTCAGATCGAATTCCAGCCGGGTCAAGGAGAAAAAACCGAGGGTGATAATGACATCGTGGACAAGCGCGGCGATCGCCCCCAAGGCAAACCGGTATTCGAATCGCCAGGCGATATAGATCAGAATACCGAACAAGGCGAACAGCAACGCCAAGCCGCCCTTCTCGGTCAATTCTTTCCCCACTTGCGGCCCGACGAACTCGACCCGCCGAAGTTCGGGCTCGGCACCTGCACCGGCACTCAAGGCCTGCAAGATATTGTCGCTGAGGGCCGCCGAACTGAGATCGGGATCCGGAGGCACGCGGATCAATATATCCTGCGTGGTGCCAAAATGTTGCACCGCGGCATCCTCATACCCAGCTTCTGCCAGCTGATTGCGTACCTCGGCCAAATCCACCGAAGCCGGATACCCCACTTCGACCAGCGTGCCGCCGGTGAAATCGAGCCCTAATGACAATCCCTGCACGATCAGTGATCCGAGGGACATTACCGCCAGAATTGCAGAAAGGACCAACGCCAGTTGGCGTTTGCCCATAAAATCGATACTGCGTTGCGAAACAAGCTGAGCCATGGTCACTCCTTTAAACCGCCAAACGCGCCACGCGGCGGTTGCCGTAAATCCAATTGATCAACATCCGCGTTACCAAAATCGCGGTGAACATCGAGGTCATGATGCCGAGGGACAAAGTCACGGCAAACCCCTTGACCGGGCCGGTACCGAAACTGAAAAGCACCAGCGCGGCAATCAAGGTGGTGACATTCGCATCGAAAATCGTTGCGAACGCCTTCTCATACCCTGAATAGATGCTCGCTTGGGGACTGTTCCCGTTGAGGAGCTCTTCCTTGATACGCTCAAAGATAAGGACGTTGGCGTCCACCGCCATCCCCACCGTCAGTACGATCCCGGCAATCCCGGGCAAGGTCAAGGTGGCTTGAAGAAGGGAGAGCAATGCGACCAGCATGATCAAATTCAAGGTCAGCGCCAGATCCGCCACCAGGCCGAAGACCTTGTAATACCAGGCGGTGAAGATCAGCACCACGACAAAGCCCACGATCACCGAAAGAAAACCGCGTTCGATGTTCTCCTGCCCCAGGCTGGGCCCCACGGTGCGCTCCTCGACGATATCCATCGGTGCCGCCAGCGCCCCGGCCCGGAGCAACAGAGCCAGGTTGCGGGCCTCTTCGGTATTGTCGAGGCCGGTGATTTGGAATCGTTTGCTGAAACGCCCCCGAATGGTGGCGATGTTGATGACTTCTTCGACCCGCTTGCGCTCTTCCACCGTTTGGCCGTCCACGGTCTTGGTGACGATCTGGTTTTCGATGAACACGACCGCCATGGGCTTGCCGACGTTTTCGCGGGTCACATCCGACATTTTGCTGGCCCCCACGCTATCCAGGGTCACGAAAACCGCCGGTGTCCCGGATTGCTGATCGAGCCCGGAGGAAGCATCGGTGATCTGATCGCCGGTCACAATGACCTGTCGCTTCAACAGCACCGGTTTGCCGCTCCGATCGCGGTAGATTTTGGCGCCCATGGGCACCCCCGTTTCCAGGGCGCTTCCCACGTCGTGCTCGGTATCCACCAAGCGAAATTCCAAGGTCGCTGTGGCCCCCAGGATCTCCTTGGCTCGAGTCGTGTCCTGCACCCCCGGGAGCTGGACCACGATGCGGTCTTCTCCCTGCTGTTGGATCACCGGCTCGGCCACTCCCAACTCGTTGACCCGATTACGCAAAGTCGTGAGATTTTGCTTCAAGGCGAAACTTTTGATTTCCCGCTGTTCTTTTTCCGACAAACGGGCTTCCAAAATCAGTGCGGCTTCATCCGGACTCAACACCAATTGGCGAAACTCGTCTTCGAGCAAGGATTCGGCCTGCGCCAGATCGCTGGCATTCTTCAGTCGGATTCGGATGGCCTGCCCGTCACGATCGATCGCGAGGTAGCGGATTTTAGCTTCACGCAAGGTGGTACGAAAATCCCCCACATAACGCTCCACTGCCTGATCGATGGCCGCCTCCATATCTATCTGAAGCAGAAAATGCACGCCGCCGCGCAAATCCAGCCCCAGATACATCGGTCTGGCACCGATGGACTGCAACCACCTCGGCGTCGCCGGCGCCAAATTGAGCGCGACCACGTAATCGTCTCCCAATTTTTCCCGCAACAAATCGGCGGCCTGCAATTGAGCTTCTGCGGTATTGAAGCGGATTAGGAAATTCCCCTCTCGAGCTCCCATACGCTTGGAAGTCAAACCCGCCTCGTCAAGGGTATTCTTGACCTTGATTTCCAGGCTCTTATCCAGCAAGGCGCCCCGCTGGGGCGAGACCTGCACGGCGGGATCCTCACCGAACAAATTCGGCAGCGCGTAAAAAAGCCCGATCCCCAATACCACAATAATCAATACGTTTTTCCATAGCGGAAAGCGGTTTTGCATGACAGTCTCTTATATTTTTATTGCTTTTCCGTCTGGGCAATCTTTTTCTTGACTACCTTATAAGTTCCTTTGGGCAAGACGCTGGAAATGGCATTGCGCTGCACCTGAATGCGCATGCCTTCCGACACTTCCAGCACCACAAAATTTTCATCCAGATCCGCCACTCGGCCCAGGATGCCGCCATTGGTCACCACTTCGCTCCCCTTGGCGATGGAGGCCACCATTTTCTTATGTTCCTTGGCGCGACGTTGCTGAGGCCAGATGAACAAAAAATAAAAAAAAGCGAAAATCACCAGGGGCAGCAACAGGCCGGCCCAACTCGGTTGTTGCGCCTGGGGCGCGCCCTGGGCGAATGCGTCGGCAATGAAAAATCCCATAAACGTTAGATCCTTTCGGTTGGCTTCAAAAAAGGCAGATTATGCCACAAGAGGCTCGGCTTTGCCGCGTTCACGATAAAAGTGATCGATGAACTCTTCCAATTGATGAGCGGCGATGGCCTTCCGCAAACCGTCCATCAGCTCCTGGTAGTAATGCAAGTTGTGAACCGTGTTCAGGTGAGCTCCCAGGATCTCCTTGCAGCGATCCAGATGGTGCAGGTAGGAACGGCTGTAATGGCGGCAAGTATAGCAATCGCAAGAATCGTCTATCGGCCGCGTGTCCGCTCGGTATCGGCTGTTGCGAATTTTGACCACTCCGAAACGGGTAAACAAGTGACCGTTGCGTGCATTGCGGGTAGGCATCACGCAGTCGAACATATCCACCCCGCGGCGCACACTCTCGACGATGTCTTCCGGGGTACCGACTCCCATCAAATAACGCGGTTGATCGGCGGGCATTTGAGGCAGCAATGCGTCCAAAATTCGGTAACGGTCCTGTTTGGGCTCGCCCACCGACAACCCCCCGATGGCATACCCATCAAAACCGATTTCCAACAACCCTTCGAGGGAGCGCAAACGCAATTCTTCGTATACACCGCCTTGGACGATCCCGAATAAAGCGGCGGGGTTGTCACCATGCCCTCGGCGGCTACGCTTCGCCCATCGCAGAGACAATTCCATGGATGATTGCGCATGTTCAAAATTTGCCGGATAAGGGGTACACTCATCGAAACACATGACGACATCCGCCTCCAAGGCTCGTTGGATCGCCATGGATTCCTCGGGACCCATAAATATTGCGTCTCCGTTGACGGGAGATCGAAAGCGTACGCCCTCCTCAGTAATTTGACGCAACTTGCCAAGACTAAAAACCTGGAATCCGCCGGAATCGGTCAAAATCGGCTTATTCCAATGGATGAAGCCATGCAGCCCCCCATGAGCCTGTATGACTCCAACTCCTGGTCGAAGCATTAAGTGAAAAGTATTGCCAAGTATCATCTCCGCCCCGACGGAGAGAAGATCTTCCGGCGTCATAGCTTTTACTGTGCCGTAGGTTCCCACCGGCATGAAAGCCGGTGTCTCCACGTCACCTCGATTGAATTGCAACCGTCCCCGCCGGCCCGATCCAGACGTCATCATCAACTGAAATTTCATCGTGTATGAACAAGTTGTTAAAACATGGTTACATGAATAGGCTAAACCATACACCCCGCCAAGAGCATGGGCGGGTATGGCAAATAACAACACGCAGACAAGGAAATGCTGCTGGGTGGCCAGATCCTTCTAGCCTTCCTGTCTCGAGCAACAAATCCACTCTGGCATTCCTCACGCATCGTCAGAAAAAAACAGAGACTGTGTTTTTTACAAGGTTTTTAACTGTGGCGGGGTCCAGCGGTCTGCCCTGTTTCAGATCAGAGCAGGTCAAATTTGTAAACAGCCATTCAGATCCACGGATTCTCACTCAAACGCTATACTTGACTAGTAAGGAATAATTGCATCCGGCAACATGAGCCGGTATTTCCAACCCAGACGGACGATAATTCATGGATTCTGAGCAATAGGCTATCTGCAAATGACAAGATGCCAAGATTATATTGAATTATAGTATACAACAATCGATCTGATACAGACACAAATAACCATAAGCGTAGATGGTATATAGGCGCTCCGGAGCCCAGCATTAAGCTATGTCAAAAAGTCAAGCCAAGAGTCGCAAAATGCGGCAAGACCTGCATTTAAGCTTGAAGTGGAAGATAGTCATCATATTAGGATCGATTCTTCTATCCATTCATGGAATTTTGTCGGGGATAACGATAACCACGTTACAGCGACAATACAAGGAACAACGGATTGAATCACATGAAAGATATAAGAAGACCATCGAGTTGTTAATATCACAATCATCACGTTTATTGCAGCAAATTGCGGAGACAATCCCGCTTTTCTCAGAAAATATACACCATAACAGAAATAACGAGGATCACATAGTTGATACTCTGAATAACTATTGGAGTGCGTTTCAACTCACTTGGGGGGTGGAAGGTATCCAGTATTTAGATAGAAATGGAAAAACCATCGAGACATGGGGATCGAGGAGCATTAAAGAAAATGATTTTTCAAAAATTAGAAAAATTCTTGAAACAGAAAAGCCTTTGTTTTTTATTCAATGCCACAATTCATGCCTCCAATACATAGGGATCCCTATATTAGATGGTAATGGCACAAACAAAGTACTAATCATAAGCAAAAGCTTGGCTGATATCGTACTGGACTTCAATACGATCACACATACACAAATCGGAATTTTAACCAACAACCCCAAATCCGGTAAAAAGACCTATTGGGGCCACCATCTGGACGCAATCACTAACCCGTTGAAAAACAAAGAAATTTTAAGAAACACTGAAATTGCATTTTCTCTTAACAGTCTAAAGTCTTCCATTAAGAACTTGCAACTGCACGGCAATACTTATGAAATAAAAGCATTTGATATTCCCGGCGGCGAAGGGCAGTACCCCACCTTTATAGTCATCGACGATATTACCAAAATTTACTTGTCTCAAAGACAAAACACCTTCAATCATGTTGCAAACGGAGGAATCAGTTTAGCAATAGGAATGATGCTATTATTGTTATTGCTTAGAAAACCTCTACAACGAGTCACCAACTTATCTAGAATACTTCCCTTACTTGCAGAAGGCCGTTACATATCGGTTAGAAATAGACTCTTGCATCATAACAACACCCTCCTTTTAAGAAATGACGAGATAGATTATCTCGTAAAAAGCGTTTTACAATTAAGCTATAAACTGGAGGATTTACAAACTGAAAGAGATAAAAGTGCTCAGGATCTAAAAAAACAACATCGAATCTTGGAGAAAGAAAGAAATTTTAGTCAGGAACTCTTGGATTCTGCACCATTAATCATTTTAACCCAAAGTTTTTCCGGAGAAATAATTACCATAAACCAATACGGAAAGCATATCCTGGAAAAAACACCTTTCAAATCGAGGGCTTTTGAAGAACTATTCTTGGAAGACAAACCCGATGACATAAATGCAAAATATATATTGCTAGATATCAGAAATAACAAGATATCTAGGGCACAATTCGAATCGCAACTAAACCTTTCGGATTCTCAGCCTCGTTACATTACCTGGTTCCATACCCGGCTGAATCATTTCGGTTCAGAATCACCATTAATTTTATCCATTGGACTTGACATTACGGATCGTAAAATTGCCGAGGATAGATTAAAATGGCTGGCGGATCACGACCCATTGACCAACCTATATAATAGAAGAAAATTTCAACAAGAATTCGATATAATTCTACGTAAATCTTTGAAGAAGAACCAATCAGGTGCAATATTATATTTTGATTTGGATCAGTTCAAATATGTAAACGATACGAGTGGGCACCAGGCTGGGGATGCTTTACTCCAAAGAATTGCAAATAAAATTAAGCATATCACCCGCAGCACAGACTTAATCGCTCGATTAGGTGGTGACGAGTTCGCGTTGGTGATACAAAATACCAATCAATTTGATGCTACTCAGATAGCTGAAAAACTTTTCAATTCTATTTATTCCATTGATTACAAAGTAAACGAACACCCTTTTAAAATAACCGTTAGCATCGGAATCGCCATGTTCCCGGAGCACGGAC